>NZ_KV841604.1:0-124556 GCF_001839535.1 Streptococcus sp. HMSC36C04 | reverse complement strand
TAACCTATATTACCTCGAGAGGGGACGGAAACGCGTCATTTCCATAACGGTCGCCCATGTCATAGTAAGTTAGTAACCTATATTACCTCGAGAGGGGACGGAAACAGATAGAATAGAATAAGCAATCCGCTCTCCTTCAGTTAGTAACCTATATTACCTCGAGAGGGGACGGAAACTGTCAAGCTTCTACCATCTGCATTTGTGAGTTGGTTAGTAACCTATATTACCTCGAGAGGGGACGGAAACCCTGGTGTGTGAATCAAAACTTTGTTTGACTTAGTTAGTAACCCATATTACCTCGAGAGGGGACAAAATAGATAAAAATCGCTCTAGTGGGCGCTTTTTGTTATTTTGAAGTTCAAAAGTTCTTGAGGCAAAATGTCTCTTAGAAGTTTGAATTGCAAAAGAAGACAAAGGCTATCTATTTTTTGTAAAAAATCCGAAATTTTAGTATAATAAAAAGACTAGAAGTATGAGGTAATGCTATGGAAATGAAGCAAATTAGTGATACAACGATTAAGATCACAATAAAATTAGAAGATTTAGAAGAACATGGAATGGAGATGTCAGATTTTCTTGTTCCGCAAGAAAAGACAGAAGAGTTTTTCTATGCAATTTTAGATGAGTTGGAAATGCCAGAGAGTTTTTTGGATAGCGGTATGCTCAGTTTTCGTGTAACTCCTAAACCAGACCGACTGGACGTGTTTGTCACCAAGTCTAAGATTGATAAGAATCTGAACTTCGAGGATTTGGCGGATTTGCCAGATGTAGAAGAGCTGTCTCAAATGTCTCCAGATGAATTTTTAAAGACATTAGAAAAAAATATTTTTGAGAAAAGCAAAGACGATATTGAAGCTGTTCGTTCTTTGGAAACGGCGGAAGCAGACGATAACACAAGCACTTCTGATATGGAAGAACAGGAGGAAAATAGTGACGAGCTAACGCAAAAATATATCTATTACATTTTGAAATTTTCCAGCCTGAAAGAAGCGATTGTTTTTTCTAAGACAGTAGATTATACTGTTAACACTTCGGAGTTGTACAAAATGGACGACCATTATTATTTGACAATCTTGGTTGATATTGAAGGACAGCCTAAGCGTTATCCAGCTTGGCTTTTGGCTTCTATGCGTGAACATGCAGAAGACACAGATGTGACAAGAGCTGTTTTGCAAGAGCATGGTTATTTATTACTTGTCAACGAGGCGGTTGCTAGTCTTCAAAAGGTTAAATGCTCATGATTCCTTTCCCTTTAAAATTCATTTTGGTGTTGCTTGGGACCTTTTTTATTGGTGTAGTTCTCACACCTTTAGTGCGTCTATTGGCATTTAAGATAGGCGCGGTTGATTATCCCAATGCTCGAAGAATCAACAAAAAACCAATGCCAAGCAGCGGAGGTTTAGCGATTGTTATTTCTTTCTCGGTTGCTACACTTGTTTTTATGCCGATGATTGTGCAAGCGACCTTTCATGGAAAGGGTTATTTTGATTATATTTGGCCGGTTGTCTCAGGCGGCGGCATCATTGCTTTAACAGGGCTTATTGATGATGTGAAAGAGTTGAAGCCTTTAGCAAAGATGTCAGGAATTGTGTTGGCTGCCAGTTTGATTTGGTTATTGACTGATTTCCGTTTGAATCATTTTAAAATTCCTTTTGGCGGACCACTATTGCACTTTGCCCCTTGGTTATCTTTTATTTTGACGGTTATCTGGATTATTTCGATTACCAATGCCGTCAATTTGATTGACGGGTTAGACGGATTAGTGAGTGGTGTATCGATTATTTCGCTGGTGACAATGGGGATCGTTTCCTACTTTTTCTTGCCAGATCACAATGTTTTTCTAACCTTAACTATTTTCGTCTTGGTCATGTCTATTGCAGGCTTTTTCCCTTATAATTATCATCCAGCTATTATTTATCTAGGAGATACAGGAGCGCTGTTTATCGGTTTTATGATTGCGGTTTTATCACTTCAAGGTTTGAAGAATGCGACAGCTGTCGCTGTGATTACTCCGATGATTATTCTGGGAGTGCCGATTACAGACACATTTTTAGCGATTGTGCGTAGAACTTTATCTGGGCAAAAGTTTTACACACCAGACAAGCGACATCTTCATCATCGGCTGTTATCCTTGGGCTTAACACATCGTGGGACAGTCTTGGTTATTTATGGCATTTCTATGATTTTTGCCATGATTTCTCTTTTGCTAAATGTTTCGAGCCGTATCGGTGGGACGCTGTTAATTATTGGACTACTTTTTGGAGTGGAACTTTTGGTAGAACTAATTGGTGTTCTGGGTCAAAATCGGACACCACTCCTTAATGTTCTTCGGTTCATTGGAAATTCTGCTTATCGAGAAGAAATTCGTACAAAATTCAGGAATAGAAGAAAGAAATAGAATCTTAAATTAAAACAAAATAAAAGCCTTTTTGGCTTTTTTTTTGCTATACTTATAAGGTATATTATGGTTACAAAGAAAGGAAAAATTACCATGTCTGTCTTAGAAATCAAGGATCTCCACGTAGAAATTGAAGGAAAGAAAATCTTAAAAGGAGTCAATCTGACTCTTAAAACAGGAGAAATTGCCGCCATTATGGGTCCAAACGGTACGGGGAAATCCACCTTATCAGCAGCGATTATGGGAAATCCGAATTACGAGGTAACCGAGGGAGAAGTTCTCTTTGACGGTGTCAATATCTTAGAATTGGATGTGGACGAACGAGCTCGCATGGGGCTTTTTCTGGCTATGCAGTACCCAAGTGAAATTCCAGGCATTACCAATGCAGAATTTTTGCGAGCAGCTATGAATGCAAGTAAAGAAGACGACGAAAAAATCTCTGTTCGTGATTTTATCATGAAATTGGACGAAAAGATGGAATTGCTGAATATGAAAGAGGAAATGGCCGAGCGTTATCTGAATGAAGGCTTTTCTGGCGGTGAAAAGAAACGCAATGAAATCTTGCAATTGTTGATGCTAGAGCCAACTTTTGCGCTACTGGATGAAATTGACTCTGGACTAGATATTGATGCGTTGAAAGTGGTGTCTAAGGGCGTCAATGCTATGCGTGGTGAACATTTTGGTGCTATGATTATTACGCACTATCAACGTCTGTTGAATTATATTACGCCTGATGTGGTCCATATCATGATGGATGGGCGTGTAGTTGCTTCTGGTGGTCCGGAATTAGCTGTTCGTTTGGAGCAGGAAGGTTATGCCAAATTGGCTGAAGAACTTGGTTTTGATTACCAAGAAGAAGTCTAGTCAACCTTTCTTTTTACTTAGAAAAGATAGGAGAATGAAATGACAAAAGAAACCATTAAACATTTTTCACAAATGCATGCGGAGCCTGAGTGGTTGGCAAATCTCCGTCAAGCTGCTTTTGATAAAATAGATAAGTTGGAACTGCCTGTTATTGAGCGTGTGAAATTTCATCGTTGGAATTTGGGAGACGGCACGCTGTCAGAAAGTGAGGCTCTTGCAAATGTGCCTGATTTTACAGCACTGAATGACCATTTGACATTGGTTCAGGTTGGGACGCAGACTGTTTTAGAGCAATTGCCGGCTGACTTAGCGGAGCAGGGCGTTGTCTTCACAGACTTTTATTCTGCTCTTGAGGAAATTCCAGAAATCATTGAGAAACATTTTATGTCTGCTGTTAAATATGACGAAGATAAGCTAGCAGCTTATCATACAGCTTATTTCAATAGTGGAGCGGTGCTATATATTCCGGATAATGTTGAAATTAATCAGCCTATTGAAGGCATTTTTTACCAAGACAGTGAAAGTGATGTGCCATTTAACAAGCATATTCTGATTATTGCAGGGAAGCATGCCAAGTTTACCTATTTGGAGCGTCTGGAGACTTATGGCTCTGGGACTGTTCCCGTGACTGCGAATATCACGGTGGAAGTGATTGCACAGGCTGGTGCTCAGATTAAGTTCTCAGCTATTGACCGTCTGGGGGAAAATGTGACAGCTTATATCAGTCGTCGGGGCAAGTTGGACGATGATTCAATGATTGACTGGGCAATCGGAGTCATGAATGAAGGCAATGTGATTGCTGATTTTGACAGTGATTTGTTTGGTCGTGGCAGTCATGCGGATATGAAAGTGGTGGCTCTCTCTCGTGGTAGACAGATACAAGGGATTGACAGTCGCGTCACCAACTACGGTTGCAATTCAATCGGCAATATCCTCCAACATGGAGTTATTTTGGAAAAGGGAACTTTGACCTTCAATGGTATTGGACACATTATTAAGGGAGCTAAGGGAGCAGATGCTCAACAGGAAAGTCGAGTACTGATGCTATCTGATCAAGCACGTTCAGATGCCAATCCTATTCTTTTGATTGATGAAAATGATGTCACAGCAGGGCATGCGGCTTCTATCGGTCAGGTAGATCCAGAAGATATGTACTATCTCATGAGTCGGGGACTGGATAAGGCAACTGCAGAACGATTGGTCGTGCGTGGATTCTTAGGATCTGTTATTGTTGAAATTCCAGTTAAAGAAGTCCGTGCTGAGATGATTGAAAATATTGATGAAATTTTGGCTAAGAAATAAAAGATAGGAAAAGAAATGTCTAAACTTGATGTAGAAATCCTTCGGAGGGATTTTCCAATTTTGGATCAAATCGTCAATGATGAGCCTTTGGTTTATTTGGACAATGCGGCTACAACCCAAAAGCCTACGCAGATATTAGAGGCGATTGCAGCTTATTACGAAAAAGACAATGCCAATGTTCATCGTGGTGTTCACACACTAGCAGAACGGGCAACGGCAGCTTATGAAGCTGCGCGGGAACGAGTGCGCTCCTTTATCCATGCCGCTTCGACGAAAGAAGTTCTCTTTACGAGAGGAACGACGACTAGTCTCAATTGGGTGGCGCGCTATGCTGAAAATGTCTTGCAGCCAGGTGACGAAGTGCTGATTTCCGTTATGGAACATCATTCCAATATCATTCCTTGGCAGGAAGCCTGTAAGAAGACAGGTGCTAGATTGATTTATGCTTATCTGAAAGACGGCATGTTAGATCTCGCTGACTTTCGGTCGAAATTGACTGAAAAGACGCGATTTGTTGCTTTGGCGCATGTTTCTAATGTACTAGGTGTGGTGAATCCCATAAAAGAAATAGCAGACTTAGTGCATCAGGCAAATGCTCTTTTAGTGGTGGACGGAGCTCAATCAGTCCCTCACATGAAGATTGATGTACAAGACTTGGACGTTGATTTCTTTGCATTTTCAGGTCACAAGATGCTAGGTCCGACTGGTATCGGTGTTCTCTATGGCAAAGAAGAGCTACTTGAGCGAATGTCGCCTGTCGAATTTGGTGGGGAAATGATTGATTTTGTCTATGAACAAGAAGCGACATGGAAAGAGTTGCCTTGGAAGTCTGAAGCAGGCACACCCAATATAGCTGGTGCTATAGGTCTAGCTGCCGCCATTGACTATCTGGACAAGATTGGAATGGAAACAGTTCATCAGTATGAGCAAGAATTGATAGCTTACGCATTTCCAAAATTACAAGCTGTTGAGGGGCTTACCATTTATGGTTCGGAGGACTTGACTCAGCGGTCGGGTGTTATTTCTTTTAATCTAGCTGGGCTTCACCCTCATGATGTAGCAACAGCTCTGGACTATGAAGGCGTGGCTGTACGGGCTGGACATCACTGTGCTCAACCTTTGTTGAGTTACCTAGGAGTAGCAGCAACTGTTCGGGCTAGCTTTTATCTGTATAATACCAAAGCCGATTGTGATAAGCTTGTTGAAGCTTTGCAGAAAACAAAGGAGTTTTTCAATGGCACTTTCTAAACTAAATAGCCTTTATAAAGCAGTTGTGACGGACCATTCAGCTCACCCTCATCATCAAGGTCGATTGGAGGGCGTAGAACAAGTTAGTCTCAACAATCCTACGTGCGGTGATGTCATCAGCTTGTCGGTTCAATTTGATGAGCAGGGCGTGATTGAAGATATTGCCTTTGTGAATTCTGGCTGCAGTATTTCTACAGCTTCAGCCAGTATGATGACGGATGTAGTCCTAGGGAAGACGAAGGATGAAGCGCTAGCTTTGGCAGAAATTTTCTCCCAAATGGTTCAAGGTAAGGAAGATAAGCAGCAACAGGAGCTAGGAGACGCAGCTTTTTTAGCTGGTGTTGCTAAGTTCCCTCAACGCATCAAATGCTCAACCTTAGGTTGGAACGCTCTTAAAAAGGCGATTGAGGAAGCTGGAAATTCTGAAAAGTTGAGTAAATGAAGCTAAAATAAATAAGCTGAGACAAAAGTGCTCAGCTTTCTTTGTTTATATCGTTAGCATTACAGACGCAGTAGCTAATTGCTCAAAGCACTGCGTTGAGGTTACGGATAGAGCTTGAAAAGCAAGTCTCAAGGCGATTCGCTTTTCAAGCTTGGAAGAGTACTTTTGACGAAAACTTTGTTTTCTTTATCTGCCACCTCGACAGTCTCTCAGGGTGTTGAGCAACCTTGTGGGAATGAGCTATAATATGTTGCTATATCAACTTTTACAGCCCATTTTGTCATCAAGTTACATTTGCTTTCCAACTGCAAAAGGTTTCTCAAGTCTTTCGAGCTATGTGGAGATGAACGATGAAATCAAGCATCTACGAATACTGATTTTTATTTTGCTCGTTTATAATTTTTCATTGACATATTGGACGAATTCATTCCACCATGATTTGAGGAAGAAAGGACGACCAATTTTCTCTGCTGAAAGCATGGAAATAGTTGGTGGTTTCTTGTCAAGATAGCCTTTTCCAATCAAATCATTATCAGTATAGGTCAATTTCCCAACAACGACACCCTTTTTTAAAGGAGTGGGATAACCGTTTTTATCAGTTGAAAAATGGACAGTCGGTTTTTTATGATTGTATCTCCGCACAATGGTGAGTTTTTCACTAGCAACAGCAGTGACTTCATCTTTTTGCCCGTTAATGACGCGGGCAGAGCTTTTATTGTAGGCTTCGCCTTTTTTCACAAGAGTTTGGACTGTGAATTGTTGATAAATATAGGTCATAAATCTAGAGGTAGCCGTAAAGCGGGCATCCTCATCTGCATGATTAACATTGAGGAGAACCGTAATCAAACGCATTCCTCTTTGCTGGATTGTTCCGACAAAGGAAGAGCCTCCTTTATCAGAAGTTCCAGTCTTGAGGCCATCTACTCCAGCTCGAAAGGCGGGCATGTTTTTGAGCATGTGGTTGGACGATGTAAGCGTCATGCCTGCAAAGTTAGACGTAGCTTTTTGGGTGATTTCTAGAACTTCTGGGTAATCAAGGATTAAACGCCGAGCAATAATTGCAACATCGTGGGCGCTCATTTTATTTTCGTCTTCTTTTCCTGAACCCGGATAAATATGTTCTTCTCCTAAAACAGAATTATTCAGTCCAGAAGCATTAACGATAGTAGCATCTTTGATTCCCCATTGCTGCAATTTAGCTTTCATCAAGTCAACAAATTTTTTCTCACTGCCAGCGACTTTTTCAGCTAAGGCAATCGCGGGGCTATTGGCACTTGCTATTAAAGAAGTTTCTAACAGTTCTTCGACAGTATATTTTCTAGCTTCCAAAGGAACGTTACTGGCGTCTGGATTAACGGTTAGTTGATAAGGATAGTCAGAAATATCTACTGAAGTTTGTAAAGTGAATTTTCCTTGATGAATCGCTTCATAGACTAAATAGGCTGTTAGTAGTTTAGTAATAGAAGCAATTTCAACTGGCTGATTAGCATCTTTTTCATACAAAATTTTTCCGGTTGCAACGTCAACTGCGATAGCATGCTTAGCACCTACTTCAAAGTTGTCCGCTAAAGCTGTAGGAGCTAGGAAGATCAAGAGAGTCGTTACAAGAGTAATAATAAATTTTTTCATGGTCATCCCTTTTTTGTAAACTTATTATTATTGTATCATAAAATAAGGAGAGCTTCATAGAAAAGAGAGGAAATAAGAAGAGAAAAACATGATTCATTTTTATTTTTAAAGCAAGTTCTGGTATAATAGATAGAATAAGAGACGAATAGAGGAAAACATGAAATTTACAGAATTTAAGTTTAAAGATTATATCCAAGAGGCACTCAAGGATTTGAACTTTGTTGAGGCAACAGAAGTCCAGGAAAAACTCATTCCGGTTGTGCTTGCTGGTCGTAACTTGGTGGGAGAGTCCAAAACAGGTTCAGGGAAAACCCACACTTTCTTACTGCCGATTTTTCAAAAGCTGAATGAAGATGCAGATAGTGTTCAGGTTGTCATTACCGCCCCTAGTCGTGAGCTGGCTAGGCAGATTTATCAGGCTGCGCGTCAAATTGCTGCTTTTTCTGATAAAGAAATCCGAGTGGCTCATTACGTTGGTGGAACTGATAAAAATCGTCAGATTGGGAAATTGAGTTCCAGTCAGCCGCACATTGTCATTGGTACGCCGGGACGTATTTATGATTTGGTTGAATCTGGTGACTTAGTCATTCATAAGGCGCATACTTTTGTCGTTGACGAAGCTGATATGACACTTGATATGGGATTTTTAATGACGGTGGATAAGATTGCATCCAGTTTGCCGAAGGATTTGCAATTTCTAGTCTTTTCTGCGACCATTCCGCAAAAATTGCAGCCATTTTTAAAAAAATATCTATCCAACCCGGTCATTGAGCAAATCAAAATCAAAACGGTTATTTCAGATACTATTGAAAATTGGCTGATTTCAACAAAAGGACGTGATAAGAATGCGCAAATTTATAAAATCACACAGCTCCTACAGCCTTATCTAGCTATGATTTTTGTCAATACTAAGACACGAGCGGATGAATTGCATAGCTATCTGACAGCGCAAGGTCTCAAAGTAGCAAAGATTCATGGGGATATTGCACCGCGGGAGCGAAAACGGATTATGAATCAGGTGAAGAACCTAGATTTTGAATACATTGTTGCGACAGATTTAGCTGCGCGGGGAATTGATATTGAAGGCGTTAGTCATGTCATCAATGATGCGATTCCGCAAGATTTGTCCTTCTTCGTTCACCGAGTGGGACGAACTGGCAGAAATGGTCTACCGGGAACAGCCATTACACTTTATCAACCGAGCGATGATTCAGATATTCGTGAGCTGGAAAAATTGGGCATTCACTTCATTCCCAAGATGATTAAAAACGGAGAATTTCAAGATACCTATGACCGCGATCGTCGTGCCAATCGTGAAAAAACGCAGGAAAAATTGGACACGGAAATGATTGGTCTGGTTAAAAAGAAAAAGAAGAAAGTCAAACCGGGCTATAAGAAGAAAATCCAGTGGGCTGTCAATGAAAAACGTCGAAAAACGAAGCGAGCTGAAAATCGAGCACGCGGTCGTGCAGAAAGAAAAGCCAAACGTCAACAGTTTTAGTCTTAAAATTTCTTTATCACTCCCATAAATAAAAACAATTATTCTTTAGAGAACGAATGTGATAGACTAGTCTTGCTAGTCTATTTTTATCGTAGCAAATAATTGGTAAAATAAAAAAATTGTGATAGAATTAGACATTATCGAGAAAGGGAAGTTACTATGATTGTTACAACAGTGATTTTAGCCTCTAATTGGTATCAAGAATTGGTTCAGAAGATTCCAGACGGACAGCTTTTTAGCTGGCGATCTGTGTTTGACGGACTACCCAGAATTATTGAAAAATTACCGACAACTTTGCTATTGACTTTGGGAGGAGCTTTTTTTGGCTTGATTTTGGCTCTTATTTTTGCTATTGTCAAAATCAACCGTGTGAAAGTTTTGTATCCTTTGCAGGCTTTTTTCGTTAGTTTCTTGCGAGGGACACCAGTGCTTGTTCAGCTCATGCTGACTTATTATGGGATTCCTTTGCTTCTGAAGGCCATCAACTTGCGATTTGGAACGGGCCTGAATATCAATGCTATTCCAGCCTATCTATTTGCCATTGTAGCTTTTGCTTTTAATGAAGCGGCTTACGCTAGTGAAACCATTCGAGCGGCGATTTTGTCTGTTGATGCTGGAGAAATTGAAGCAGCTCGTAGTTTGGGAATGACAAACGGACAGGTTTACCGCCGTGTTATTATCCCCAATGCAGCTGTGGTTGCCACACCGACCTTGATTAACTCTTTGATTGGCTTGACCAAGGGAACTTCTCTGGCTTTTAGTGCAGGAGTTGTTGAGATTTTTGCTCAAGCGCAGATTTTGGGTGGTGCAGATTACCGTTACTTTGAGCGCTTTATCTCAGTTGCTCTTGTCTATTGGGGCGTGAATATTGTGATTGAAGCACTTGGGCGGTTTATCGAAAAGAGAATGGCGATTGAAGTGCCTGATAATCTCAATCCACAAATACAGGCGAAAGGAGATGTTCGATAATGATTCGTATTTCAAATCTCAGCAAATCCTTTTCTGGACAAATGGTTTTAAACAATCTTAGTTTAGAGATTCAAAAAGGAGAAGTAGTTGCTTTAATTGGCTCATCTGGTGCGGGAAAATCTACTTTCTTACGCAGCTTGAATTATCTGGAACAGCCGGACAGCGGCACGATTGCCATTGATGATTTTACTGTCGATTTTTCTAAGATTAGCAAGGAAGAAATCCTAACCTTGCGACGAAAGTTAGCTATGGTGTTTCAGCAGTTTAATCTCTTTGAGCGCCGAACGGCTTTGGACAATGTCAAAGAAGGTTTATTGATTGTAAAAAAATTCTCAGACCAAGAAGCAACGAGTCTTGCCAAAGAAGAATTGGCAAAAGTTGGTCTGTCAGACCGTGAAAATCACTATCCGCGTCATTTGTCAGGTGGACAAAAACAGCGTGTTGCTTTGGCGCGTGCGCTTGCGATGAAGCCAGATGTTCTGCTTTTAGACGAGCCAACATCAGCACTTGATCCTGAATTGGTAGGGGAAGTTGAAAAATCCATTGCAGATGCAGCCAAGGCTGGTCAGACCATGATTTTAGTCAGCCATGACATGTCTTTTGTTTCGCAAGTGGCAGATAAAGTGCTGTTTTTGGATAAGGGACACATTATCGAAACAGGCACTCCTGATGAAATAATGAACCGCCCTAAAGAAGAACGCACAAAAGAATTTTTTGCCAGTTACAAACGGACATATATTTGATATAATAGAAAAAGAAGCCCAGTTGGCCTTGCTAGCTGGGTTTATTTTCAAGTTTGCGGCATTTGTTTTGAATGCCTTCAATTATAAAGTTATGAAATAGGGGAGTGGCTATGCTGTCTCAAGTTTTTTTACTCTATCTAGAGAGTTTACTGATTACGGCGCTATTGGTGGGGAGTTTTCTCGGATTATGGATTGGGCTTCGTGCTGTTCGACGTGTTGATAAAACAATCAAAGAGCGACAAGCTCATCTGTATGATATGCTATTGATTGCAGTGATGACGATTCCGATTTTATCCTTTGCAATGATGGGGATTCTGCTTATCCTCAGAGCATAATGTTTGAAAAAAGAGCTTAATAACGTTAGAATAACAGTGATTACAATAAAGGAAGTAAATTTTATGTACGACACAATTATTATTGGAGCTGGACCAGCAGGCATGACAGCTGCGCTTTATGCTGCTAGAAGTAATCTCAAAGTTGGTCTTTTAGAAAGAGGCATCCCCGGTGGCCAAATGAACAATACCTCAGATATTGAAAATTATCCCGGTTATGCTAATATCAGTGGTCCAGAGCTAGCCGAAAAAATGTTTGAACCGCTCGAAAATTTGGGAGTGGAGCATTTGTTTGGCTCTGTTGAAAAAATCGAAGATCAAGGAGCAATAAAAAAAGTCTTTACAGAAGATGAGGTTTTTGAAACGAAGACACTTATTATTGCGACTGGTGCCTTTCACCGTCATCTAGGAGTACCTGGTGAAGAAGAATTAAACAGCCGTGGGGTTTCTTATTGTGCAGTCTGTGACGGCGCCTTTTTCCGAGATGAAGACCTACTTGTCGTGGGTGGAGGCGACTCTGCGGTAGAAGAAGCGATCTTTTTGACTCGTTTTGCAAAAACGGTGACCATTGTTCATCGGCGTGATGAATTGCGAGCCCAAAAGTTACTGCAAGAACGTGCATTTGCCAATGAAAAGATTCATTTTATCTGGGACTCAGTGGTAAAAGAAATCAAAGGTGACAACCGCGTTAGCAGCATTGTGGTAGAGAATGTCAAAACAGGTGAAGTGTCGGAGCGTAAATTTGGCGGTGTCTTTATTTATGTTGGTTTAGACCCAGTTAGTGAGTTTGCCAAATATTTGGGCATTACCAATGAAGCAGGCTGGATTGTAACCGATAATCATATGGAAACGGCTATTTCTGGCATCTATGCTATTGGAGATGCTCGCGAAAAAGACCTTCGCCAAGTAACGACAGCTGTTGGTGACGGGGCAGTCGCAGGGCAAGAAGTCTACAAGTATATCACAGAGAATTTTTAGAGCGAAAGACCAAAATCGTCTTGAAAATTTTTAATTCATAGTCTCAGCCACGCAAGGCTTCTCAGTAGTCTCTCAGACTGTTTAGGTTGTGGATAAAAAACGAAGTATTTGACAAAGGCATTCTTTCGAACTTGCTTCGCAAGTCCTATTTGCCACCTCAAAGACGTGCTTTGAGCAATCAGCTATTGCGTCGCTGGTTTATTGTACTATATACATTGGAGCTGGAGACTTTCATCCCAGCTTCTTTTTGTTTAATAAAAATACAGTGATGCATTGGAGAATTAGGAAAGGAAAAGGTTCTTTTGATTTGTTCAATTCTCGTGCCCTCATAAATGACTAGTGAAATTATCAGAATTGTGGTACAATGGAAAAGTTCATGTGAAAAGGAGGCTTCGTATGAGTGAAAAGAATTCTGAAAATAATAAGAATAAAATGGAACGTGGCTTAAAAAATCGTCATGTCCAAATCATTGCTATTGCTGGGACAATTGGAACGGGGCTCTTTTTGGGAGCAGGACGTTCGATTAGTTTGACAGGGCCATCTATTATCCTCATTTACATGTTGACCGGCGTCTTTATGTATTTGATGATGCGGGCGATTGGAGAGATGTTGTATTATGATCCAGACCAGCACACATTTATCAACTTCATTACCAAGTATCTTGGGAATGGCTGGGGCTATTTTTCCGGTTGGTCCTATTGGATTTCCCTCATTTTTATCGGTATGGCAGAAATCACGGCAGTTGCACAGTACGTCCAATTTTGGTTTCCGACTTGGCCAGCATGGTTGATTCAAATCGTCTTCCTTGCCGTTTTGAGTATGGTCAATCTGATTGCAGTCCGAGTCTTTGGTGAAGTTGAATTTTGGTTTGCTATGGTTAAGATTGTAGCGATTATTGCTTTGATTGTGACAGCGATTTTTATGGTGTTGACAGGCTTTAAAACGCCCAATGGTGTAGCCAGCATCAGCAATATCAGTCAAAATTTCCAATTATTTCCTAATGGTTTTATGAGTTTTGTCATGGGCTTTCAAATGGTCTTCTTTGCTTATCAAGCTATTGAATTTATTGGAATCACAACGTCTGAAACAGCCAATCCTCGGCAGGTATTGCCAAAGGCTATTAAAGAAATCCCCTTGCGGATCGTTCTTTTCTACGGAGGCTCTCTGCTTGCAATTATGGCGATTATCCCTTGGCGGGATTTGGCAACCACAGATTCCCCCTTTGTGATTGTTTTCAAGTTGGCAGGTCTCAAATGGGCTGCAGCTTTGATTAACTTTGTTGTATTGACTTCAGCTGCTTCAGCTTTGAATTCTACTCTGTATTCGACTGGGCGTCATTTGTATCAAATTGCACATGATTCACCTAATCGCTTTTTGAATGGAATCGGTGCTGGGAAATTATCCAGACAAAATGTTCCGCAAAACGCTATTTTGACCTCAGCGGTAGTAATTGCATTAGCTGCTTTTATTCAGGTGTTACCAGGAGTATCAGACTCCTTTGCTTTGATTACTGCTTCTTCATCAGGAGTTTATATTGCTATCTATGCACTTACTATGATTGCTCACCTGAAATACAGAAAATCAAAAGAATTTATGGCAGATGGCTATCTAATGCCAGCCTATAAGTTTCTCAATCCTCTTACTTTGTTCTTCTTTGCCTTTGTATTTATAACCCTCTTTTTACAAAAATCAACCGTTGTAGGAGCGATCGGTTCAGCTATTTGGATACTTGTATTTGGTATTTATAGCCAATTGAAATTTAAGAATAAATAATAATATAATAAAACCAAGGATAAATTTGCGACTTTTTAAAGTTGTACCCAATGCACCTTGGTTTTTAAGATGTTTTAAAACTGAAAATTTAAACACCGCAATACAACGGAAAACTTGAGAATAGTTATTTAAACACCTAAAGTTGAACAAGATTTCCTCTTGCTTGTTTGATTTGTGGTATAATAAGTGAAAATACATCTTATAAGGAGTCGTTATGTATCCAGATGATAGTTTAACCTTGCATACGGATTTGTATCAAATTAACATGATGCAAGTTTATTTTAGAAGAAATATTCATAATAAACGTGCTGTTTTTGAAGTTTATTTTCGGAAAGAGCCTTTTCATAGTGGCTATGCAGTTTTTGCTGGCTTGGAGCGGATGGTTCATTATTTAAATCATTTGACATTTTCAGATAGTGATATTGTCTATCTTCGTTCTCTTGACTATGATGAAGAATTTTTAGACTATTTAGCAAATTTAAAATTGGAATTAACAGTGCGGTCTGCACAAGAGGGAGATTTGGTCTTTGCGAATGAACCCATTGTTCAAGTAGAAGGTCCCCTTGCTCAATGTCAATTAGTGGAAACCGCCTTATTAAACATTGTCAACTATCAAACCTTGGTAGCGACAAAAGCAGCTCGGATTCGCTCAGTTATCGAAGATGAGCCTTTAATGGAATTTGGTACACGTCGAGCACAGGAAATGGATGCGGCTATCTGGGGAACTCGTGCGGCAGTGATTGGTGGAGCAAATGGAACCAGTAATGTTCGGGCTGGAAAACTCTTTGATATTCCAGTCTTAGGAACGCATGCTCATGCTCTCGTTCAAGTTTATGGAAATGACTATGAAGCTTTTAAGGCATATGCTGAAACGCACCATGACTGTGTTTTCTTGGTGGATACCTATGATACATTCCGTCTCGGTGTGCCTGCAGCGATTCAAGTAGCGCGTGAAATGGGGGATAAAATCAATTTCCTTGGAGTGCGGATTGACTCAGGGGATTTGGCTTATATTTCTAAAAAAGTCCGCCAGCAGTTGGATGAAGCTGGTTTTCCAAATGCTAAAATCTATGCTTCTAACGACTTGGATGAAAATACAATCCTCAACTTAAAAATGCAAAAGGCCAAGATTGATGTGTGGGGCGTTGGAACTAAGCTCATCACGGCTTATGACCAACCAGCACTGGGAGCCGTTTATAAGATTGTGGCTATTGAAGATGAACATGGTAATTTGCGTAATACGATTAAGCTCTCTAATAATGTGGAAAAAGTATCAACGCCGGGTAAAAAACAAGTTTGGCGGATTACTAGCCGTGCAAAAGGCAAGTCAGAAGGAGACTATATTACTTATGACGGCGTAGATGTAAATGCTATTGCCGAGTTAGAAATGTTTCACCCAACTTACACCTACATCAATAAAACAGTGACAAATTTTGATGCAGTGCCTCTTTTGGTAGATGTTTTTAAACAAGGCCAACTCGTATACCAATTGCCAACCTTAACAGAAATCCAAACATATGCTCGCAAAGAGTTTGATAAGTTGTGGGATGAATACAAACGGGTTCTCAATCCACAAGATTATCCTGTGGATTTGGCACGTGATGTATGGCAAGATAAGGTGGATTTGATTGATCGAATGCGCAAAAAAGCAAGCCAAATGGGAGAGACAAAATGACCTTACAGGAAACGATTGTCCAGCAATTAGGTGTGAAACCTGTCATTGATCCACGAGAAGAAATCCGTAAATCCATTGATTTTTTAAAGGATTATTTAAAAAAACATTCCTTTTTGAAAACCTATGTTTTGGGAATTTCGGGCGGACAAGATTCCACTTTAGCAGGACGTTTGGCGCAATTAGCAATAGAGGAAATGCGAGCTGAGACTGGCGATGCTAGCTATCAATTTATCGCAGTACGTTTACCATATGGAGTGCAGGCTGACGAAGCTGATGCCCAAAGAGCGCTCGCTTTTATCCAACCAGATGTCAGCCTTGTGGTTAACATCAAAGAAAGTGCAGACGCTATGACAAAAGCGGTTGAGGCTACAGGAGCAACTGTCTCAGACTTCAATAAAGGCAATATTAAAGCTCGTAGTCGCATGATTGCGCAATACGCTTTAGCAGGCTCTTATAAAGGAGCAGTGGTTGGAACGGATCATGCCGCAGAAAACGTCACAGGATTCTTTACGAAATTTGGTGATGGTGGTGCAGACATTCTGCCCCTTTATCGTCTCAATAAACGGCAAGGTAAGCAACTGTTGGCTGCCTTGGGCGCTGATCCTGCCCTCTATGAGAAAGTACCGACTGCGGATCTGGAAGAGGAAAAGCCAGGCATTGCAGATGAAGTCGCTCTCGGTGTCACTTATAACGAAATTGATGACTATTTGGAAGGTAAGACCATTTCTGACCAAACGAAAGCAAGGATTGAATCTTGGTGGCATAAAGGGGAGCATAAACGCCATTTGCCGATTACAATCTTCGATGATTTTTGGAAATAAGCAGGAGAATTGTTCTGACTCACGTTTTTTAGAATACGAAGACTACTAAAATTAGTTGTATAACAAAAAGTTAGGTGCGCCTAACTTTTTGTTTGAAGAATTTTGAAAATAAGCTATAATAGTGTTTAGAATTAGAAGGAGGTATCTATGAATTCTATAGATCAACAATTTACAGATAAATTATATGCAAATTATGAAGCAACTGCTAAGTATGCTGCAATTGAAAATGCAGTTAGCCACAATGGTTTATTAACATCGCTTGAAAAGCGCAGTAGTGCGATTGAAAACAATCCTGTGTTTTCTATTGACTTAACCAAAGATAAAGTCAGCAATCAAAAAGCATCTGGACGTTGCTGGATGTTTGCAGCACTCAATACTTTCCGTCATAAAATGATTGCAGGCTTTCAATTGGAAGAATTTGAATTGTCGCAAGCACATACATTCTTTTGGGATAAATATGAAAAATCCAACTGGTTCTTAGAGCAAGTCTTAGCAACAGCTGACCAAGACTTAACTAGCCGCAAAGTGAAATTCCTCTTAGATACGCCTCAACAAGACGGCGGACAATGGGATATGGTTGTGGCACTTTTTGAAAAATATGGAGTTGTTCCAAAATCAGTTTACCCAGAATCCATTTCATCTAGCAATAGTCGTGAGCTCAACCAATATCTCAATAAATTACTCCGTCAAGATGCACAAATCTTGCGTGACTTGGTTACTAGTGGAGCAGACACAGTAGCTGTCCAAGCTAAGAAAGAAGAGCTTTTGCAAGAAATCTTTAATTTCTTAGCAATGTCACTTGGACTTCCACCTCGTACTTTTGATTTTGCTTATCGTGATAAAGACAACAATTTCCACAGTGAAAATGGCTTAACACCACAAGCATTTTACAAAAAATACGTGGATCTTCAATTAGATGATTACGTTTCAATCATCAATGCTCCTACAACTGACAAACCGTACGGTAAATCTTACACTGTTGAGATGTTAGGAAATGTCGTAGGAGCGCGCGATGTCCGTTATTTGAATGTTAATATGGAGCGTTTGAAAGAGCTGGCTATTGCTCAAATGCAGGCTGGAGAAACTGTTTGGTTTGGTTCTGATGTCGGTCAATCTAGCAACCGCAAAGCAGGCGTTATGGTTAACGATATGTACGATTTCACATCAAGCATGGATATTGAATTGACACAAGATAAAGCGGGACGTTTGGATTACAGCGAAAGTCTCATGACCCATGCTATGGTCTTGACGGGTGTTGATTTGGATGAAAATGGAAAATCAACAAAATGGAAAGTGGAAAATTCTTGGGGAGATAAAGTTGGAGACAAAGGTTATTTTGTTGCCAGTGATGACTGGATGGACGAATACACTTATCAAATCGTTGTCCGCAAAGAATTTTTAACGGCTGAAGAATTAGCTGCTTATGAAGCAGAACCAAAAGTACTTGCTCCGTGGGATCCAATGGGAGCTTTGGCTAGCAAATAATAAGAATTAAAAAGAAGCGAGATAAAACTTTTAATCTTGCTTCAAAAGACTCTGCAAGAGAATGAAATATTAAAAACACGAGCAATCAAGACCAGTAAATAACTGGCTATAAGATTGTTCGTGTTTTTTAATTTTTACAAAACTCTGATTTGAAGGTGTTAACTTCTAAACGGCTTGGCTTTCAGAAACTTCTTCATTATCGATTTCGTGCGGGAGGAGTTTCCGAATTTCTACTGTTATTAGGAGAATTTGTAGATGTGGAAGCACTGGGTTCCGTACTTGATGAAGAACTGCTTGATGAAGAACTACTTGATGACTCTTGAGTAGAGCTTTCTTGACTATTTGAAGATGTAGACGATTCTTCTAAGATAGAACTTGAAGTAGAATTATAATAATTTTGTTGATATCTATTAGTTGCATTGGCTAAAAAGACATAATTTCCGCTACGATAAAGGCCGCTAGGCATTTCCCAGTCTTCTGTCCCACTTTCAGACAAGTAAGACATCATCGCACGGTAAACATCTGTTGCAACTTTCACACCGTCATCCAGAACAGGAGTAAGACGATTAGTGTAACCTGTCCATACCGCCATTGAATATTTCTGCGTATAACCAACAAAGAGTTCATCAGGAGTCACAACACTAGAGCCACCATAAGGCTTCGTTAGTTTCGCCAATTCATCATCGGAATAGTTGGAAGTTCCTGTTTTACCAGCTTGATAGACACCAGATATAGCTGCATTGGTCCCAGTACCAGATGTAAGAACTGTTTTCAGCATATTTGTCATCATGTAAGCTGTTGTTTCTTTCATTGCGGTTGTACCTTGATTAGAGAAATCTTTTGAGGTTCCATCGCTAAAGACAACACGGCTGACATATTGTGGTTTGTAATAAGTTCCACCATTTGCAAAAGCAGCATAGGCAGCAGCCATTTTTTCACTGCTGGCACCATATTTTCGATCGGATTTTGTCGTGTTACTTGAAATGGCATTTGCATATACCATATCTGGATAATTAATGCCCAGTCCGCTTAGGAATTTCTTAGACTTGCTGAGTCCGACAGCTTCTAACGTCTTGACAGCTGGAACGTTCCGAGACTCTTGAAGTGCATACTGAATGGTGATGTTTCCAAAATAGCGCATATCCCAGTTGTAGACTGGAGTAGTTGTTCCAGGATAATTATAAGGAGCATCACTAATATAAGCAGCCGTAGAAGTGTAAATGCCATTTTCAATGGCTGGAGCGTAATCCGTGATCGGTTTCATGGTTGATCCCCAGTCGCGATTGGTTTCAACTGCTTGGTTAGTACCAAAAGAAACATTTGAAGCTTGATTTCGGGCTCCTAGTTGAGCAATTACCTTACCAGTTGTAGCATCTATAATGGTAGAAGCTACTTGTAGTTCATCATCTGGATAAGCAACATATTCATTGCTATTATAAATATTCCAAAGGCGCTCTTGAGCTGCTCTGTTTACGTTTGTATAGACTTCCATTCCCGTCGTCAGCAAGTTATAACCCGTTTCTTCTTGGACTTGCTCAATAACTTGCTTTAAGTAGTTATCCATGTAAGCAGGATAAGAAGCTGAATTTTTTAAGCTTTGCAGACCATCTGTGACGGGTGTATTGACTGCTTTTTCATATTGCTCAGCAGAGATGTATTTGAGTTTATACATTTCTGACAATACAAGATTGCGACGATTTTTAGCAGCTTCTGGTTTTGTATAAGGGTCGTATTGGTTTGGTGCCTGAGGCATCCCCGCCAATAAAGCAGTTTGAGCTAAGCTCAAATCTTTCAAATCTTTGCCGTAATAACTTTTAGCAGCTGTTTGCATACCGTAGTTACCATTTGACATGTAGACCTTGTTTACATAATACGTGATAATTTCTTGCTTAGTGGCTTTCCGCTCTAATTGAACTGCTAACCAGGCTTCTTGAATTTTCCGTGATAGTGTTTGGTCGGCACTTGAAGTGGAGAAGTAGGTCAGTTTAATCAACTGTTGCGTCAACGTTGACCCTCCTTGTCGATTTCCTCTGCGCAGATTATTCAAGAAAGCACCAAAAATACGAACAGAGTCCACGCCGCGATGATTGAAGAAACGGTGGTCTTCAATTGCAACGATAGCTCGTACTAAGTCAGTTGGAATATCACTTGTTGCCGCATTGACCCTTTTTTCAGAACCTAAGTCAGCAATAAGATTGTTTTCACTATCATAGATTTTACTGGAAGTTGTGGCGACTAGTTTCTTTTCTGACAAGGCAGGTGCCTTGTGAACTTGATAGAGAAGAATTCCTCCACCAGCTACAACTCCAAGCATAAATAATGTAATGAGACCGATAGCTACATATTTTGCAGCTGTCAGTAAAGATTGCTTATTCATTTATTTTACCACCTAGTAAATTTTGTTGAATGATTTCAAGATAGGGAATGCTAGGAAGACCATTCTGTGAGATAGAATATCCATGCTTTTGAATGTAGTCAAGCGGCATGGACTTTTTCCCTTTGTCAATCTTGAAAAAGTTAATTAAATAAGGAGCAGGAAGCAGATATGTCGATTTTAAGGCTGAAAAGTGCAATAAAACGAAACAAATTCCTCCTTGTTTGACGACTTGTTCCATGTGCTTGATTTGATGAGCATGAAAATTTTTCATCGGCATGGAAGCCTTTTGATGTGTTTCTTTTGCTTCAAAATCTATATAATGTCCTTGATAGACACCAGAATAGTCTGTTGTAGAGGCTTGTCGAAAGTAGGCTTCAACAATTTTTGCCCGACTACGTCTGGGATAATCCACTTTTACAATCTGAATAGGGGTTGGTTTCTTGTGAATGACCGCTAAATCGTGACTAAGATAATAATCATTCGTTTCATTGATCATTTTTTCAAACGACATTCCCCGATTCGCAAAGTCAACGGACTTCTTTTTGGGAAGTCTTAATGGATTTCGAGAGGAAACTTTATGTGGATAGTTGACCATATATCTCCTTATTGGTACAATAACATCACTCTATTATAACATAAAAAAGGAAATAAAGGGATAATTTAAGTGGTTAGCGTATTAATAGTAGGTTATCGGAATTTTGATTTGGGAATTTTTAATGACAAAGACCCTCGAATCAAGATTATTAAAAAAGCCATTCAGCGTGATTTGACGCGTTTATTGGAAGAAGGTGCGGAGTGGCTGATTTTCACTGGGAACTTAGGTTTTGAAGTTTGGGCACTAGAGGTTGCAAAAAAATTGCAGCAAGATTACGATTTTCAAATTGCGACGATTTTTACTTTTGAGAATCAAGGTGAAAACTGGGATGAAGCCAATCAAGAAAAATTAAGTCGTTTTAAACAGGTGGATTTTGTTAAATACGCCTATCCTCATTATGAAAATCCCAGCCAATTTCGTGATTACAATCACTTTCTACTCAGTAATACAGACGGGGCTTATATTTTTTACGATGAAGAAAATGAAACAAATTTAAAATATCTTTACCAAATGATGAAGAAACAAGAACAATACTTTATCAAACAATTAACATTTGATGACTTGAATGAGGTCGCAGAAAATTTTTCCGAAAATTAGATGTTTAACCTTGATTTTTGCGGTTCATTTTTTATATAATTAAAGTAATGAACGAGAATGGAGAGAGAAATGGCTAGTATTATTTACACACCGAAAGATATTTTTGATCAAGATTTTAAAGTTGGCGTCCGTGGATATAGTAAGGTTGAAGTGGACGAATTTTTAGATGATGTCATTAAAGATTACGAAACGTATGCTGCTTTGGTAAAGGAACTGCGTGAAGAAAATGCTCGTTTGAAAGCAGAACTCGCTAAAAAGTCAAATGAGGCGGCAACTTCACCTTTGACGCAATCTATCATGGAAACCCCTCAAGTGGCATCTGCTACGCTGACAAATTTTGATATTTTAAAACGCTTAAATCGTTTGGAAAAAGAAGTATTCGGCAAGCAAATCTTAAATAACGAAATTTAATAAGTAATGTGCAATTTTTGGATAATCGCGTGAAGAGTCGTCTTTTCATGAGGAAAGTCCATGCTAGCACGGGCTGTGATGCCCGTAGTGTTTGTGCTAGGTGAAACAATAAGCCTAGGGACGAGAAATCGTTACGGCGGACGAAACAGCTACGTCTCTGGATATGCTGGAATAGTCCTGAAAGTGCCACAGTGACGTAGTTTTTGTGGAAACACAAGAAGTGGAACGCGGTAAACCCCTCAAGCTAGCAACCCAAACTTTGGTCGGGGCACGGAATGCGTGGAAACGAACGCAGCATTCTGACTGGAAACAGTAGACAGATGATTATCGAAGGAAATGATACCTAGTTATTTCTGGAACAAAACATGGCTTATAGAAAGTTGCATATAGGTTTAGCTAGCGTATTATGCTAGCTTTTATTTTGAGAGGACGAATGAAAACAAAATTTAAGTTGATTGCGACTGCTGCGGCTGGTTTAGAGGCTGTGGTTGGTCGTGAAATCAGAAATCTTGGCTTAGAATGTCAAGTGGAAAATGGGCGCGTGCGTTTTGACGGAACTGTTGAAACCATTATTGAAACTAATCTCTGGTTGCGTGCAGCAGACCGCATTAAGATTGTTGTTGGCAGTTTTCCGGCTAAGACCTTTGAGGAATTATTCCAGAGTGTTTTTGCTTTGGATTGGGAAAACTATTTACCGCTTGGAGCAAAATTTCCAATTGCCAAGGCAAAATGTGTCAAATCAAAACTTCACAATGAACCAAGTGTGCAAGCTATTTCTAAAAAAGCAGTAGTCAAAAAGTTGCAAAAGCACTATGCTCGACCAGAGGGTGTTCCCCTAATGGAAAATGGAGCTGAGTTCAAGATTGAAGTTTCTATTTTGAAAGACGTGGCAACTGTTTTAATCGATACGACAGGCTCTAGTCTCTTTAAACGTGGCTATCGGGCTGAAAAAGGTGGCGCACCGATTAAAGAAAATATGACGGCTGCGATTTTGCTCTTGTCCAATTGGTATCCAGATAAGCCTTTGATTGATCCAACCTGTGGTTCAGGAACTTTCTGTATTGAAGCAGCTATGATTGGCATGAATATAGCACCGGGGCTTCATCGCCATTTTGCGTTTGAAGAGTGGAATTGGGTTGACTCAGACTTGATTAGGCATGTTCGCGCTAGAGCTTTAGGACAGATTAAGCAAGACATTCAGCTTGATATTTTAGGGACTGATATTGATGCACGGATGGTGGAGATTGCTAAACGAAATGCCGAAGAAGCAGGTGTTTCTGAGCAGATTGTTTTCAAGCAAATGCGCTTGCAAGATTTGCATACAGACAAGATAAATGGTGTCATTGTTTCCAATCCCCCTTATGGAGAGAGGTTGCTGGATGATGATGCTGTAACCAAGCTTTATCAAGAAATGGGGCAGACTTTTGCGCCACTAAAGACGTGGAGTAAGTTTATCTTGACGAGTGATGAAGCATTTGAAGCAAAATTTGGTAGTCAAGCCGATAAAAAACGCAAACTCTATAACGGGACTTTAAAAGTTGATTTGTACCAATATTTTGGTCAGAGAGTCAAACGCCAAATAGATTAGAAAGGATTTGCCGTGAGTAAAGACGAAAAACATTTGCCAGAACAAGAAGAAAAAGAATCAATTCTTGATTTTGAAACAGCTAAAGAAATGACGATTGGTCAGGCTGCTCGAAAAAGTGAAGAACTTGAAGCAGGAGTGACGGAAGAGGACAATGTACTGGATAAATACATCAAACAGCATCGTCAAGAAATTGAAGCTGGAAAATTTTCGGCTCAATCCGCAGAAGAAATGCCTGAAGCAGAAGATCAAAAACAACTGAGCCAATTAGACTTGGCAGAATTTATCCAAGAGATGCACGAGGAGGTTCAAGAGGAAAAAATTCTAGAATCTGCAGAGGTGGCGTCTGAGGAGTCTGCCTTTGATGAAACAGTAGCTGCACTTGCAGCCAGCGAAGCGGAACCACAAGAAACTTCGGAAGAAAACAGTACACAAACTTCAGAGGAGCTAGGGGCTGAGACAAAAATAATGGAACCAATTCAGCCTGAAATGGATGATATTCCTGTGAGTTCAACTGAGTCAATGGAAAGCTATCCGACTTTTACAGCGTTGGATGAAGAAATGGAAACGGAGAAAGTTCCATTTTATAAAAATAAAAAAGTCGTGTATTCAGCAGTAAGTGTTATTGTACTGGCTTTAATCGGCGGAACAGCTTATCTGTCTTTGAACAAAAAGCAAGCGAAAACAACTACAACTTCAACGAGCCAAACAAGTAAATCTTCTACCGCTTCTAGCTCTGAAAATAAGGATTTGAAAGCTTTCAATAGCCTTTATGATTCATTCTTTACAGATGCCAATAAATTGGTTTTGAAAAACAGCAGTTTCGGAAACTTAAACAAACTAAAAGCAGCATTGGAAAAATTAAAAAACACTAACGAGTACAATGTTGCCAAAGCAAAATACGATAGCTTGGTCAAACAAGTTGAGGCTGTTCAAAATGTGAATGCACAATTCACTTCATCAGCTATTACAGATGGTGTTTTAGATACTAAAGCAAAGATTAAGGCTGATGCTAAATTTACAGATGTTACAACTGGAAATACCGACTTGGATAAGGTGTTGAAATCTGCTATTAGCTTAGGAAAGAGTCAACAAACCTCTGCTCCTCAATCTGAGGTTGCAGCTGCACCGTCACAAAGCTCCGCTCAAGCACCTGTAGCAGAACAACCAGCTTCTGTACCAGCGCAAGCAACTGCTCCAGCAGCACCAGCGTCAGGCACGAATTTACAGCGTCAGTTGAGCCGAGTACCATACGACCAAACTAAAATTAACGACAGTAATAATCCAGCTTGGAATTTCAATCCTGGTGTGTTAGAGAAAATCTTAGCAACTTCACGGGAACGTGGATATTTCACGGGAGATGATTATATTCTTGAACGTGTGAATATTATCAATGGAAATGGTTATTACAATCTATTTAGAACAGATGGCACGTATCTCTTTAGTATCAACTGCAAAACTGGCTATTTTGTAGGAAATGGCGCGGGTTATGCAGATGCTTTGGATTATTAGGAAACGTTTTCAAGCAAATTATTAGACTCTAAAAACCTTATACGCTATAATAAAACGTATAAGGTTTTTATTTTATAATTAAACTATTTTTGGAGGTAATCCTTATGTCACTTATTGATAAAGAAATTGTCGAGTTTACAGCAGATGCTTATCATGCTGGAAATGGGAAGTTTATCACAGTTTCTAGCGAAGATTTAAAAGGTCATTGGAGCGTTGTTTGCTTCTATCCTGCTGATTTTTCATTTGTTTGCCCGACTGAGTTGGAAGATTTGCAAGAGCAGTATGCAGCTCTTAAAAAGTTAGGTGTAGAAGTATATTCTGTTTCAACAGATACCCATTTTACACACAAAGCTTGGCATGATCATTCAGATGCCATCGGAAAACTTGAATACATTATGATTGGCGATCCATCTCATACCATTTCACTTGGTTTTGATGTGTTAGATGAAAGTGGATTGTCTCAACGTGGTACTTTTATCATTGACCCAGATGGAGTTGTACAAGCGCTTGAAATCAATGCAGACGGTGTTGGGCGTGATGCTTCTGTCTTGATTGACAAAATCCATGCTGCACAATATGTTCGGAGTCATCCAGGTGAAGTTTGCCCAGCTAAATGGAAAGAAGGAATTGAAACACTTACACCAAGTCTTGATTTAGTTGGTAAAATTTAAGGAGGCTTCTTATGGCTTTAGATGAAACAATTAAAGCGCAACTTAAGCAGTATTTGGAGCTTCTAGAATCTGATGTTGTGTTTCAGGCTTCTTTAGGTCAAGATGAGCGTTCTGAGCAGGTACGAGCTTTTTTAGAGGAAATCGTAGCGATGTCTCCACGTTTATCACTGGAAAATACAGAAACTAATCGCCAACCAAGTTTTACTGTTACACAAGTTGGTCAAGCAGGTCGTGTTCAATTTGCAGGTCTTCCCTTGGGGCATGAATTTACATCTTTTGTGCTTGCTTTGCTACAAGTCTCTGGTCGCGCACCAAAAGTAGAAGATGCTGTTGTAAACCGAATTCAAGCTATTAAGCAATCACTTCATTTTGAAACTTATGTCAGCTTAACCTGTCATAATTGCCCAGACGTTGTGCAAGCTCTCAATGTGATGGCTATTTTGAATCCTAATATCAGCCACACAATGGTCGAAGGAGGCATGTTTAGACAAGAAGTTGAAGACAAAAAGATCATGGCTGTTCCAACGGTTTTTCTAAATGGTGAAGAATTTGCAAATGGTCGTATGACCATTGAGCAACTGCTTGATAAGATTTCTGGACCTGCTTCAAGTGAAGAATTTGACAAAAAAGAACCATTTGATGTGTTGGTTGTTGGGGGCGGACCTGCAGGAAGCAGCGCAGCTATTTATGCTGCTCGTAAGGGAATTCGTACAGGTATGGTCGTTGAAACTTTCGGTGGACAGGTAATGGAGACCGTTGGTATTGAAAATATGATTGGCACGCCTTACACTGAAGGACCTAAGCTGATGGCGCAAGTAGAAGAACATGCAAAAAAATATCCAATTGATATCATGAAGAACCAACGTGTTAAAAACATCGAGAAAAAGGATTTGATTGAAGTGGAACTTGAAAATGGAGCTGTTCTGAAAGCGAAAACGGCAGTTCTTTCTGTTGGTGCTCGCTGGCGAAATGTCAATGTTCCTGGTGAAGAAGAATTCCGAACCAAAGGTGTAACTAATTGTCCACATTGTGACGGTCCTATTTTCACAGGTAAAAAAGTGGCTGTTATCGGTGGAGGTAATTCTGGAATTGAAGCAGCAATTGACTTAGCTGGTCTGGCAGAGCATGTTTATGTATTAGAATTTCTACCAACTTTGAAAGCTGATCAAGTGTTGCAAGACCGCGTGCATCAACTTGAAAACGTGACGGTTCTAACCAATGTAGCAACAAAAGAAATTCATGGTTCCGATCAAGTTGAAGCTATTACTTATCTCGATCGTGCGAATAATGAAGAACATAAAATTGAGCTCAGTGGTGTCTTTGTTCAAATCGGTCTTTTGCCAAATACAGACTGGCTTAAGAATAGCTCAGTGGCTTTAAATGAGCGTGGTGAAATCATTGTTGACAAACATGGTGCAACAAATGTGCCAGGAATTTTTGCAGCAGGTGATTGTACAGATAGCGCTTATAAACAAATCATTATTTCAATGGGTTCAGGAGCGACGGCAGCTTTGGGAGCATTTGATTATTTGATTCGTCAATAAAAAAAACGAGAGTGGGACAGAAATCAATCATTCGAAGAATGTGATTTCGTCGTCCCACTTTCCGCACAGTTGGTTAGGATAGCCGCTATCACCGGTATGATTAGGAATAAGGATATCCAACCAACCACTGCGTCTTGCAAGCTAAACTATAAAATGCATGAGGCTGGGAACTTTTGTCCCGACCTCATTTTTTAATTTACACAAGATGACGCTCGAAGGCATCATCGGAAATGCCCTTTTCTAAGATTAGTTTGCACCATTCTTTAGCGGAAAAGAGGCTGTGATCTTTGTAATTGCCACAAGATTCGATAGTCGTACCAGGAACATCATCCCAAGTGGTGATTTCAGCAATTTCCTCTAAAGAGGCTTTTATGACTTTGGCAATTTCGGTTGTACTATGTCGTCCCCACATAATCATGTGAAATCCTGTCCGACAACCAAAAGGTGAGCAATCAATCATACCATCAATGCGAGTACGAATGAGCTTAGCTAACAGATGTTCAATCGTATGAAGTCCAGCGGTCGGAATGGCATCTTCATTAGGCTGTACCAGACGAACATCAAAGTTGGAAATGATGTCCCCTTTAGGTCCCACCTCTTCGCCAATCAAGCGTACGTAGGGGGCTTTGACAATCGTGTGATCCAACTCAAAACTTTCAACAATGACTTCTTTGACCATAAATAGAACTCCTTTTATTTTTAATAAATTATACCATATTTTGCTCTAGCAAAGAAAAAATTTTCTGCTTAACAAAGCCTGTCAGGAAAAAGGATTCGCAAAAAAGAATGTGAAAACCGTCACGTATTTATAAGAATTTAGTTTGTGAAAAATGGATTTTTATGATAAAATAATTAAGAATTTTACAATTCAATATCAATAATTTGAGGTAAAAACATGGAAATGATTTTTGCAGGTGTTTTTGCCGTCATCATTGGTTTAGTCATTGGATATGTAAGTATTACAGCTCGCATGAAATCAGCGAAAGAAGCTGCGGAACTTACTCTTTTAAATGCTGAACAAGAAGCAACTAATTTACGTGGACAAGCTGAGCGTGAAGCGGATTTGTTACTAAAAGAAGTGAAGCGCGAAAGTAAATCCCTTAAAAAAGAAGCACTGTTAGAGGCAAAAGAAGAAGCCAGAAAATATCGAGAAGAAGTTGAGGCAGAATTTAAATCTGATCGTCAAGAGTTGAAGCAATTGGAAAGTCGTTTGACAGAACGTGCGACAAGTCTTGATCGTAAAGATGACAATTTGACCAGCAAAGAAAAAACACTCGAACAGAAAGAACAAAGTATTTCTGATAGAAACAAAAACCTTGAGGCGCGTGAAAACAAACTGACAGAGTTGGAGCAACACAAAGAAGCAGAATTAGAACGTGTTGCTGCACTCTCACAAACTGAAGCTAGAGATATCATTCTCACTCAGACTGAAGATAAGCTATCAAAGGAAATTGCGACGCGTATTCGTGAAGCAGAGCAAGAAGTCAAAGAACGTTCTGATAAGGTGGCAAAGGATATTTTAGTTCAAGCCATGCAACGGATTGCAGGTGACTATGTTGCGGAGCAAACTAATTCAACAGTTCATCTGCCGGATGATACGATGAAGGGTCGCATTATTGGACGTGAAGGTCGGAATATTCGAACCTTTGAAAGTTTAACGGGTATTGATGTCATTATTGACGATACACCAGAAGTGGTGACTTTATCTGGTTTTGACCCTATTCGACGTGAAATTGCACGCATGACAATGGAAGCTCTGTTAAAAGACGGTCGTATCCACCCGGCTCGCATTGAAGAATTAGTAGAGAAAAATCGTCTGGAAATTGACCATAAGATTCGTGAATATGGTGAAGCAGCGGCTTATGAAATCGGTGCACCAAACTTACATCCGGATTTGATGAAGATTATGGGACGCTTGCAGTTCCGTACATCTTATGGACAAAATGTATTGCGTCATTCTGTTGAAGTTGCTAAGTTATCTGGTGTCATTGCAAGTGAACTCGGTGAAAATGCTAATTTAGCTCGCCGCGCTGGTTTTCTTCACGATATTGGCAAAGCCATTGACCGTGAAGTGGAAGGCAGCCATGTGGAAATTGGAACAGAATTGGCTCGTAAGTATAAGGAACATCCAATTGTGGTCAATACAATTGCCAGTCATCATGGTGATGTAGAACCGGAAAGTGTGATTGCAGTTATCGTGGCGGCTGCCGATGCACTTAGTGCAGCTCGTCCAGGTGCTCGTAGCGAATCCCTTGAAAGCTATATCAAGCGCCTGCAAGATTTGGAAGAAATTGCCAATAGTTTTGAAGGTGTGAAAAATAGTTTTGCTTTACAAGCGGGTCGTGAGATTCGGATTATGGTCAATCCTGGTCAAATCAAAGACGATAAGATTACTATTTTGGCTCATGATGTGCGTGAAAAGATTGAGAACAACCTCGAATATCCAGGTAATATCAAAGTGACGGTCATTCGGGAAATGCGTGCTGTGGATTATGCCAAATAGACATTACTAAGAATGAATGTTTATCTAGCTAATGTATAATTTTAGGCAAGTAAGAGTGACTTGCATTGTTTTCTCAAAAAACAAGCATCTACCTATGCTAAAAAGCAGTTGAAAAAATACTGCTTTTTTGTTACACTAGATAGAAAGACAATGAAGGAGATATGATGGCGGATCGTGGCTTGTTAATCGTTTTTTCTGGTCCCTCAGGTGTGGGGAAGGGAACGGTTCGACGTGAGATTTTTGAAAGCTCAGACAATCAGTTTCAATACTCTGTGTCCATGACAACTCGTGCTCAGCGTCCTGGTGAAGTAGACGGGATTGACTATTTTTTCCGTACGCGAGAAGAGTTTGAGGAGTTGATTCGGCAAGGTCAGATGTTAGAGTACGCAGAGTATGTTGGCAACTACTATGGAACTCCTTTGACCTATGTGAATGAAACTTTAGATAAAGGGATTGATGTTTTCCTTGAGATTGAAGTTCAAGGGGCGCTTCAGGTGAAGAAAAAAGTGCCAGATGCTGTTTTTATCTTTTTGACGCCACCTGATTTGGCAGAATTACAAGATCGTTTGGTGGGGCGCGGAACAGATAGTGCTGAGGTAATTGCTAGACGCATTGCCAAAGCAAGAGAAGAAATTGCTCTCATGCGCGAATATGACTATGCCATTGTCAATGATGAAGTTCCGTTAGCAGCGGAACGTGTCAAGCGCGTTATTGAAGCAGAGCATTTCCGCGTGGAACGTGTCATCGGTCACTATCAAGATATGCTGTCAGAACAACTTTCAGTTAGATAAGAATTTAGAAATTAGGTAAAGAATTATGATGTTAAAACCTTCAATTGACACCTTGCTTGATAAGGTGCCCTCAAAATACTCCTTGGTGATTCTTGAAGCAAAACGTGCTCATGAATTGGAAGAAGGAGCAGCTCCGACCCAAGAATTTAAGTCTGTCAAATCAACACTTCGTGCTTTGGAAGAAATCGAATCTGGCAATGTTGGGATTCACCCAGATCCTGAAGGCAAGCGAGAAGCAGTTCGTCGGCGTGCTGAGGAAGAACGCTTGCGCAGAGAAGAAGAAGAGCGTAAAATCAAAGAACAAATTGCGAAGGAAAAAGAAGAGGGTGAAAAAATTTAAGGTTGGGTCAGCTCAATCTTATTTTTTCTTTTACTGATAAATGAGAGGTGGTGAGAAAGTGCAGATTGCAAAAGTCATTGTGGATGTTCCTCTAATGCAGACAGATAAACCTTATAGTTATGCGGTACCGAAAGAATTTTCGACTATGTTAGAAATTGGCATGCGTGTGCATGTGCCTTTTGGGAAAGCCAATCGCTTGATTCAAGGGATTGTCGTAGAACTAGCAGAAGAAACGACAACAGAATTGAAAGAGATTGTAGAGGTTTTGGACTTTACGCCAGTTTTAAATGAGGAGCAACTGTGGTTGGCAGAAGAATTGAGAAAATCTGTCTTTTCTTACAAAATTTCAATTTTAAAAGCTATGTTGCCGGGATTTTTGAATTCTAGCTATGATAAGATTCTCCATGCTCAACTTTCTTTGAATGAACAAGATAGACTGCTTATTTTTGGCAATGCAGAGCAGCAACATTTCTCATCGCTTGATAAAGAGCTGCAAGCTAAGGTAATGCGTTTGACACGGCAAGGGGCGATTCAGGTAGAATACCAAGCGATAGATCAAAAGCATATTAAAACAGAAAAATGGTATCAGGTTAATCAAGGAATTTTGGAGCAGCTAGTCATTCCCCAACGGGCGAAAAAAAAGCAAGCCTTGCGAGACGTTTTGCAAGCTCAGACTGACATGTACCGTTTGGCGGATTTGAAAGAGCATTTTTCAAGAGAGGTCATTCATTATTTTGTGGAGCAAGAGGCTGTACAAATCATCGAAAAAGAAGTTAGTCGTTCTGAGGCTTATTTTGAAAATGTTGCAACGGATTCTGCACTGGTGCTAAATGAAGAGCAAGGAGCTGCGGTTCAAGCTATCACGCAGCAAATCGGGCATGGTGGTAAGCCATTTCTACTAGAAGGAGTGACAGGTAGCGGTAAGACGGAGGTTTATTTGCAGGTCATTCAAGAGGCGCTCAGCCGTGGCAAGACAGCCATTATGTTAGTGCCTGAAATTTCCTTGACACCACAAGTTACCAATCGTTTTATTGCGCGTTTTGGAAAGAAAGTAGCCATTCTTCACTCAGGCCTTTCAAATGGGGAAAGGTACGATGAATGGCGCAAAGTTGAGCGAGGAGAAGCGCAAGTTGTTGTTGGTGCTCGTTCTGCTATTTTTGCTCCGTTAAAAAATATTGGTGCAATTATCATTGATGAAGAGCATGAAGCGAGTTACAAGCAAGACTCCAATCCACGCTATCATGCACGAGATGTCGCTTTACTACGTGCAAAGTACAATCAAGCCGTTCTGGTGTTGGGGTCGGCGACGCCGAGTTTAGAAAGCAGAGCGCGGGCTGGCAAAGGTGTGTATCACTTTTTGCAATTGACCAAGCGAGCCAAGCCACAAGCTCAGATTCCTGAAGTGGAAATTGTGGATTTTCGTGATTATATTGGGCAAAATGAGGCTAGTAATTTCACTCCGGTTCTGTTAGAGGCAATCCAAGATCGACTAGATAAGAAAGAACAGGTTGTTTTGATGTTGAATCGACGTGGCTATTCTAGTTTTGTCATGTGTCGTGAATGCGGAACGGTTGATACCTGTCCAAACTGCGATATTTCCTTGACCTTGCATATGGATACGAAAAGTATGAATTGTCACTATTGTGGTTTCTCAAAAGGGATTCCTCATACTTGTCCGAATTGCTCCAGTCGGAGCATTCGATACTATGGAACTGGGACACAAAAAGCCTACGGTGAATTAGCAGAAGCCTTTCCGCAAGCTCGAATTTTGAGAATGGATGTTGATACCACTCGTAAAAAGGGCAGTCACGAACAAATCTTAAAAGAATTTGGTGAAGGGCGTGCAGATATTTTACTGGGAACGCAGATGATTGCAAAGGGGCTGGATTTCCCGAATGTCACTCTTGTTGGAGTGCTCAATGCAGACACGGCTTTGAATTTGCCAGATTTTCGTTCATCTGAGCGCACCTTTCAACTCTTAACTCAGGTTGCTGGGCGTGCAGGACGAGCTGAAAAGGAAGGTCATGTGATTATTCAAAGTTACAATCCGAAGCATTATGCGATTACTTTTGCGAAAAATCAGGATTATGAGGGCTTTTATGCTTATGAAATGAGTATCAGAAAGCAGTTGGCCTATCCACCTTATTATTTTACGGTGGGACTTACCTTGTCTCATAAAATAGAAGCAGAGGTCGTCAAAAAGTCATACGAAGTCTTGAATATGATACGTTCTGGCTTGTCAGATAAGGTTCAGATATTGGGACCAACTCCTAAGCCGATTGCCCGCACTCACAACCTCTATCACTATCAATTGATTATTAAATACCGTTTTGAAGAACACTTGCAAGATGTGTTGAATCAGATTTTGGATTGGACGCAAGAAAAGATCAATAAAGACTTACGCTTGAGTATTGATCATGAGCCACAAAGTTTTATGTAGCCTTATTTTTAGCCTTTTTTAAAGAAATACACGACTTCTTCTGATATAATAGTAAAAAAGAATGTGAGGAAACCATGACAAACATTATTTTTATGGGAACGCCAGATTTTTCTGCAACAGTGCTCAAAGGATTATTGGAAAGCAAGCAGTACGAGATTTTGGCAGTTGTAACCCAGCCAGATCGTGCAGTAGGGCGCAAAAAAGAAATCCGTATGACGCCTGTTAAAGAACTGGCTTTAGACTATGGCTTACCCGTCTATCAGCCAGAGAAATTGTCTAAAAGTGCTGAATTAGATAGTTTGATGAATTTAAACGCTGATGGTATCGTCACAGCAGCTTTCGGTCAATTTCTACCAAGCAAATTGCTAGATTCAGTTTGTTTTGCCGTTAATGTGCATGCTTCTCTATTACCCAAATACCGCGGAGGAGCTCCCATTCACTACGCCATTATCAACGGTGACAAAGAAGCCGGTGTGACTATTATGGAAATGGTTAAAGAGATGGATGCGGGGGATATGATTGCGCATCGAGCGATTCCTATTGAGGAAACAGACAATGTTGGGACGATGTTTGAAAAGTTAGCACTTGTAGGACGCGATTTGTTGCTGGACACTTTGCCGAGCTATTTGTCTGGGGATATAAAGCCTGTTCCGCAAGACAAAAATCAAGTTACTTTTTCACCAAATATTTCACCAGAAGAGGAGAGAATTGACTGGACCAAGACCAATCGACAAATTTTTAATCAGATTCGAGGCATGTATCCATGGCCAGTCGCGCATACGCTTTTAAATGGAGACCGTTTTAAAATTTACGAAGCTACTCCAGTAGAAGGAGCTGGTCATTCAGGAGAAATTCTTGCTATTGGGAAAAAAGAATTGATTGTAGCAGCTGGTGAGGGTGCACTTTCTCTGAAAACAGTACAGCCAGCTGGAAAGCCCAAAATGACTATCGTTGATTTTCTGAATGGTCTGGGACGGCAATTATCAGTAGGTGATTTCTTTGGTCAATAAAACAAAAACAGCGCGGCAAACGGCTCTTGCAGTTTTAGAAGCAGTTTTTTCAGAAGGAGCTTATTCCAATATTGCTCTCAACCAGGCTTTGCTAGAAGTACCTTTAAGTTCTGCAGACAAAGGACTTGTAACAGAAATCGTATATGGTACCGTTGCACGTAAAATCACTTTAGAATGGTATTTGTCTCATGTTATTGAAGATCGAGATAAGTTAGATTCTTGGCTTTATTTTCTCTTACTGATGAGCTTGTATCAGATACTGTATCTTGATAAAATTCCGGCGCATGCGGTCGTCAATGAAGCGGTAGAGTTGGCAAAGGTGCGAAAAAAGGGAAGCGAAAAGTTCGCCAATGCAGTACTGCGAGGATTATTGCGGGACGGTGTGGCAGATATAGGCAGTATTAAACGTAAAAACAAACGCTATTCTATTCAGTATTCTCTGCCAGTTTGGCTGGTTAAAATGCTGATTGAAGAGTACGGTGAAAAACGAGCTCTAGCCATTTTTGAGAGTTTATTTCTTCGGAATAAAGCCAGTGTTCGAGTGGGGGATTTAAGCCGTAAAGAAGAGTTGAAACAAGTGTTGCAGGCAGAAGATTCGCTATTAGCTCCGAGTGCGCTGGTGAAAAACCACGGTCATTTTGCAGGGCATGCCTTGTTTGAAGAAGGAGCTATTACTATTCAAGACGAGTCTAGCCAATTGGTTGCGCCAAGTCTTGAATTGCGCGGCGATGAAAAAGTGCTAGATGCATGCAGTGCGCCGGGTGGCAAAACCATGCACATTGCTTCTTACTTAACGACAGGGCAGGTCACGGCATTAGATCTCTATGAGCATAAGTTGGCTCTGATAAAAGAAAATGCACAGCGCTTAGGTGTGGCAGATAAAGTGATTACGAAAAAGCTAGATGCGAGAAAGGTTTTTGAAACTTTTGGGGCAGATGCCTTTGATAAAATTTTAGTCGATGCACCATGTTCAGGAATTGGCCTGATCCGACGGAAACCAGATATTAAATACAATAAAGAAAATGCAGATTTTGCCTCGTTGCAAAAAATTCAGCTTGAGATACTGGATAGTGTTTGTCAAAGCTTGCGAAAAGGTGGTATAATAACTTACAGTACCTGTACGATTGTTTCGCAAGAAAATTTTCAAGTTGTTGAGCAGTTTTTAGCAGCTCATCCAGATTTTAAACAGGTAAAACTAGAACATAATAGACAGGATATTCTAAAAGATGGCTGTATTTTAATTACGCCAGAATTGTATGGAAGTGACGGATTTTTCATCAGTCAATTCAAACGAATATCCTAAAGGAGGAAACTGACAGTATGGAAATTTCATTATTAACAGATGTTGGTCAGAAGCGTACAAATAATCAAGATTATGCCAATCAATTTGTTAATCGTGCTGGTATGACAATGGTTCTTTTAGCAGATGGTATGGGAGGTCACCGTGCCGGTAATATTGCTAGTGAAATGGCAGTAACAGACCTCGGTGCTGCTTGGGTGGATACTCAAATTGATTCTATTAATGGTGTCCGTGAGTGGTTCGCAGAACATCTCGAAACAGAAAATCAAAAAGTTCACCAATTTGGTCAAGATGAAGAATATAAAGGCATGGGAACGACGCTTGAAGCCTTAGCAATTATTGGCAATCAAGCAATTTATGCTCATGTAGGGGATTCTCGTATTGGTTTGGTGCGTGGTGACAGTTATAAGCAGTTGACAAGCGATCATTCTTTGGTGAATGAATTGCTCAAAGCAGGACAAATTACGCCTGAGGAAGCAGAACGTCACCCACAACGCAACATCATCACGCAATCAATCGGTCAAAGAGGCGAAGTGCAGCCTGATGTTGGCATGATTAGCTTAGAAGATGATGATTACATTATTTTGAATAGCGATGGTTTGTCCAATATGATTTCAGAAAGTGAAATTTATGATATTATGACAAGTGATATTGCTCTTTCAGAAAAAGCGGAAACCTTGATTCGCTTTGCAAATAATGCAGGCGGTTTGGACAATATTACAGTTGCTCTGATTCATTATCATAAGGAGGATGCAGAATGATTCAAGTCGGCAAGATATTTGCCGGGCGATATAGAATCATCAAACAAATTGGGCGAGGTGGCATGGCAGATGTTTACTTGGCCAAAGATTTGATTTTAGACGGGGAAGAAGTCGCAGTTAAGGTTCTAAGAACGAATTACCAGACGGATCCGATTGCTGTGGCGCGCTTTCAAAGAGAGGCGCGAGCGATGGCAGACTTGGATCATCCTCATATTGTCCGGATTACCGATATTGGAGAAGAAGAAGGTCAGCAATATCTAGCAATGGAGTATGTGGCTGGGCTTGACTTAAAACGCTATATTAAAGAGCATGCTCCTTTATCTAATGAAGAAGCGGTTCGGATTATGGGACAAATTCTTTTGGCGATGCGTTTGGCGCATACGCATGGAATTGTTCATCGTGATTTGAAGCCACAAAATGTCCTTTTAACTCCAGATGGCGATGCAAAAGTAACGGACTTTGGAATTGCAGTAGCTTTTGCAGAAACGAGTTTAACGCAAACCAACTCTATGTTGGGGTCTGTACATTATCTATCACCAGAACAAGCGCGTGGTTCAAAAGCGACCGTTCAGAGCGATATTTATGCCATGGGGATTATTTTCTATGAAATGCTGACAGGACACATCCCTTATGATGGAGATAGTGCTGTTACGATTGCCCTACAACATTTCCAAAAGCCCCTACCGTCCATTATTGCTGAAAATCCAAACGTTCCACAAGCATTGGAAAATGTAGTCATCAAGGCAACGGCAAAAAAATTGACGGATCGTTATCAGTCAGTTGCAGAAATGTATGTGGATTTATCAAGCTGTTTATCTGCTGACCGTCGAAATGAGAAAAAGCTAGTTTTTGATGACACTGCTAAAGCAGACACAAAGACACTGCCGAAAGTATCACAAAATACCTTGACTTCTGCGACGAAGTCAACACCTGCTCCTACAAAAGAAGTAGTCAGTAGTACGCCTACGCCTACGCCAAAAGCAAAAAAGAAGCGCCGTTTAAGAACGCGCTATAAAGTTTTGTTATCAGCGGTGGTTTTAGTCATCGTAGCTCTGGTGGCTTTAGTCTATTTGAGTCCGTCAAATGTAAAAATCCCAGATGTTACTGGAAAAACTATTGCCCAAGCACGTTCTGCAATCGAAACTGCAGGTTTGAAAGTTGGCAAGGAAAAAGACGAATACAGTGATTCTGTTAAAAAAGATTCAGTTATTCGCACCAATCCAGAAGCGGGAACGCAACGTCGTGAGGGCAGTACGGTGGATCTGATTGTCTCAAAAGGGACTAAAACTTTTATTATGGAAGATTATAAAGGTCAGAAAAGAGCAGATGCTATCAACAATCTGGTACAAAAATACAAGGTTTCAAAAGGCTTGATTAAAATAGAAGAAGTTGAAAGTAGTGAGTATGCGGCAGGAACAGTTGTTGATCAAACACCAGCAGCAGGCAGCACTTATGATTTGACTTCAAAGACACGTATTACGTTAAAAGTAGCGAAGTCCGTTTCAAGTGTCACGATGCCAAGCTATATCGGCTCAACCTATGAATTTGCTCATAATAATTTGACGGAAGTGATTGGTATTCAAGGTGCGAATATTGAAAAACGTACGGTTACAACAGCTCCAGCGGGTACACAGGCAAATACGATTATCAGACAAAACCCAGAAGCTGGTCAGTCTTTGAATTTGAAGAGTGATCGCATTGTCTTATATGTATATGAGCCAAAAACCGAAGATTCTTCAACATCTGAAAGTAGTTCACAATCTGATAGTAGCTCAGATAAAACTAGCCCATCCTCTAGTAGTTCGTCAACTAGTGGTAATGATGGAAGCAGCTCAAAAACACCAGACACAAGTGCTAGTGCAAGTAATTAAAAAAGAGAGAGGATAAAATCGTAGTTTTGTTAAATCGATTTTCCCTCCCTCTTTTTTTGCACTCGTTTTACATCATTGGTAAACATTGCTTCTGCTCAATCAAGTTTATCCAGTATATTGTAATTAAAAATGTTAACTTCTAGGACTACAAACTAGAACTTGAAAATATTTTCTTTCAGTTCACTACCTTCTTTTCATACCTTAGCTGGAGGAATTTTTGTAAGTTTTTGATACAATAGAGTAAGAAAGGTATCGAGGCTATGAGAAAGATCCAATTTTTTATCTTTGTTGAATCTATTCTACTGACATTTGCATTAGTGACCATTTTGTCTGGTCATTTTTCGCGTGTTATTCTTTTTTTGGTGCTCTTCTTGCTATTGCTCTATTATTATTTTGGAAAACAAAGAGGAAATTTTCTGCTAGTAACCTCTACCATACTGCTTTTTTTCATTATCATGCTCAATCCTTATGTTATTGCTGCCTTGCTCTTTGCGGTCATTTATGGCATGATTGTGGCTTATCCTTATATTTATAAAGAAAATGGAGTGACAACTCTCATCTTTGATGATGCAGTAGAACAAAAACGTGAAAAAAATCAATGGTTGGGAAATCTTCATCATTTTGGTTCATCGGATACCTGTCGATTTGATGACATCAATCTTTTCCGTCTCATGGGGAAAGATACGATTCATTTGGAACAAGTCATTATCACAAACCATGACAATGTGATTATTTTTCGTAAATTTTTCGGTAACACAAAAATCATTGTGCCAGTTGATGTGGCAGTCAGCCTGAAAGTGAATAATCTATATGGTGAATTGCAGTTTTTAGATCAACCTGTCTATGAATTGCGAAATGAAAGTATCAGCCTAACGACACCGGACTTCAAGCGAGCACATAAAAGCGTCAAAATTGTCCTGTCAACGTTTGTAGGGAATGTTGAGGTGGTTCGCAAATGAAAAAAGTCTACTATCTTTTGATTAGCTTTTATTCCCTACTCATTTTAGGAATCATTATTCATTATATTTTTAGTCTATTTAATTTTGACTGGCAACTGATTTTTAGTAATGTAGAGCGGTTGGAAAAGTTCAGTTTCTTTGTAATTGTGCTGACTTTATCTCTGACGATGCTGATGATTTTAGGTGTTAAAGTGATTCAAATGGTCACTTTGTCGGCCATTCAAACAAACCTAAAAAATGTTTTAGAAGGTCGAGAATTACAAGAGATTCATCAGCCTGAAATTGATGCCTCTTTTCGGCAGGTTTCAGAGAAATTGACTCATTTGACAGAAAATCTGCAAAAGTCAGAGAACCGTGCCCTGCAAAATGAGGAGACGATTATTGAGAAAGAACGCAAGCGAATTGCGCGTGACTTACATGATACGGTCAGTCAAGAGCTTTTTGCTGCTAATATGATTTTGTCAGGTGTGACAGGTCAAGTGGAGAACTTAGATACGGATAGCTTATCAAAACAATTGACAGGCGTATCAGGAATTTTAAATACTGCCCAAAGGGATTTGCGTATCTTGCTTCTACATTTGAGACCGACAGAGTTGGAGGGGAAGAGCTTAGTTGAAGGGCTGAACCTCATCTTGAAAGAGCTATCAGATAAAAGCGATATTGAGGTGAGTTTTCACCATGATGTTCAAAAATTACCGAAACAGATTGAGGAGCATATTTTTAGAATTGCTCAGGAAATTATCAGTAATACGCTCCGTCACGCCAATGCGAATCATTTAGATGTTTATTTGTATCAAACTCGGAATGAATTGCAGTTGAAAATGACAGATGATGGGATTGGCTTTGAGCATACCTCATCTGATGAATTGAGCTATGGTTTGAAAAATATGGAAGAAAGAGTAAATGACATGGCAGGAACAATGCAGATTTTAACCGCTCTGAAGCAGGGAGTGGCAATTGACATTCGTGTGCCATTATTGAAAGGAGCTTAGGATGCAGATTTTATTAGTAGATGACCATGAAATGGTAAGACTTGGCTTGAAAGGTTATTTGGATTTACAAGACGATGTGGATGTAGTGGCAGAAGCTTCAAATGGTCGCGAAGGAGTTGAAAAAGCTTTGGAGTTGCACCCAGATGTGATTATGATGGACATTGTCATGCCTGAAATGAATGGGATTGAAGCGACGCTTGCCATTTTAAAAGAATGGCCTGAAGCTAAAATTCTCATTTTGACTTCTTATTTGGATAATGAAAAAATTTATCCAGTTTTAGATGCGGGTGCTAAAGGATATATGCTAAAAACTTCTAGTGCTGATGATATTTTACGAGCGGTCCGAAAAGTAGCCAAGGGTGAACTTGCTATTGAAACAGAGGTCAGCCAAAAAGTAGAATATCATCGAAATCATATTGAATTGCACGAAGATTTGACTGCGCGTGAGCGAGATATTTTAGGACTACTGGCAAAAGGTTATGAAAATCAACGCATAGCAGATGAATTATTTATTTCTTTAAAGACAGTGAAAACACATGTGTCCAATATCTTATCAAAGCTAGAGGTGAGTGACCGTACACAAGCTGTTGTTTATGCTTTCCAACATCACCTTGTCCCACAAGATGACATTTAGTGGTATAATAGAAAACAGAATAATTGCTAGAGGGAGATTATGGACGCAAAATTAAAGTATAAAGCCAAGAAAATCAAAATCGTCTTTTTCGATATTGATGATACGTTGCGAGTGAAAGATACTGGCTATATTCCGGACTCTATCAAAACGGTGTTTAAACAGCTAAAAGAAAAAAGAATTTTGACAGGAATTGCTTCAGGGAGAGGGATTTTTGGTGTAGTGCCAGAGCTGAAAGCATTGCAGCCGGATTTCTTTGTCACTTTGAATGGTTCCTATGTAGAGGATAAAAGAGGAAATGTAGTTGTCCAGCATGCCATTCCCAAGGAAATGGTGGAGGCATACATTGCGTGGACGAAGGAAGTTGGGATTGACTTTGGCCTCGTTGGTAGTCATGAGGCAGCGCTTTCGACGCGAACACCGCTTATTGATGAAGCCATTGATATTGTTTATCCTAATTTACCTATTCAGCCGGATTTTTATCAAGATCACAACATTTATCAAATGTGGACATTTGAAGATGTTGGAGATAGCTTGCAATTGCCTAAAGAGTTAGAAGAACATCTACGATTGGTTCGCTGGCATCCGCATTCATCAGATGTAGTTCTAACAAATGGTTCAAAAGCATCTGGAGTTGCGACAGTTGTGGAGCATCTAGGGTTGAAGCCTGAGAATGTGATGGTTTTTGGAGATGAACTCAATGATTTAGAATTGTTTGATTATGCAGGTATCAGTATTGCTATGGGCATTTCCCATGAAAAGATCAAAGCAAAGGCTGACTTTGTGACAAAAAAAGTAGAAGAAGATGGTATTTTTTATGCTTTGGAGGAATTAGGAATGATAGAAAAAGAATTACATTTTCCACAAGTAACGATGGAAACAGCAGAAGGACCGAAAGCGACTATTAAAACCAACCACGGTGATTTGAAATTTCAATTATTTCCAGAACAGGCACCGAAGACAGTGGCTAATTTTATCGCTTTATCAAAAGATGGCTACTATGATGGCGTGATTTTCCACCGGATTATCAAGGATTTCATGATTCAAGGTGGTGATCCAACTGGTACGGGTATGGGTGGCGAATCTATTTATGGAGAAAAGTTTGAGGATGAATTTTCTCCGGAACTGTACAATATCCGTGGTGCACTTTCGATGGCCAATGCTGGTCCGAACACAAATGGCAGTCAATTTTTCATCGTGCAAAATAGCAAGATTCCTTATGCACAAAAGGAATTGGAACGTGGTGGTTGGCCGACACAAATTGCTGAGATCTATGCAAGCAATGGTGGAACGCCGCATTTGGATCGCCGGCATACTGTGTTTGGTCAATTGCTAGACGAGGCTTCTTATCAAGTGTTAGATAAGATTGCGGCAGTTGAAACTGGTGCAATGGATAAACCACTGGAAGATGTTGTGATTGAAACCATTAAAGTTGAGGATTAAAATGAAAATTGGTGAAAAACTAAAAGGCCGAATTACCGGTATTCAGCCTTATGGTGCTTTTGTGGAACTAGAAACGGGTGACATGGGATTGATTCATATCTCAGAAATTCGGACAGGCTATATCGAAAATATCCACGAAATTCTGCATGTTGACGATCAGGTCTTGGTGCAAGTGATGGACTATGATGAATTTTCGGGTAAGGCTAGTTTGTCAATGAGAACTCTGGAAGAAGAGAAGCATCATTTGCCTAAACGCCATCGCTTTTCAAATGACCGTTACAAGATTGGTTTTGCACCGCTCGCTAAAAATTTGCCGACTTGGACCAAGGAAGCAATGGATTTTCTGAATCAATCAAAAGAGGAAACCAAATGACAAGAATTGTGATATTTTCATATAAAAGACCCCCTCAATAAGAGAGCATTGTATCTTATTGAGGGGGTTATTTATTCTCATACATTTTCAGGTGGATATCAATTCTGTATTCTTTGTTCAAACCACTATCACATTAAAGCATATTCATCTGGCAGCATGATGGTTTCTTTGCCATTATTGTCAGTCACAAAGATTTCTCGTGGAAAAAATGGATCGAAAGCGTCATTAAAATCAAAAGAGACAGTAGTTGACAGACTTGCCTCGGAAAATCGAAATGTTAATTTTCCTTGATGGTTGATGAGTTCGAATCGAAGAAGTTCATCTAATTCAAACACACCTTTTAAAAAATTATCAATGATGTACCAGAAAGAATCAATAATGTCATCTGGCAAACTTGTTACAACGCCAAAGCTGGCATAACGTCCACGTGTATTTGTAAAAGCCATTGTTTCTTCCTTTCTGTGCTCATTCATCAAAGTATTTTCTATATGATACATAAAATAAGCTTGAATTGCAAGAAATTGTTCTTTGAAAATCAAAAAGGACCAGAGGTCCCTTGACAACTTTAGCGATTCTTTAGCTCTACATAACGTTTGTACCAAATATTGACATAGGCCTGTGAAAAAGGTCCACGCTCATTATTAATCCAGTCTACTAAGATTTTTACATTTTCTTTGAGAATGTAATCTAAATCATTGGAGTAGCTCATCTGCCGTTTGTGGCGCTCGTATTCATCTACATCCAGCAATCGCTTTTCACCATTGGTGAAGACTTTGACGTCTAAATCATAATCTATGTATTTTAATGCTTCTGCATCAAGATAATAGGGGCTGGCTAGATTGCAATAGTAAGAAATCCCATTTTCGCGAATCATAGCGATAATGTTAAACCAATATTTTTTATGGAAATAGACAATAGCTGGCTCACGTGTCACCCAACGCCGCCCATCACTTTCTGTGACCAAGGTATGGTCGTTGACACCAATAATGGCGTTTTCAGTTGTTTTTAGTACCATGGTGTCGCGCCAAGTGCGGTGCAGACTTCCATTATGCTTATAACTTTGAATTGTAATAAAGTCGCCTTCTTTTGGAAGCTTCATAATCTACCAACTTTCTACAATTTATCAGGTTATCGCTTTTATTGTAACATATTTTCATGAAAAAACATAAATAAACCTTACATTTTTTATAGATATTCTTTGAGAGCGCTCGCGATATCAGAAAAATCAAAGCCTTTGCGTGCGAGTGCTTTAGTAAGGCGTTGCTTTAAATCATAGCCGTCGTATTTTTTAGAATACTTGCGGTATTGTTTGTCTAATTCTTTGTAAAGCAATTCTTGTTGTTTTTCGTCATCGTCTTCTATGGTAAGGCTTTGGTAAGCTATTTTTGCTTCTTCATAGGAAAAGCCTTTATTGATGAGCTGTTGTAAGATTTTATCGTGAAGCGCTTTTTCTGGAAGCTTCCCTTGATATTTTTTGAGTAATTTTTGAGCAACTGTTTCTGCTAGATTTGTAAAATCATGTTGATGTAATTCATCATCAATGATAGAAGCAGCAATTCCTTTTTGTATTAACTTTTGCTTGAGTGCATATGCACCTTTGTCTCCAGACAAGAGGTTAGCATTGATAACAGCATGAGCATATTTGGCATCATCTAGCCAGTTGTCTTTTTTTAAGTTGTCAATAACGTGAACAATCGTTTCCTCTTCCATGTCGTGCTTGCGCAAATAATCATTGACTTCCTTTACAGTACGCTGCTTGAAAGAAAGATGATACAATGCCAGATTTTTTCCATAAGAAAATTGAGCATATTCTTGGATTTCTTTCAGCTCTTGCTCAGTAATGTTCATGCCTTTTGATAACATAAAATGAACAATGGTATCTTCGGTGATATACAGTTTTTCCGTCTCATCCAGCTCTAAGAGATAAAGCCGCTTTTTCTTTTCAATTTTTGTAATTTTCATGATTCTATTATACCTCAAAATATGGTAAGATAGGCTTATGAATCTGAAAGTAAAACAAAAAATCCCCTTGAAAATCAAAAAAATGGGAATCAACGGGGAAGGGATTGGATTTTATAAAAAGACATTGGTCTTTGTACCAGGTGCTTTAAAAGGTGAGGATATTTTTTGTCAAATCACGACGGTTAAGCGTAATTTTGTCGAAGCAAAACTGTTGACGATTAACAAACGCTCTAAGTATCGAGTAGAGCCTCCTTGTGAGATTTATGAAAAATGCGGGGGCTGCCAGATTATGCACTTGCATTATGACAAACAGTTAGAATTTAAGACAGATCTGCTGCGGCAGGCTTTGAAAAAATTTGCACCTCAAGGTTATGAAAACTACGAGATTCGTCCAACGATTGGTATGCAAGAACCTCAATATTATCGAGCGAAGTTGCAGTTTCAAACACGGAAATTTAAGGGAGATGTAAAAGCGGGTCTTTATGCGCAGAATTCTCATTATCTGATTTCTTTGAAAAACTGTTTGGTTCAGGATAAGGTAACGCAGAAAATCATCAATAAAGTGGCTCTCCTTTTGGGGAAGTACAATTTTCCTATTTATGATGAGCGAAAAAATGCCGGCGTTCGGACGGTTATGATTCGCCGAGCTCGGAAAACAGGTCAGGTGCAGATGATTTTTGTCACGGGAAAGAAGTTGGACTTTTCTCCAGTCATTCGTGATTTGTCAGCAGAATTTCCAGAGTTGGAAACAGTAGCGGTCAATTACCATACGACAAAATCAAGCGAAATCTATGGAGACAGGACGGAGATTATCTGGGGGAAAGAGACCATTCAGGAAGGTGTTTTGGATTACGAGTTTTCCTTATCGCCTAGGGCTTTTTACCAGCTCAATCCAGAGCAAACAGAGGTGCTTTACAGTGAAGCAGTTAAGGCTCTGGATGTCGATTCAGAGGATTGTCTGATTGATGCTTATTGTGGCGTGGGAACGATTGGCTTTGCTTTTGCTAAAAAAGTGAAATCTCTTCGTGGCATGGATATTATACCAGAAGCTATTGAGGATGCTAAGCGAAATGCCAAGAAGATGGGGTTTGACAATGCTTATTATGAGGCTGGGACTGCTGAAAGTATTATTCCTCGCTGGTACAAGGAAGGCTATCGAGCAGATGCCTTGATTGTGGATCCACCACGGACTGGTTTGGATGAAAAACTGCTTGAAACGATTGTTCGCTATGCACCGAAGAAAATGGTTTATGTCTCCTGTAATGTCTCTACTCTAGCTAGAGATTTGGTGCAATTGAGCAAGGTCTACGATGTTCATTATATTCAATCTGTGGATATGTTTCCACACACAGCCAGGACCGAGGCTGTAGTGAAATTGATAAGGAAAGAGGATTAGAATGAATATTTGGGAAAAATGCATGAAGAAGCCAAGGAGTTCTATGATCTGCATGAGGTATCGCCCTTTGTGTACGCTAATCATGTTGTAGCAGCTATTGAAGCAGAGGACGGAAAGATTTATATCGGCTTTTGCTTTGCTCCAACAGCTTGAGGACTGTTGGAGGTTGCAGATAAAATCAACGAAGTTGGTATAATAAATGTAGTGTCTTTCATCTCTGTGCTGAAAGGGCAGCAGCTTTTAATATGTATCAGTATTCTGGACAGACAAAAATGAAACGAGTATTGGCTTTTCGCGATAAACCGCCTTATGGCGGAGGTTCTGGTATGCCTTGTGGGGCGTGTAGAGAATTTTTAATGGAGTTGAATCCTGAGAGTCGTCATTTAGAGTTTATGTTGGATTTTGAAAAACGAGAAACGATTACTTTGGGAGAACTCATGCCTTACTGGTGGGGACAGGAACGTACTGAAAATGACAGAAAATGATATGAAACACTTTTACTGTATGTTAGAATAATGTACAAGGCACCTCCTAACAACGAAAGTTCAAAGGATCAGGATGTAAAAATTGCAAAGAAGGTATCCTTTAGCAATACTATTGATATTTTATAGCGTTTGGTAAATGGGATAGAATGACTTGTTCATGAGTGAGTCTAGTTTGAAGCAGATGACAAATAGGCGACAGAAGTTGAGCAATAAAATGAAACGCAAATATTTTTAACTACTTCAGCAATAGAAAAACTTGTAGAAAACAATCTCTACAAGTTTTTTTATTTTACAAGGAAATCTCTGTATTTTCCAATACTTTTTGTGCATCTGAGACAATTGTTTCAATGATTTCTTTGCATGGTCGGATTTCTTTTATCATACCAGCAATTTGACCGCACATCATGGAGCCGCTTTTGGTATCTCCGTCATATACAGCTTTTGAGAGAGCTCCAATAGTAATCTCTTCCAGTTCCTCACGGCTGGTACCTTTATTTTCAAGTTCTATATAATGATCTGTCATTTCGTTTCGAATACAACGAACGGGGGCACCCGCCCTCCTACCTGTGACAGCTGTATCTGTATCATTTGCCTTGAGAACGGCTTCTTTATAACTTTCAGCGATTGGGCATTCTTCTGACGCGAGAAATACCGTGCCGAGTTGAACTCCTTGTGCGCCTAAAACGAAAGCAGCAGCAAGCCCGCGACCGTCTGCAATACCACCTGCACCAATCACAGGAATATCAACCGCATCAACAATCTGTGGTAGCAAAGCCATGGTATTGGTGCTACCGATATGACCACCCGCTTCAGATCCTTCAGCGATAACAGCGTCAACACCTAATTCTTGCATTTTTTTAGCATGTTTCACGCTGGCAATGACCGGAATAACCTTGATACCTGCTTCTTTGAGAGCAGGCAGAATAAATTTAGGGGTGCCAGCACCAGTTGTCACAACAGGAACTTTTTCTTCGATGATAACATTCACAAGCTCTTCGACATTTTTCAGCATCAGCATCACATTAACAGCGAATGGTTTGTCTGTGAGTTTACGCAATTCACGAATTTCTTCGCGCAATTGGTCGCCAGTCATACCACCTGAAGCAATAATCCCCAAGCCACCCGCTTCTGAAACAGCAGCAGCCAACTGATAGTGAGAAATTTGCGCCATAGCACCTTGAAAAATTGGATATTTGATGTTTAGTAAAGTTGTAATAGACATACTATCTCCTTAGTTCTGTTTTGAAATTATTATATCACGATTATAAAAACGTTTTCAAATCCGTGATTTAATAATCTTTCTTTTATTTGTGAAATATTTTGCTTTGAAAAGAGGGGTTATCAATTATTTTACTTGTGAAAAATACAAAATCATTTTATTATAACAAATACTTATACTATATTAAAAATAGTTATAGATACTTAATTCAGAAAAATGGAATCAACTAAAGATAAAGAGAGTTTTGCTTTTACTTAGAGAGTAACTAATTTTTTATGTTATAATGATAGAAAATGAATCATGAGGTGAGAAATGGACAATATCATTGATGTCTCCATTCCTGTGGCAGAAGTAGTTGACAAGCACCCAGAAGTATTAGAAATTTTGGTGGAGCTTGGTTTTAAACCGCTTGCCAATCCAATCATGCGCAATACGGTTGGTCGCAAGGTGTCATTAAAGCAAGGCTCTAAGTTAGAGGGAACCCCTATGAATAAAATTGTCATGACATTGGAAGCAAATGGCTATGAAGTTGTGGGGCTAGACTAATGGCAGATGAACGAATTGAAATTTTGAAATCTATTTTGCTGGATTTGCATCATGGTGCAACAGCAGAAGAGGTTCAAGAGCAGTTTAACAAGCATTTTACAGGCGTTTCGGCTATTGAGATCAGTCTTATGGAGCACGAACTGATGAACTCGGATACGGGTGTAACCTTTGAGGATGTTATGTCGCTTTGCAATGTTCATGCGAATCTTTTTAAGGGAGCGGTGAAAAATGTAGAAGTGGCTGACACAGATCATCCAGGGCATCCAGTTCAAATTTTTAAGCAGGAAAATCTAGCTCTTAGAGCTGCTCTGTTGCGGATTCGGCGCCTCCTTGATACCTATGCTCAAACAGATGATGCAGAAATGAAGACAGAGTTGGAAAAGGGACTGATGCGCCAGCTGGGCTTGGTCGGTCAATTTGACATTCATTATCAGCGCAAGGAAGAGCTGATGTTTCCGATTATGGAGAAATACGGTCATGACTCACCGCCCAAAGTCATGTGGGGTGTGGACGACCAGATTCGAGAGCTTTTTCAGGAAGCAAAGACCGCTGCTGAAGATTTGTCTAACCTAGGTATCGAGCAAGCTCGAGCAACATTTGAAAATTTTGCGGCTGAGTTTGAAGCGATGATTTTCAAGGAAGAATCCATCTTGCTTATGATTTTGCTGGAATCCTTCACACAGGACGATTGGCTGAAAATTGCAGAAGAAAGTGATGCTTACGGCTATGCGATTATCAAGCCGGCTGAGAAATGGATGCCAGCTCGTCAATCATTCACGGAGGCAGAAAAAGAAACTGCTGAGAAGACTGGAAACGAAGCGGCAGCTAGTGATGAGCTTGTGTCAGACGGTACTATTCAGCAGATCATTGAGACACCTGATGGGCAGGTCACCATTTCTTTTAAGCCAAAAAAGAAAAAGGCAGAAAACAATTTTGATCGACAGACCCAACAGTCTTTTGGATATGGCTATTTGTCAGTGGAAGAGGCAAATCTAATCTTGAATCATCTGCCGATGGAGATTACCTTTGTCAATAAGGAGGATATTTTCCAGTACTACAATGACAGTGTGCCAGCTGATGAGATGATTTTTAAACGGACGCCGAGTCAAGTGGGGCGCAATGTCGAGCTGTGCCACCCGCCTAAGTTTTTGGAGAAAGTTCGCTTTATTTTTAAGGAATTGCGCGAAGGTAAGCGAGACAAGTTTGTTATGTGGTTCAAATCTGAGTCGCGAGGCAAATTTGTCCATGTGACGTATGCAGCAGTGCGAGATAAAGCAGGAGAGTTTCAAGGGGTGCTGGAATATGTCCAAGATATTCAACCTTTCCGTGATATTGAAGAAGATTTCTACCGAGGAGTAGATTAGAAGGTATATGATGACGTACGAACAGGAATTTTTAAAGGATTTTGAAGCTTGGGTCAAAACTCAGGTGACTATCAACGAAATGGCTCTTGAAGAAAGTCAGAAAGTTTATGAGGAAGATAAAGATGAACGCGCTAAAGAAGCTGCGATTCGTTATGAGAGCCGCCTAGATGCCTATCAGTTTCTATTGGGGAAATTTGCCAATTATCAAGAGGGTAAGGGGTTTCATGACCTACCAGACGGACTTTTTGGACAGAGAAATTATTGATTTTCTCTAGAAAACATGTTAAACTAAATGCATTAGAGGTGTTTTGAATCCCATTTGTCACAGAAAGCGGTGTTGCTGAGAAATCCGCACAAATGTCAAAACTGGTTGCTGATGGATGAAAATGAAATAAAAGTGTCTTTATATTTTAAAGATGAGAGTTGCGGGCAATTGCCCGAAATTGGGTGGTACCGCGGATAACACATTCGTCCCTGTCATGGGTATGGCAGGGGCGAATTTTTATAATCGGAACGGGGAGAGATTATGATAAATATTTTAGGTCAAATTGAAGACAATAAACTTCCTGATATTGAGACAGAACGGCTGTATTTGCGCCAACGTCTAGTCTCAGATGCTGAGGATATTTTTGCCTATGCCAGTTTACCAGAAGTGACTTGGCCAGCTGGTTTTCCACCTGCGGAAAGCGTGGAAGAAGAGGAAAATTATCTCGAAAACATTATGCCCAAACGCTGGATTGAGCAAAAAATACCGTCTGGTTATGGTATCTGCTTAAAAGGGACAAATAAAGTCATTGGCTCGATTGATTTTAATAATCGCCATGCTGATGATGTTCTTGAAATGGGCTATTTGCTTCACCCAGATTATTGGGGGCAAGGGATCGTGACAGAAGCTGCGCGTGCGCTGTTGGAAGTTGGATTCACCCTACTCAATCTTTACAAAATCGAAATTGAATGCTATGGATACAACAAAGCAAGCCAGCGTATTGCTGAAAAACTTGGCTTCACCCTCGAATCTCGCGTCCGTGATCGCAAAGATGCACAAGGTAAACGCTGTGATTTATTGCGATATGGATTGCTGGGGAATGAGTGGGAGGAAAAATGAAAAGATTATTTTTGTATCTGTTGGCGTTACTACCTGTTATATCTGTAGTTTCTTTGTTACTATTAGCTATTTTGCTTTTTCCGATAACTTTACTTCCAAATAGTATTTTACCAGTTGCTCCTATATATATTGTTGAGATTATTTTAGGAATACTACTGGGTTTATATGGATTTAGATTAAGAAGGATGCAAATAGATAATAAACTTCAAATTATCTATTGGATTATTTTAGGAGCATCAGCTGGAGTGCTATTACTTTTGAAATATAGATTAATTATTTTGTTACAGCCATTGTTACCCATAATTTATGCTATAGTATTTGAACATATATTTATAAGTTTTAAAAAATATGTTCAAAAAAGTAGAGATGCATTTGTAGTTCTTAATTCATTTGATGCGTTTTTTATTGGCTTTTATTTTCTTTTAAAATTTATTATAAAGTGTAAAACAGATGTTATAAATAGCTTTTTAAACAAATTGTCTATACCTCAGGATGATCTTGAGTTGATTATTATAATTTTAACTTTAATAGTATTGTTCGTACTGATACCTGCTTTTAGAGGATGTCTATCTGTTTGGTTCTATAAAAAACAAAACGGAATTCGTAAACAATTTGGAAAAGTATTTTGGAATTTGTATCTAAAATCATATTTTGCTTCGTTTATATCTATATGTTTGTATGCTACCTTATTTTTTCAACTAGATACATTACAATTTAGTACAATATTAGTCTTTTTAATATATATGTCATTAAATATTTACTTTTGGATGTATGTATATGAAGGTATTGACAGAGGAGGAGATGACAAAAAAGAGGTGATATTGAATTGGGTATTAATTGGTTTGGTATCAATCTTTTTAGTTCTTTTAGATCAAATTGAAAGTGACTTAATTGGAATTTTAACATGGTTTTTACCGATATTATTGCCAATTTTTATTGGGGAAGTGAATAGCATAATCCCCAGAGGATATTTAAAAACTCCTACATCTGTTATGAAGAAACATATTTATTGGCTTCAAATGATGAGTTTTAATACATTACTTGTGTTTAATATAGTGTCTTCTATATTTACAAAGCAAATATTAAAAAAAAATCAAATGGAACAAATCAATTCTTTAAAACTCTTTCTTATTTCTGTATTAGATCGGGGGACATCTTCAAATTTTACATTAGGTATTTTTGTTTCATTTATTATGTTGCTATGTTCAATGGCTATTGCTTATGTACTCAGTAAAGTAATGATATATTTAATACGAAGAACATATATAGAGACTTCAAATAGATATTTTAATTAGATTATTTAGAAAGGACACATCATGTCAAAAGAACTTTCACCAAAATACAATCCAGCCGAAGTTGAGGCTGGGCGTTATCAAAAATGGTTAGATGAGGATGTTTTCAAGCCTTCTGGCGATAAGAAAGCTCATCCGTATTCTATCGTTATTCCACCACCAAATGTGACGGGGAAATTGCACCTTGGTCACGCTTGGGATACTACTTTGCAAGATATTATTATCCGTCAAAAACGTATGCAAGGTTTTGATACTTTATGGCTTCCTGGTATGGACCATGCGGGGATTGCAACACAGGCAAAAGTTGAAGCACGTCTTGCTGAAGATGGTATCTCACGTTACGACCTTGGTCGTGAAAAATTTCTTGATAAAGTCTGGGAATGGAAAGATGAATACGCATCAACAATCAAACAACAATGGGGTAAAATGGGTATCTCTGTTGACTACTCACGTGAACGTTTCACCCTTGATGAAGGTTTGTCAAAAGCGGTTCGTAAAGTTTTCGTAGAACTTTACAAAAAAGGCTGGATTTATCGTGGTGAATTTATCATCAACTGGGATCCAAAAGCTCGTACAGCCCTTTCTGATATTGAAGTTATCCATAAGGACGTGGAAGGTGCTTTCTACCATATGAACTACATGTTAGAAGACGGCTCACGCGCCCTTGAAGTAGCAACAACCCGACCCGAAACCATGTTTGGAGATACGGCTGTCGCTGTCAATCCAGAAGATCCTCGCTACAAAGATCTGATTGGACAAAATGTTATCTTGCCAATCGTTAACAAAGCTATTCCAATCGTTGGTGATGAACACGCTGACCCAGAATTTGGTACTGGTGTGGTTAAAATCACTCCAGCCCATGACCCTAACGACTTCCTTGTTGGTCAACGTCACAATCTTCCTCAAGTTAATGTTATGAATGATGACGGTACGATGAACGAACTTGCTGGTGAATTTGCTGGCATGGATCGCTTTGAAGCTCGCAAAGCCGTTGTTAAAAAATTGGAAGAAATTGGTGCGCTTGTTAATATTGAAAAAATGACACACTCTGTTGGTCATTCAGAACGTACGGGTGTTATGGTTGAACCACGTTTGTCAACACAATGGTTCGTTAGAATGGATCAATTAGCTAAAAATGCTATTGCCAATCAAGACACAGATGACGAAGTGAAATTCTACCCACCACGTTTCAACGATACTTTCCTTCAATGGATGGAAAATGTTCACGACTGGGTTATCTCTCGTCAGCTCTGGTGGGGGCATCAAATCCCAGCATGGTACAATGCTGAAGGTGACATATACGTTGGTGAAGAAGCTCCAGAAGGTGACGGATGGACTCAAGATGAAGATGTGCTTGACACTTGGTTCAGTTCAGCCCTATGGCCATTCTCCACAATGGGTTGGCCTGACACAGACTCAGAAGACTTCAAACGTTACTTCCCAACATCTACACTGGTAACTGGTTACGATATCATCTTCTTCTGGGTATCACGCATGATTTTCCAATCACTGGAATTCACAGGACGTCGTCCATTTGAAAACGTACTTATCCACGGTCTTATCCGTGACGAACAAGGACGTAAAATGTCTAAATCACTCGGTAACGGTATTGACCCAATGGATGTTATTGAAAAATATGGTGCGGACGCGCTTCGTTGGTTCTTATCAAACGGTTCTGCCCCAGGTCAAGACGTTCGTTTTTCTTACGAAAAGATGGACGCCAGCTGGAACTTCATTAACAAAATCTGGAATATTTCCCGCTATATCCTCATGAATAATGAAGGTCTGACACTTGACCATGCGAGCGTAAATGTTGACAAAGTTGTTGCTGGTATGGCTGGTAACGTAACTGACCGCTGGATTCTTCACAATCTCAATGAAACGATTGCTAAAGTTACTGAAAACTTTGATAAATTTGAATTCGGTGTGGCAGGTCACATCCTTTACAATTTCATCTGGGATGAATTTGCGGATTGGTACGTTGAATTGACCAAAGAAGTGCTTTACAGCGATAACGAGGATGAAAAAGTTATCACCCGTTCAGTTCTTCTTTACACGCTTGATAAGGTTCTTCGTTTGCTTCACCCGATCATGCCATTTGTGACGGAAGAAATCTTTGAACAAATTTCTGAAGATTCAATTGTAACAGCAGCCTACCCAACTGTTAATTCAGCCTTTGAAAATGAAGCTGCGCATAAAGGTGTTGAAAGCCTGAAAGACCTGATTCGTGCTGTCCGTAACGCACGTAGCGAGGTGAATGTTGCTCCAAGCAAACCAATCACCATCCTGGTGAAAACCAGCGATAAAGAATTGGAAAGTTTCTTCAATGCCAATGTCAACTACATCAAGCGTTTTACCAATCCAGAGCATTTGGAAATCGCGGCGGATCTTGCTGTGCCAGAACTAGTCATGTCCAGCATCATTACCGGAGCCGAAATCTATCTGCCTCTCGCTGATTTGCTCAATGTCGAAGAAGAATTAGCCCGCCTCAACAAAGAACTGGCAAAATGGCAAAAAGAGTTGGATATAGTTGCACGCAAACTTGGCAATGAAAAATTCGTCGCCAACGCCAAACCAGAAGTCGTCGCCAAAGAACGACAAAAACAAGCCGACTACCAAGCTAAGTATGATGCGACTGTAGCGCGGATTGAGGAGATGGAGAAATTGGCTAAATAACCACAGAACACGGTGTAGAAGCCGTGTTTTTATGGTATAATATCAAATATACTTGAACAGATACGAAAGGAATACCTATGTTTGATACCGTAGTTTTAAATCCTTTGGAGGTTGATTTGGATTATAATAATCCTAGATTTTCAATGTTTGATTTTAATAGTGAAGAAGAAATAATTAAATATTTGATTGATTTTGAACAAATCAAAGAACTTGCATTTCAAATTTTAGAAAACGGATATAATACAATAGGTGAGCGTATTATTGTTTTAAAACGTGAAAATGCCGGAAAAATTAGTTATACTGTTTTAGAGGGGAACAGGAGAATTGCTTCACTGAAGCTTTTATTCCAATACATATCTCTCTTGACAAGTTCAGAAAGAAAAAAGCTTGAACAATTAAAGCCGAGCTTAAAGGATTTTGAAGTTAGTTGCGATGTGGTAAAAGAAGATACTAGAGACGAAGCGCTTTTTAAAATTAGTGCAAAACATGTTGATGGAATTAAAACTTGGAGTGCTACTGATAAAAGGGTATTTTACCACAATCTTTATACCCAATATAGGAAAAAGGGCTTATCAAGTGATAAAGCTTTAGATAAAATTAAAAATATCACTCCAGAAGGAAAAGTTGCGATACGAAATGCTATACAACAACTAAATTATTTAACTTCCGTTTATAATGTAACAAAAAACTATAAACCTGATTTAAAAGAATTAGCACATTTGGATACAGATGTTCTTGTTTCAAGGGTTTTAAGACCATTGATTAAAGAGTTAGATCTTGAGTTTAATGATGATTTTCAACTTGTAGCGAAAAATAGAAAAGTTTATTATGAAATATTAGGGTTGTTAGGTAAAGCAGTCTGGGTTGATAAAAAATTAGATACACGGGTATTTAGCGTACAAGGACAATGGAATGAAATTGTCAAAAATGATAAAGTGATCCCAGGTTTAGCTGGAAAAATCACAGAATATAAAGAATTTGAAAAAAACAAAGTCTTTAAGGAAGAATCGTCAAAAAATAATCCAATAAGTAATGATACAAAAACTACTGAAGATAGTGTGATAGATAATAAAGGGACATCTAACTTACCAGTCAATGATACGCGTGAGAATAACACGAAAAATAATGACACACAAAAACAAGAAACAAAATATAAATTTTTTGTTCCCCAGAAATCAGTTGCCATAAAACAGCGAAATTATGATTTAGTTAATGATATTGATTTAGTGGACAATGAGGGAAATAAGGTATCGAAACAAAGTTCAGAATACTCTAGAATTTCGATTAGCTGTACACATCGAAATATTGTGATAAAAAATAATGTGATAGACTCTATTTCTGAAAATGGAAAATATGATATTGCTGTCAATTACGCTGGGGAGACTAAACATTTTCAAATATTTTTAAATATAGAGATTGATGCTCATCAAGAAGATTATCGATTTTTGTTTAACCAACAATGGTATGATGAATCTTTATCAAAGTTATCTGCTAATCCCAAGTATTTTAAGATTTGTGGAGTAATAAGAAATCTACAAAAATATAACTCTTTATCACATAATGACGACGAGTATATCATACTTGCATTTTTGCTTCGTGCATTAATGGAATATACTGCTAAGGCTTATATAGACTTATTCTCAATCAAGAAGCCTGCTGATAATTTATCCTTCTTCATTACCACAGTTAAAGGACATTTATCTGATAAAGGATTATTAAATAAAGAGGAAGTAAAGGCATTAAAAAACACAAATGATATAGAGACATTAAATGGTTTAATTCATGATTACGGAGCCACTATAAGTTCTATTGATATTAAAACAACATGCAGTAAGTATCAAAAATATTTCTCTGTCGTTTTTGATAGACTATCAGAAGGAGTAAATAATGGATAACTTTAGCCCGTTACGCTATCCTGGAGGGAAAAATAAAACTTATCAATATGTTAAATATCTGGTAAAGAGCAATGATATAGATACCTATATAGAACCATTTTGTGGAGGTGCTGCAGTAGCGCTAAAGTTATTATTTAATAATGACGTAAAAAAAATAATGTTAAATGATTTTGATAGATCCATATATGCAATGTGGTACTCCATTTTACATAATACTGAAGCATTTATCAAAAAAGTAAAAGAAGCAGAATTTACAATTGAGGAATGGGATAAGCAGCAAGCTATTCAAAAAAAGAAAGAAAATGCTGACTTACTGACACTAGGTTTTTCCACATTTTATCTAAATAGGACAAATCGTTCAGGGATTATTCAGGCAGGTCCTATAGGTGGTAGAAATCAAACGGGAAATTATAAAATGAATTGCCGGTATAATATAGAAGTGCTGGTAAATAAGATTGAGTTGATTGCTAACAATAGAAATAAAATTCGTTTGTATAATTTAGATGCTATTGAGTTTATTAAAAACAATATTAGACGTACAAAGCGTTCGCTCACTTTTTTTGATCCTCCATATTTTGTTAAGGGAAAGCAATTGTATACAAATTTTTATGAATATATAGATCATTTAGAATTACGAGATACAATTGATAAATACATGAGTAATCACAAATGGATCCTTACTTATGATTTTCATGATAAGATTAAGAATATGTATTCAAATTTCGAATATTTTCCATATGTATTAAACTACAGTGCAGGGAATTCAAAAAAAGGAGTCGAGTATCTTTTTTTGAGTCAAACAATATCTTCTACAAAAATTGACAAGTATTTAGATATTTTATGAACTTAAAAGTTCATACTTATAATTTTAATGTAGATGCTTCTTTACTGTATAATGGATAAACTAATATCTGATAACAGAAAGGATTCATGCTGCTGAGGTAGCATGACGAAGTGGTATGTTTCATTATGTGTAATATATTTCTTTAAGCTCCTTCTCAGTTTCCTTTAGTATTTCCTAGCTATACTGTAACTATCCTAGCAATAGAATTCTAAACTTTTCTTTTTAGTCTAATAATATAGATAAATGAATCATTCATTCAATGTATATTACAAAACAAGCATAAATTGGCTATAGAAAGTTACATTTAAACTATAGAAAGCATTATTTTATCTGCTATTTTCTAATAATAAGATTTAAACACCCCCATCAAAAAAAGAGGCTGGGACAAAAGTCCGACCTCAAATATAAAAAGCGAACAAAACTAGTTTTCTGGTAATCAGAATTCTGCTTTATTCGCTTTTCGCATTTAATTATAGATTAGAAGGGCTTGATAATTAAGATTTTTAAAAATTGAAATCTTCTTGTCCCAAACTCTTTTAAACTGTTGGCAAATCCAAATTTAAAGTTTGTACGTGTATCTGCCTTGATTTCTAAACCTCAAAATTATAGAGAGCGGTTGAGAGGTAGCGTTCGCCGTTATCTGGAGCAAGAGCTAGGACTTTTTTGCCTGTGCCTAATTTTTGGGCTACTTCAAGTGCAGCATAGATAGCTGCGGCAGAAGAAATTCCTACAAGAAAGCCTTCTTGTCCACCGACACGGCGTCCAAGGTCGAGCGCTTGATCAGAAGTAACGCGGACAATACCGTCATAAGCTTGAGTGTCCAGTGTTTCTGGGATAAAACCAGCTGAAATTCCTTGAATCTTGTGTGGTCCAGGTTTTTCACCGGACAGGATAGCGGACTCATCGGCTTCAACTGCGTAAACTTGTATATTTGGATTGACTTTTTTGAGAGCGTGAGAAACGCCAGAAATTGTACCACCTGTGCCAACTCCTCCGACAAAGGCATCCAACCCTTTTTTACCGAAAGCAGCGATAATTTCAGCTCCTGTTGTTCTTTCGTGTACTTCAGGATTAGCTGGATTGTTGAATTGTAGCGGCAGCCATCCGTTGCGTTCTTTGGCGATTTCTTCAGCTTTGGCAATCGCACCTTTCATTCCCTCGCTTCCGGGAGTGAGCACCAATTCGGCGCCATAAGCTTGGATAATTTTGCGGCGTTCCACACTCATGGTTTCTGGCATAACAATAACGACCTTATAACCTTTAGCTGCACCGACCCAAGACAAACCGATTCCAGTATTTCCGCTGGTTGCTTCGACAATGGTTGCACCCGGCTGAATCAAGCCCTCTTGCTCAGCGGTCTCAATCATGCTGAGAGCAATGCGGTCTTTGACAGACGACCCCGGATTGAAAGCTTCTAGCTTGACATAGACATCAGCAGCGCCTTCTGGAACCAGCTTATTCAATTTCACAATAGGAGTATTTCCAATGAGTTCTGTAATGTTATGATAAATTTGTGCCATAAAATAATACCTCAATTCTGTTGATACAATCAGTATAAAACGAAAAAGAGTCTTTGTAAAATATAAAAAAACTATCAAGTCGATAGCTTTTTTTAATATTTAGGATGAAGAAATGGGAACCTCAACTTTCCGCAATCCCTGCTCAACAATGTCAATTTTTCCATTGAACAGTTCAATCAAACTTTCTATAACGCTGTCCTTATCGTCTTTGTCAACGAAAATAGTCGTTTGTACTTGATCTGTAAAAGCTGTATCTTGTTCTTGCAACTGTTTGGCTTTAAGAAAATTTGGCAATTCTTGATATTGACTGTAGGAAAGAGTAAGTCTTAGCCCAAGTTGTTCTTTTATGTGGACAATTCCGATTTCTTTGATAGCTAGGGCAACGCTGCCAGCATAAGCCCGAATGAGCCCACCTGCTCCTAACTTGATGCCCCCAAAATAGCGCGTTACGACAGCACAGACGTTGGTTAGTTGATGATTTTCTAAGACGCCCAGCATAGGCACGCCAGCAGTTCCGCTGGGTTCGCCATCATCACTACTTCGCTTCATTTCGCTCCGCTCTCCTAAAATAAAGGCAGAGCAGTTGTGAGTGGCTTTGTAGTGTTCTTTTTTGACAGCCTGAATAAAATTTCGTGCTTCGTCCTCTGTTGTCACCCGCTTGATATGGCAGATAAAGCGCGATTTTTTGATTTCTTCTTGGACTTGACCGTCCTCTTTGATTGTTCTAAATTCCATATCTTCATTTTACAAAAAAACTTTTATTTTGCCAAAGTTTTTCCGAATAAATAGATATGACGGAATTACAAGATTGTTTAGGTCACATTTTTACCCAAAATCAACTGTCACCAGAATTGCAATTGCAAGCACAAAGCTTAGTTGGAATGGTAGAAGAGAAAGGAAAGTTAAGCTGTAATCGCTGTGGACAAGCCATTGACAAAGAAAAACACCAACTGCCAATCGGTGCTTATTATTGTAGGTCTTGCTTGATCTTAGGAAGAGTTAGGAGTGATGAAGAACTATACTATTTTCCACAGGAAGAATTTCCCAAAGCGAATGTTTTGAAATGGCAAGGAAAGTTGACAGCATTTCAAGCCAAGGTTTCTCAAGGACTTGTAGAGGCGGTTACCAAACGCAAAGATAGCTTGGTTCACGCAGTCACGGGAGCCGGAAAGACGGAAATGATCTATCAAGTGGTGGCACAAGTCATCAATCAGGGCGGAGCAGTCTGCTTGGCTAGCCCCAGAATTGATGTCTGCTTAGAACTTTATCGCAGACTGAAAGAAGATTTTGACTGTAACATTTCACTCCTGCACGGCGAATCAGAAGCATATTCCCGCAGTCCTCTCGTGATTGCCACCACACATCAGCTTCTCAAATTTTACCGAGCATTTGATCTTCTTATTGTTGATGAGGTAGATGCCTTTCCTTATGTGGACAATCCGATGCTTTATCATGCGGTTCATCAGGCAGTTAAAGTAGAAGGAACGAAGATTTTCTTAACAGCAACTTCCACAGATGAGTTGGACAAAAAAGTGGCTAAAGGAGAATTAACTCGTTTGAGTCTACCTAGACGTTTTCATGGGAATCCTTTGATTGTTCCTCAAAAAATTTGGTTGGCAGATTTTCAAAAATATCTTGGTCAAAAGAAGCTAGTTCCTAAGTTAAGACAGTTTATTCAAAAGCAGAGAAAAACAAGCTTTCCACTTCTTATTTTTGCTTCTGAGATTAAAAAGGGGCAGGAATTTGCAGAGATTCTTCAAAGCACTTTTCCTAATGAAAAAGTTGGCTTTGTAGCCTCGACGACTGAAAATCGACTGGAAATTGTAGAGAAATTTCGTCAAAAAGAAATCACGATTTTGGTAACGACGACGATTTTGGAGCGTGGGGTGACTTTTCCTTGCGTGGATGTTTTCGTGGTAGAAGCCAACCACCGTCTGTTTAGTCGCAGCGCTTTGGTACAAATCGCTGGACGCGTCGGTCGCAGTATGGATCGACCGACAGGCGAGTTAATCTTTTTTCATGACGGTACAACTATGGCGATAGAAAAAGCGATTAAAGAAATTCAGGAGATGAATCAGGAGGCCGATTTATGAATTCATGTGTTTTATGTGATAGTCTACTGGATGAAAAGCTAACATTTTGTGATTTATTGACTTTGACGAAGCCAAAAGCAAGAGCCTGTGATACTTGTTTTGAAAAATTTCAACGCATTTCAGGGCAGCATTGCCCGAAGTGTTATCGTGACGGGGCAAGTGAAGTCTGCATGGATTGCCAAGTGTGGATAGAAAAAGGAAAAGAAGTTTGCCATAAAAGCTGTTTTGTGTATAATGAAGCCATGAAAGACTTATTCAGTCAATATAAATTTCAAGGAGATTATGCCCTTTATTCTGTATTTGCAGAAGTTTTGCAAAAGGAATTAAAAGTTTACCGTGATTATGTGCTTGTTCCCATTCCTGTAAGTGCCGAAAAGTATCAGACAAGAGGATTTAATCAAGTAACAGCTCTCCTTGAGGGGACAAAGTTGCCGTTTAGAGAAATTTTAGAAAAGTATGATACAATTGCTCAATCAAGCAAGACGAGAAAGGAGCGATTGCAAAGTCAGCAGTGTTTTAAAGTGAAAGATAATATTCAACTTCCACTCAAAATCCTTTTGATAGATGACATTTATACAACAGGAGCAACCCTACAATTAGCCAAGGAAATTTTAGTGGAAGCGGGAGTGAAAGAAATTGTGACATTTTCATTAGCCAGATGATAAAAAAATTGCAAAAAAAAAATGAAAGCGTTATAATAAAATAAAGAAAAACAAATGCTTAGAAAGAAGGTACTTATATGATTAAATATAGTATCCGTGGTGAAAACCTAGAAGTAACAGAAGCTCTTCGTGATTACGTAGTTTCTAAACTTGAAAAAATCGAAAAATATTTCCAAGCTGATCAAGAATTGGATGCGCGTGTAAACTTGAAAGTCTATCGTGAAAAAACAGCCAAAGTTGAAGTAACTATTCCACTTGGTTCTATCACTCTTCGTGCAGAAGATGTTTCTCAAGATATGTATGGTTCTATTGATTTGGTGACAGACAAAATTGAACGTCAAATTCGTAAAAATAAAACAAAAATTGAACGTAAAAACCGTAATAAAAAATCAACCAGTCAGTTGTTTACAGATGCTGTCGTTGAAGAAGTGGAAGCTGCACCTGCAAAAGTCGTTCGTTCAAAACAAATTGATTTAAAACCAATGGACTTAGAAGAAGCTCTTCTTCAAATGGATTTATTGGGACATGACTTCTTCATCTATACTGATGTAGAAGATAGCACAACCAATGTTCTGTATCGTCGTGAAGATGGTGACGTTGGCTTGCTTGAAGTAAGATAATCAATCAGTCCTCTGGTTTATATCAGGGGATTTTTATTTGCTCTGCAATCAGCTCAAGATAATTGCAAAAAACTGTATTGAAAAATCATCATGTTTGAACGGCATCCCAAAAGTTGGACAGCAAAAAAACAATTGACTTACAGTTATCACAGAAGAAAAACTGATACATTCTTTCGAGATTTTGTTATAATATTCTTTATGAGAGTTGTTGCAGGGAAATATGGGGGGCGTCCTCTTAAAACATTAGAAGGCAAAACAACCAGACCGACGACAGACAAGGTTAAGGGAGCTATCTTTAATATGATTGGTCCTTATTTTGATGGAGGACGAGTGTTGGATTTGTATGCCGGAAGTGGCAGTTTAGCGATTGAAGCTATTTCGCGAGGCATGGCTTCGGCTGTTTTGGTTGAAAAAGACCGCAGGGCGCAAACGATTATCAGCCAAAATATCATCATGACTAAGGAAAAAGAACGATTTGAACTTCTGAAAATGGAGTCCAATCGAGCGCTTGAATTGGTCACAGGACAGTTTGACTTGGTGTTATTAGATCCACCCTATGCAAAAGAGCAGATTGCTGCTAATATTGAAAAATTGGTTGAACGAGAGCTTCTGAGCGATGATGTACTGGTTGTTTGTGAGACGGACAAGTCGGTGGATTTACCAGAAGAAATCGCAGGACTAGGCATCTGGAAGCAAAAAATATATGGAATTTCAAAGGTGACGGTTTATGTCAGATAAAATTGGATTATTTACGGGTTCTTTTGACCCGATTACAAAGGGGCATATTGACTTGATTGAGCGAGCTAGCAAGCTCTTTGATTGTCTTTATGTTGGTATTTTTTATAATCTTGAGAAAAAGAGTTTTTTTAGTATTGAAGCAAAAGAAAAAATGGTGACAGCTGCTCTAGCTCATTTGGAGAATGTAAAAATTGTTACTTCTCATGACGAATTGGCAGTGGAAGTAGCTAGAAAGCTAGGAGTGACAACTTTTGTACGGGGACTACGGAATAGTCAAGATTTGGATTATGAGGGGAATCTCAACTTTTTTAATCATGAATTGGCACCTGAATTGGATACCATCTTTTTGATTAGCAAACCAGCTTATCAGCATCTCAGCTCATCAAGAATTCGTGAATTGATTTCCTTTGAGCAGGATATTTTAAAGTATGTGCCTGAAAGTGTCGTAAAGGAGTTAAAGAAACAGTATGGAAAAACCAAGAAATAAATTTAAAAAATGGCCGATAATTGCAATAGCAGGGCTGATTTTGCTTTTCTTATCTTTTGTAGTTCCCTTGCCTTATTATATTGAGGTGCCAGGTGGTGCAGCAGATGTCCGTCAGGTATTGCGCGTGGACAACAAAGAAGATAAGGAAAAAGGTTCTTACAACTTTGTAACGGTTGGGATTCAGCATGCGACCTTTGCTCATTTGGTTTATGCTTGGTTGACACCTTTTACAGATATTTATTCGGCGAAGGATTTAACTGGCGGAACTTCTGATAAAGAATACATGCGGATCAATCAGTTTTATATGGAAACATCGCAAAACCTAGCTAAATACCAAGGGTTGAAAAAAGCTGGCAAAGATATTACTCTGAAATATCTAGGGGTTTACGTCTTGCAAGTCACAAAGAATTCTACTTTTAAAGGCATTTTAAATATTGCAGATACCGTGACAGGTGTGAATGACAAGACTTTCAATAGTTCAAAAGAATTGATAGACTATGTTGGAGCGCAAAAGATTGGCAGCAAAGTCAAGGTGAACTATGCAGAAGACGGTCAGAAGAAATCTGCTACAGGTAAAATCATCAAACTTGAAAATGGGAAAAACGGGATTGGTATTAGCTTGATCGACCGAACAGAAGTCACAAGCAACACACCAATTGAATTTTCAACAGCCGGTATTGGTGGACCAAGTGCGGGCTTGATGTTTAGTTTGGCAATTTATACGCAAATTGCAGATCCAACATTGAGAGACGGCAGAAATATTGCTGGGACGGGCTCAATTGACCGCGAAGGAAAAGTTGGCGAAATTGGTGGGATTGACAAAAAAGTTGTTTCAGCAGCAAAAAATGGTGCAGAAATTTTCTTTGCACCAAATAATCCAGTTACTAAGGAAGCTAAAAAAGCTAATCCTAAAGCGAAAACTAACTATGAGACCGCTTTGGAAACTGCTAAAAAAATTAAGACCAATATGAAAATTGTACCAGTCAAGACCCTGCAAGACGCCATTGATTACCTCAAGAGCACAAAGAAGTCATAAAAATAGTTCAATAAAAGAGCAAGTTAATGATAGAAATTTGACTTTGCTCTTTTCTTCTTTCTCTATTTCAACTATCAAAAACACTTCTTTTTATGGTAAAATAAGTTTAATACAAGAAATAAGATGATAAAGGATGACTATGCGAAAAGAAATTGCACCTGAATTATACAATTACAATAAATTTCCTGGACCGGAGTTTCGGCAAATAGGAACCAAAATTTTGACTGAGACAATTGAATTTGACTTGGTAGATAATTTCAAGGAAGGTTTTGCTATAACGGCTTTTAATCAGCGTTTTTCAGATATTTTAACAAAATTTGATTATATTGTTGGCGACTGGGGCAACGAGCAGTTGCGTTTGCGTGGATTTTATAAAGATGACAAGGCAAATGAAAGCGAAGAAAAAATCAGCCGTTTAGAAGAATATTTACTAGAATACTGTAATTATGGTTGTGCTTATTTTGTCTTGGAAAATTTACAGCCGCGTCGCGCATCGTTTGATAAAAAATCACATCACAAGAAAGAAAGTGATAACAAGCCACGTCGTTCTAAACAAGCTCACTCCTATAAAGAAGAGCAACCCAAGCGAGAAAATCGCCAGCGCAGTAAGCGACAAAATCAAAAGCAAAGAGCAAGAAAGCAAAATTCAACGAAGCAACAACAAACAAGTAGCCAGCGCCATTTTGTTATTCGTCAAAAATAGTGTATGGAATGGGTTTTTGTAACGAAATGAAGGAGAAAAAATGAAACCATCGATTTATAGCTTGACCCGTCAGGATTTGATAGATTGGACAGAAAGTAAAGGAGAAAAGAAATTTCGAGCTACTCAGATTTGGGAGTGGCTTTATCGCAAACGGGTTCAGTCTTTTACAGAAATGACAAACATTTCAAAGGGTTTATTAGCAAAGTTAGAAGATGAATTTGTTGTCAATCCGCTAAAGCAAAGAGTTGTGCAGGAATCGGCTGACGGCACAGTAAAGTATCTTTTTGAACTGCCAGACGGTATGTTGATTGAAACAGTTCTCATGCGTCAGCACTATGGTCTGTCGGTCTGTGTAACCACTCAGGTGGGTTGCAATATTGGCTGTACATTTTGTGCTAGCGGGCTGATTAAAAAGCAGCGTGACTTGAATAATGGGGAAATTATGTCTCAGATTATGCTGGTGCAAAAATATTTTGATGAGCGTGGACAAGGTGAGCGCGTCAGCCATATTGTGGTTATGGGGATTGGCGAGCCTTTTGATAACTATGACAATGTTCTCAAGTTTGTGCGAACTGTCAATGATGACAAAGGGCTGGCTATCGGAGCTCGTCACATTACGGTTTCCACTTCCGGTCTAGCACATAAAATTCGTGATTTTGCAAACGAAGGAGTGCAGGTTAATTTAGCTGTTTCTCTTCATGCACCCAATAATGAATTGCGTTCTAGCATTATGAAAATAAATCGTGCCTTTCCAATTGAAAAGCTATTTGCGGCGATTGAATATTATATTGAAACAACCAACCGCAGGGTTACTTTTGAGTATATCATGCTAAATGAAGTCAATGACGGAGTAGAGCAGGCATTGGAATTAGCTGAATTGCTCAAAAACATCAAAAAGCTATCGTATGTCAATTTGATCCCTTACAATCCGGTTAGTGAGCACGATCAATATAGTCGCAGTCCCAAGGAACGTGTAATGGCTTTCTACGATACTCTAAAAAAGAATGGCATTAACTGTGTTGTTCGTCAGGAGCATGGTACAGATATTGATGCAGCTTGCGGTCAATTGCGCTCCAATACGATGAAGAAAGACAAGGAGAAGGCACTTGCGAAACATGCCTAGGTTAAAAGTGTGGCTGCAATCCAATGGAGAATTAACAGTTAAAGGACGTAAAATTCTGACTTGGGGAAGCATGCTCTACATCTTCTTATTGTGTTTGATGTGTTTTCTTCCTCAGGTGCCAGAAGAAGGGATGGAAACACCGGGAATTCAGCAGTTTGGACGCATTGTAGTTCTCCTTATTCCTTTTAATTCTTTGGTCAATCTTGGGCAAATTACTTCTTTCTTTCAATTAATTAAGGTTTTTGTGCAAAATATAATGAATATTTTTCTACTTAGCCCACTGATTTTTCAGCTTCTCTGGTTGTTTCCGAACTTGCGAAATACCAAACGTGTACTCTCTGTCAGCTTTGCGATAAGCCTTTTCATTGAATGTACACAGATTTTGTTAGATATTTTCATTGATGCCAATCGTGTTTTTGAAATAGATGATTTATGGACAAATACATTAGGCGGATATCTGGCTTTTCTATTGTATAAAACTTGTGTCAGCCATTGGAAAGATAAGTTTCTGACTTCTAAGTAAAAATATGGGTTATTGTTCGGATTTAGGATGCTTTTTCACTATTTTATTGACAGAATGGTAGAAAAACTCTATAATAATGCTCAAACATCAGAAAAGTAGTAAATTGATACTTCCAGAGAGCTTGTGCTAGGTGTAAACAAGTAGTAGATATTTATGAAATGGGCTGATGTAAATGATATGAATTTGAAACAATAAAAATTCGGTGTGCACACCTTACAGTGCAGCTTGTTGATAGACAAGATAGAGATATGCGGATAAGGTCTACTTTTCCCATAACTGAGGTGGCACTGCGCTCATACGCCCTCACACAGTTTTTGTGTGGGGGTATTTTGTTGTTTAAATTCAAGAATGCTAAAGATTGTGAGGAAACATCATGGTAGAAAATAAAGGATATTTTGGTCAATTTGGTGGTAGCTTTGTACCAGAACCGATTCAAGTTTTATTAGACGAGCTAGAGGGAACATTTGAAAAGTATAAAAATGCTCCAGAGTTTCTAGCAGAATATCATCATTATTTAGCAGATGATGCAGGTCGAGAGACACCGCTTTATTTTGCAGAAAGTTTGACGGACTATTTAGGAGGTGCAAAAATCTATCTCAAATGAGAAGACTTGAATCACCTAGGTTCTCATAAATTAAACAATGTTTTAGGGCAAATTCTCCTAGCAAAACGAATGGGTAAGACCAGAGTTATCGCAGAGACTGGAGCCGGTCAACATGGAGTAGCAACAGCTGCATCGGCTGCTAAGTTTGGCATGAAAACGTATGCTTTGTTTTCAGAAAATGATCAGGTAGCTCCTGTTAATTCTATTTCCGCTGGATTGGCCTATCCGGGAGTTGGTCCTGAACATGCCTTTTTTAAAGATTCAGGTCGAGTTGAATATGTGGCTGCGACAGATGATGAAGTAGTAGATGCACTATTATTGTTGACGCGAAAAGAAGGGATACTTCCTGCCATTGAAAGTTCCCGCGCTATTGCAGAAGCAGTTAAACGCGCGTCACAGCTAAGTAAGGACAATATTATTATCGTCAATGTATCTGGGCGTGGTGATAAAGATGTGGCCGCTATTGCTGATTACTTAGAAAAAAGAAACACGAAAAATCAAGAGTGAAATAGACGCCCATGAGTACAAATACCTACAGAAATATGAAATCTGGGAAGATGACGTAAAAAAACTAAAATTTGAAAATTGTAATCATCGCTTTATTGTTTCGAGGCTCCGCTGAATCTGGATACATCCATCCTAGCCTCATGATAGGACGTCATTCTAATTTTATTGAAGCAACAGTTTGCATAAAAGCAGAACAATCACTCCAATCAAAAGACAGGGAACGAAAGCTATCCTGTCTTTTCTCTTTTTTAAGCAAAAGAGACATAAGCCCACTAAGCTGGCAATTTGAATCAACCAAAGAATCTCTGTCAACTTGAAAACAGTTGAACAAGAAGATAGAAAAAGAAAGTCTCCTGCGCCAATTCGTAAGTCAAAGAAAAAAGCTACGATTCCAAGGGCTAAAAAACTAATCATTAGAAGATTAAAACCTACCAAAAATAGGAGAAGAAGATGAAAGAACAACCAAATGAGGATAGGATATTCCTGTTCTCTTTGATCATAAAGAGCTAGTGTAATTCCCATTATGAGCAAGACAAGCTGGCTGATATTTAAGTAGCTTAAGGAAGTTGCGAGAAAGAGTAAACCACCTACCAACTCTAATATCAAGTAGCGAATGGGAATTTTTGACTGACAAAACCGACAGCGCAGTCGATTGATAAGCTGAGAAAGGACAGGGACTAAATCACGAGGTGCTAATTTCTGTCCACAAGCATTACAATGACTGGAAGGACTGATAATAGATTGTTCAGGAAAGCGATCAACAACCAGCCCTAAAAAAGAAGCCACAATGCTTCCAACCAAGAAAAAATAAAAATGAATCATACTTTTTTATTCGTAAATAATTCTAAAAAATTGCAACTTTTCTAATAAAAGAAATTTCAGAGTTCAATCATTTGACTTTCTTATTTAGAAACATTATAATTAAATCATAATCAAAAAGATTAGAATCATTCTAAATAAAAGCGAGGTAGGATAATGGTTAATCTAAAAAATGAAGCAGCAAAAGATGTTGCAACTTTCTCAAGTGTTGAGTCTTTCAGTAAGTCTCTTCCCAAAACAAAAGCAGTTTTAAACCAAGTGGTAGCGGATTTATACACTGCTCACATTGCCCTTCACCAAGTACATTGGTACATGCGTGGAGCTGGTTTTATGGTTTGGCATCCTAAGATGGATGAGTATATGGAAACCTTGGATACGACTTTAGATGAAGTAAGTGAACGTTTGATTACTTTAGGTGGAACGCCGTATTCAACTTTGAGTGAATTTATCCAACACAGTAATATTGAAGAAAAAGAAGGAAAATTCAGTAAGAATGTTGCAGAAAGTTTGGAACGTGTCATCGAAATTTTCCGTTACTTGGTAGGTCTCTACCAAGAAGCTCTGGATGTAACAGATGAAGAAGGAGATGATGTGACCAACGATATTTTTGTCGGTGCAAAAGCAGAACTTGAAAAGAATATCTGGATGTTAACAGCAGAAATCGGTCAAACTCCGGGCTTGTAAGTAAATTTTTGAGAGTAGAAAATAAATTTTTAAAATCTTTTAGAATTTAAGATAAGTTTAAGGAGGTGGCGTTATACTAACATCATCAGATGAAGACCTCCTAACTTTATTTGATAAAAATCCTAAACTTTTCTTTTTCATAATAATCTCCCTATAAGAGTCGCCCAATCGGCGGCTTTTTTTGTTATTTTTGAGCACTTGAAGAATGTTTTACTTGCAAAATGAGTTCTTTTCAACCTTGAAATACTCCTGAAATTCTGGTAAAATAAGCCTCATGAAAACACTTTATGATGTGCAGCAATACCTCAAAAGTTTTGGCATTATTATCTATATGGGTAAGCGCTTGTATGATATTGAAATGATGAAAATTGAGTTAGAGAGGATTTATGATGCGGGCTTGATAGAAAGAATGGACTATCTAGAAGCTGAGCGGGTCTTGCGAAGGGAACATCAGTTGGAATTACAATATTTGAAGAAGAACGAGGAGAAAACATGTTAAACTGGATTTTATTGGCAATTATTGTTGGGATGTTAGGCTGGATGGGCTTTAACTATATTCGTGTTCGTCGTGCGGCTAAGGTTGTAGACAATGCAGAATTTGGTGATATGATTCGGCAAGGTCAGTTGATTGATTTGCGCGACCCAGCTGATTTTCGCCGGAAACATATTTTAGGAGCGCGAAATATCCCGTCACAGCAGTTAAAAACGAGTTTGGGAGCTATTCGTAAGGACAAGGTTGTTTTACTGTATGAAAATAGCCGTGGACAACGTGTTATGAATGCAGCTATTCTATTGAAAAAACAAGGTTATCAAGATATTTACATCCTCTCTACAGGACTAGATGGATGGAAAGGAAAAATCAAAAGTGAGTAATCTAAAAGGATTGCTCACTTTTAATAGCTTTTTTCTAGGTAGTGCCTCACTATTTCGAGTTCTGCTTGGTTGAATGCTTGATATTCTCCTGCGGCTAAGTTTGGTTCTAATTCAAAATCTCCGAAATGAGTTCGTTTCAGAGAAGTAACTTTGACGCCAACAGTTAAAAACATCTTTTTGATTTGGTGAAATTTTCCTTCAGAAATAGTGACAGTAGCACGGCTCTTGTTTGAGCTAGAAGAACGAATTGTAAGAGTGGCTGGTTTACAACTTGTTCCGTCAAGAAAAACGATGCCCTTTTGAAAGGATTGCACTGCTTGGTCATCTAGTAGACCATTAACTTCAACCTCGTATGTTTTTGTGACATGATATTGAGGATGAAGCAATTGAAAACCGAGCGGACCGTTGTCAGTGATTAACAGCAGTCCAGAAGTATCTCGATCGAGCCGTCCAACAGAATATAGATCTTCACTGAAATCTTCAGGTCTGATGAGATCTAGAACTGTTTGGAATTTGGCATCGGAGTTAGCTGTCACAACGCCAAGGGGTTTATTCATCATAAAATACTGATGAGGCTTGCCAAGGACGGGTTGTTCTTCTAGCGTAATCGTCTGCAAACCTGTATCAACATTTTGACTGAGTTTTCGAGCGGGACAGTCATCTACTAAGATTTTCTTTTTTAGTAGAGCTTGCTTCATTTTTTTACGGCTAATGTGAGCTTGAGCTAGTAGAATATCTAAACGCATACAGTTTCCTTTGTTTTTTCTTATCATATCATAATTTTGCAATAAAGAATGTAAATAAATTTGTAGGACATTGATTTTCTAATGAAAACATTTACACCCAGTTTAACCGTGTTTTTTGCCTTAATCTGTGGTATAATTGTTCAGTTAGAAATAAAACTTAAGATTTAGAGGATAAAATGACAAAATTAAGAGAAGATATTCGCAATATCGCTATTATCGCTCACGTTGACCACGGGAAAACAACGCTAGTAGACGAATTATTGAAGCAATCACATACTTTGGACGATCGAAAAGAGTTGCAAGAACGCGCAATGGACTCCAACGATCTTGAAAAAGAACGCGGAATTACCATTCTTGCTAAGAATACAGCTGTTGCTTATAACGGTGTTCGTATCAATATCATGGACACTCCAGGACACGCGGACTTCGGTGGAGAAGTTGAGCGGATCATGAAAATGGTGGACGGGGTTGTTCTGGTTGTTGATGCTTATGAAGGAACCATGCCACAAACTCGTTTTGTGTTAAAAAAAGCTCTTGAGCAAGATTTGGTGCCGATTGTTGTCGTTAATAAAATTGACAAACCGTCTGCACGTCCTGCAGAAGTAGTGGACGAGGTTTTGGAGCTTTTCATCGAGCTGGGTGCAGATGATGACCAATTAGATTTCCCAGTTGTGTATGCTTCTGCTATCAACGGAACGTCTTCTATGTCAGATGATCCTGCTGACCAAGAGCACACTATGGCACCGCTTTTTGATACTATTATTGATCATATTCCAGCACCAGTAGATAATTCAGATGAGCCGCTTCAATTCCAAGTTTCTCTTTTGGATTACAATGACTTTGTAGGTCGTATCGGTATTGGTCGTGTTTTCCGCGGGACTGTGAAAGTTGGAGACCAAGTGACGCTTTCTAAACTAGACGGTACAACGAAAAATTTCCGTGTCACCAAGTTATTTGGTTTCTTTGGACTAGAACGTCGTGAAATTGACGAAGCCAAAGCGGGTGATTTGATTGCCGTATCCGGTATGGAAGATATCTTCGTTGGTGAAACGATTACTCCGACAGATGTAGTAGAACCATTGCCAATTCTTCACATTGATGAACCAACGCTGCAAATGACTTTCTTAGTGAACAATTCACCATTTGCTGGTCGTGAAGGGAAATGGGTAACATCTCGGAAAGTTGAAGAACGCTTGCAGGCTGAATTGCAAACGGATGTTTCGCTTCGTGTGGATCCGACTGACTCGCCAGATAAATGGATTGTATCAGGCCGTGGAGAATTACACTTATCAATCTTAATTGAAACCATGCGTCGTGAAGGTTATGAGTTACAAGTATCGCGCCCAGAAGTTATCGTCAAAGAAATCGACGGTATACAATGCGAGCCATTTGAGCGTGTGCAAATTGACACTCCAGAAGAATACCAAGGTTCGGTTATCCAAAGTCTTTCTGAGCGCAAGGGTGAAATGTTAGACATGGTGGCTACCGGAAACGGACAAACACGTCTGATTTTCCTTGTGCCTGCGCGTGGATTGATTGGGTACTCAACTGAATTCCTTTCTATGACGCGTGGTTACGGGATTATGAACCATACTTTTGATCAATACCTACCATTGATTCCAGGTGAGATTGGAGGACGCCGTCGTGGAGCTCTTGTGTCAATTGATACAGGAAAGGCAACGACATACTCTATCATGTCTATTGAGGAACGTGGAACGATTTTTGTCAATCCAGGTACAGAAGTATACGAAGGAATGATTATTGGTGAAAATTCACGTGAAAATGACTTGACGGTTAATATTACAAAAGCCAAACAAATGACCAATGTTCGTTCTGCAACGAAAGACCAAACAGCGGTTATTAAAACGCCTCGTATTTTGACATTGGAAGAATCACTTGAATTCTTGAACGATGACGAATACATGGAAGTGACGCCTGAATCAATCCGCCTGCGGAAACAAATTCTTGATAAAAACCAACGTGCCAAAGCTGCTAAAAAGAAAAAATCAGCTGAATAATGAAAGAACGGTTTGCTTCGTTGCTAATATATTAAAGAAGCGGATGGGCTAGAAAGGAGCAGAAATGTTTTATTTAATCTTTGGAATTCTCATTCTATTATTTTACATTTTTGCTGCTCCGCAGAGCATTAAAGGAACTTTAAATGTAGTAGTTTTAGTGATTGCCCTAGTCGCTTTTATCATTTTACTAGGATTGGCAGTATTTCAGATTTTTCAATTACCGTCTGAGTTTTTCGTAGGAATTTTGATGATAGGCGTAGCATATTTTTCCCTACGTGATATTTCAAAATTATCACAAAAAGATAAAAAAGTATCGTTTTGCTCAAAACTTCGTAACAGACAAGAATAAAAAGCCGTAAAGGCTTTTTTATTTTCTGAAAAAAAGGTAAAATAGATAGGAAGAATAAAAAAAGAGGCGTGTTATGAAGCACATTACAAATTTTGCAAATAAAAAAGTGTTAGTTTTAGGCTTGGCCAAATCTGGTGAAGCCGCTGCTCGTTTACTAGATAAGTTGGGAGCGATTGTTACAGTGAATGACGGAAAGCCATTTGAGGAAAATCCTGCTGCTCAGTCTCTTCTTGAGGAAGGCATCAAAGTGGTAACAGGTGGTCATCCTTTGGAACTCTTGGACGAAGAGTTTGAACTGATGGTCAAAAATCCCGGTATTCGTTACGACAATCCTATGGTAGCGAGAGCTTTGGAAAAGAAAATCCCAGTCATCACTGAAGTGGAGTTAGCCTATTTGATTTCAGATGCTCCAATTATTGGGATTACGGGCTCTAATGGAAAAACAACAACGACAACGATGATTGCGGAAGTCTTGACTGCAGGTGGTCAAAATGGTCTGCTTTCTGGGAATATTGGCTTTCCAGCCAGTCAAGTTGCAACAACCGCAACCCAAAATGATACATTGGTCATGGAGTTGTCTTCTTTCCAACTCATGGGCATTGAAACCTTTCACCCAGAGATTGCAGTGATTACTAATCTGATGCCAACTCACATTGATTATCATGGCTCTTTTGAAAATTATGTCGCTGCTAAATGGAACATTCAAAAAAATATGAGCAAATCTGACTTCCTCATATTGAATTTCAATCAAACATTAGCGAAAGAGCTGGCTGCAAAGACGCAAGCGACCGTTGTACCATTTTCAACGACGGAAAAGGTAGACGGCGCTTACTTAGAGGGAAACATGCTGACTTTCCGTGGAGAGCCTGTTATGGCAGCAGATGAGCTTGGCGTTCCGGGTAGCCATAATGTTGAAAATGCCCTTGCAACTATTGCAGTTGCGAAACTGCGTGGCATTGAAAATCAAGTCATCAAAGAAACATTGGCAGGTTTCGGTGGCGTTAAGCACCGCCTTCAATATGTCGGTGAAATCAACCATGTTAAATTTTATAACGATAGCAAATCCACAAATATTCTTGCAACGCAAAAGGCCTTGTCTGGTTTTGACAATAGCAAGGTTATCTTGATTGCTGGTGGACTGGATCGTGGCAATGAATTTGACGAATTGGTGCCAGATATTCAAGGATTGAAGAAAATGGTTATTCTTGGAGAATCTGCAGCACGTGTCAAGAGAGCAGCGGATAAAGCAGGTGTTAGCTATATGGATGCTGCAGATGTGAAAGATGCGACGCAAAAAGCTTTTGCTGAAGCTCAAGCAGGTGACATTGTTCTTCTCAGTCCAGCAAATGCAAGCTGGGATATGTATCCAAATTTTGAAGTTCGGGGCGATGAATTTATTGCAACATTTGAAGAATTAAAGGGTTAAGATGAAAAAGATTGTATTTACAGGTGGAGGAACGGTTGGTCATGTGACTCTAAACCTTATACTCATTCCAAAATTCCTAGAAGCAGGTTGGCAAGTCCACTATATTGGTGACAAGCATGGGATTGAATACCAAGAAATCCAGAAGTCAGGTTTGGATATCACTTTTCATTCTATAGCAACGGGGAAATTACGCCGTTACTTTTCTTGGCAAAATATGTTAGATGTATTCAAAGTGGCTTGGGGCATTTTGCAATCTTTAGGAATTATGTTAAAGGTTCGTCCGCAGGCTCTCTTTTCTAAAGGTGGCTTTGTATCGGTTCCTCCTGTCATTGCAGCTCGCTTAGCTGGGATTCCAGTTTATGTACATGAGTCAGACCTCTCTATTGGTCTAGCAAATAAAATTGCTTACAAATGTGCGACAAAAATGTATTCTACTTTTGAACAAGCCCATGCGTTGACAAAAATTGAGCATGTGGGAGCTGTAACAAAGGTAGGAGAAAAAATAACTGCTCCAAATGATCAGATTCAAGCCATTCAGCAGCATTTTGATGAAAACCTTCCGACACTCCTGTTTGTTGGTGGGTCAGCGGGAGCAAAGGTTTTTAATGATTTTGTAACGGCAAATAAAGCAGAGCTAACTCAGCATTACAATATTATCAATTTATCAGGCGATGCTAGCTTAGACGAATTATCAAATCATCTGTACCGAATTGCCTATGTGACTGACCTCTATCAACCGTTGATGGACTTGGCGGATGTCGTTGTTACACGTGGCGGATCTAATACTATTTTTGAATTGTTGGCTATGGCAAAGCTTCATGTAATTGTCCCTTTGGGACGCGAAGCAAGTCGTGGTGACCAGATTGAAAATGCAGAATATTTTGTAAAAAAAGGCTATGCCAAAAAATTAGACGAGCCTCAATTGAATTTGGAAAATCTTCAAAAAATGATAACAGAGTTGCTTGAACAGAAAGAATTTTATGAAGAAAACATGAAACAGTCCCACGAAATAAAATCGTTAGATGAATTTTATAACCTTTTAAAAAATGACATAGATAAAGGAAGAAAATGACAAAAAAGAAGCAAGAGGATCAGAAAGAGCAAGAAACAGAAAAACTTTCTGAGTGGCAAAAAAGAAACAAGGAATACCTTGAAAAAAAGGCTCAAGAAGAAGCTGAAAAAGAGAAAGAATTGGCAGAGCAAAAAAAGCAGCATTTGCCAAATCCTGAAAAATCAGATGTAGGCGAGGAAGATGAAAAAACAGAAGTAACATCTGATACTCAAGAAGCAGAATCAGAGGACTTAGAAGAATCCACTGTAACAGAGTTCTCCGAGGAAGAACAAGATGCGTCTCTTGATAAAGCGTCCTTGCGAAAAAAGAAGAAAGCAGAACGCAAACAAGCTAAGCAGGAAGCAAAAGAGACAAGAGAAAAAATCGCTCCTCGTCATGTTTACCGTGCTTTGCCAGTATTGATTCTAAGTTCTATTTTGTTAATTTTAGCTGTTTATTTTATAAGTCCCTATTCAAAATTAAAGAACATAGAGGTGACGGGCAATAAACAGCTTTCAAAAACAGAGGTGCTGGATGCTTCTAGTATTCAAAAAGAGGATTACACCTTGACGACGTATTTGAGTCAAAAGGCACATGCTAGAAATATTAAATTATCAAATCTATGGGTGAAAAAAGCAGAGATAAGTTACCAATTTCCGATTACATTTAAAATAAAAATAACAGAATACACAGTGGTTGCGTATGATTATTCTGGGGAGCAGTATTTCCCAGTATTATCTAGTGGAGAAGAAATTGCTACTCCGGTTAAAAAATCACAGTTGCCAAAAAGTTATATAACGCTTGATTTTTCAGATAAAGCAATGCTTAAGAAATTTGTGCAACAATTATCAAGTATTTCTGATACAATCAAATCAGAAATTCAAACGGTTCAGCATACACCGAGTAAAGCGACTGAAGATTTGCTGACAATCACTATGACAGATGGAAATAAAATTCTAGTTCCTTTGTCAGAAGTAGCTAAAAAATTGCCTTATTATGAAAAAATTAAACCACAATTGACGGAAACAAGCGTTGTGGATATGGAAGCAGGAATATTTAGTTATAGAAATAGCTAAAATAATGCAGAAAATCTACCCAATTTTTATTTTTTTATGTTATAATATGCTTTGAATAACTATACTTTTTTGATAGTTAAATTGATAAGTGAGAAACTTGGTAGATAGAGAGGAATGGTCTAATGGCTAGAGATGGCTTTTTTACAGGATTAGATATCGGAACAAGCTCCATTAAGGTCTTGGTAGCAGAACACGTAAACAATGAATTAAATGTAATTGGGGTTAGTAATGCCAAAAGTGCTGGCGTAAAAGATGGTATCATTGTAGATATCGAAGCAGCAGCAAGTGCTATAAAATCTGCAATTTCACAAGCAGAGGAAAAAGCAGGTATTTCCATTAAGCTGGTGAATGTTGGCTTGCCTGCTAACTTGTTGCAGATTGAACCAACGCAAGGTATGATTCCTGTAACAAGCGAAACGAAAGAAATTACAGATGCAGATGTTGAAAATGTTGTGAGATCTGCTTTGACAAAAAGTATGACTCCAGACCGTGAAGTTATTACCTTTATTCCTGAAGAGTTTATTGTAGATGGCTTCCAAGGTATCCGTGATCCTCGTGGAATGATGGGCATTCGTTTAGAAATGCGTGGGCTTCTCTACACAGGACCACGCACTATTCTTCATAATTTACGAAAAACAGTTGAGCGAGCAGGAGTTCAAGTAGAAAATATTATCATTTCTCCGCTTGCTATGACCAAATCTGTTCTAAATGAAGGAGAACGTGAATTTGGTGCAACTGTCATTGATATGGGTGGTGGTCAAACAACAGTAGCTTCTGTTCGCAACCAAGAACTGCAATTTACTAATATCTATCAAGAAGGTGGCGAATACGTCACAAAAGATATCTCAAAAGTTTTAAAAACTTCTAAAAAACTTGCAGAAAGCTTGAAGTTTAACTATGGCGAAGCATACGTACCTGCTGCTAGCAATGAGTCCTTCCAAGTGGAAGTGATTGGAGAAGTTGAACCAGTTGAAGTAACAGAGCGCTATTTAGCAGAAATTATTTCAGCACGTGTTAAACATATCTTTGAACAAATCAAGCAAGATTTAGAAAGAAGACACTTATTAGAACTTCCAGGTGGAATTGTTATTATTGGTGGTGGTGCAATTTTACCAGGTGTGGTGGAATTGGCGCAAGAAGTTTTCGGTGTTCCTGTTAAACTATACGTACCAAATCAAATCGGTATTCGTAATCCAGCTTTTGCTCATGTCATTAGCTTATCAGAATATGCTGGAAATCTATCTGAAGTGGATGTTTTAGCACAAGTTGCTGTTCACGGTGATGAACTTCTGCGTCATCAACCGGTTGAATTTTCTCGTCCGACTCAACAAAGTCAGTCGTTCAATCCGTTGCAGCGCTTTACTCAGCCGCAACAAACAATTGTGACTCCGATTGCTGAACCAGCAGAAGAAGTTGAACGTCCCGAACCACTTCCGACACAATCTCAACAACCAAAAGAAAAATTGACAGATCGTGTTCGAAATCTACTTGGCAATATGTTTGATTAAAGGAGAAGGTAATACATTATGACATTTTCATTTGATACAGCTGCGGCACAAGGAGCAGTAATTAAAGTTATTGGTATCGGTGGTGGTGGTGGTAATGCCATTAACCGCATGATTGATGAAGGAGTATCAGGCGTTGAATTTATCGCTGCCAATACAGATGTGCAAGCTCTGAGTGGCTCAAAAGCAGAAACCGTTATTCAGCTTGGACCAAAGTTGACTCGCGGTCTAGGTGCTGGAGGACAGCCTGAAATCGGTCGTAAAGCGGCTGAAGAAAGCGAAGAAGTGTTGACGGAAGCTCTTACGGGAGCTGATATGGTGTTCATTACTGCTGGTATGGGCGGTGGATCTGGTACAGGTGCTGCACCAGTTATTGCTCGTATTGCAAAGGGTCTTGGTGCCTTAACTGTTGCAGTTGTTACTCGCCCGTTTGGCTTTGAAGGAAGTAAGCGTGGTAACTTTGCGATTGAAGGAATCAATGAACTTCGTGAGCATGTAGATACACTTCTTATCATTTCAAACAATAATTTACTTGAAATTGTTGATAAGAAAACTCCTCTTCTTGAAGCTTTGAGCGAAGCAGACAATGTCCTTCGTCAAGGTGTACAAGGAATTACGGACTTGATTACAAGCCCAGGACTTATTAACCTTGACTTTGCCGATGTGAAAACCGTTATGGCAAATAAAGGTGATGCTCTTATGGGAATTGGTATTGGTAGTGGCGAAGAACGTGTTATTGAAGCTGCACGTAAGGCTATTTATTCACCACTTCTTGAAACAACAATTGATGGAGCTGAAGATGTCATCATCAACGTTACAGGTGGTCTTGATATGACCTTGATTGAAGCAGAAGAAGCGTCAGAAATCGTCAATCAAGCAGCAGGTCATGGTGTTAATATCTGGTTAGGTACTTCTATTGACGACAGCATGAAAGATGAAATTCGTGTGACAGTTGTTGCAACGGGTGTTCGTCAAGAAAAAATTGATCGAGTAAGTGGTGTTCGTCCAGTTGCTCAACAAAATTCTTATGCAGCTGGAACTCGTGAAAATCGTAATTCTAGAGGAAGCCAAGGTTATGACCGTAACTTTGATTTGACTGAAAATCTTGAAGTTCCAAAGCCAAGTCGTCAACGGACAGAAGCGCCACAGGCTTCAGCATTTGGTGATTGGGATTTGCGTCGTGAGAATATTGTTCGCTCAACAGATGCGAGTGCCGCACCAGCTGTGGAACGTTATGAAGACACCAGTTCTGATGACGATGAATTAGAAACACCACCATTCTTTAAAAACCGATAAAATGGATTTAGCAAAGAATACATATCAAGTTTTAGAAAATGTAGCACAAGCTACTCAAAAAGCTAATCGCTCAAAAAATTCAGTAGAAGTAATAGCTGTCACCAAATATGTTGACAGCTCTACTGCTAAAGAGCTGGTTAAAGCAGGAATTCATCATATCGGTGAAAATCGAGTTGATAAATTTCTAGAGAAATATCAGGCTCTGAAAGATGAACGTGTAATTTGGCACTTAATTGGTACACTTCAAAGGCGGAAAGTGAAAGACGTCATCAATTATGTTGATTATTTCCATGCCTTAGATTCAGTAAAATTAGCTCAAGAAATCAACAAAAGAGCTGAACATATCATTAAATGCTTTTTACAAGTAAATATTTCCAAAGAAGCTAGTAAACATGGTTTTGCTGTAGAGGAAATAGATACGATTTTACCTGAGCTAGAAAAACTTGAAAACATTCAGATTGTAGGTTTGATGACAATGGCACCAATTGAAGCAGATGAAGCGGAATTAAATGTCATGTTCCAACAAGCCTATCAATTACAGCAAAGATTACAACGTAAACAGTTACCTAATATGCCTTTTACTGATTTAAGTATGGGAATGAGCCGTGATTATACAATAGCTATTGCAAATGGTTCGACTTTTGTCAGAATTGGTACCGCATTTTTTAAATAGGAAAGTATTATGTCTCTTAAAGATAGATTTGATAAATTCATTGATTACTTTACGGAAGATGGTGAAGATGCTGGCGTTCAAACGCCTGAGCTACCACCACGTGCGAGTAGTCAATCTGTAACACCTACTAAAGAAAGAACAGTACATACAGCAAGTAGTTCTGTACAATCTTCTACAAGGTCAGGAGCAAATGAGAATATCACTCGTCTTCATGCGCGCCAGCAAGAATTGGCACAACATCGGACAATTTCAGATGACAAAGTGACAATCAATGTTCGTTATCCAAGAAAATATGAAGAAACAACTGAAATTGTTGATTTGTTAATTGTTAATGAAAGCATTTTGATTGATTTTCAATATATGACAGAAGTGCAAGCTCGTCGTTGTTTGGATTATTTGGATGGTGCGCGTTATGTGCTTGCTGGGAACATAAAAAAAGTTGCGAGTACAATGTACCTTTTAACACCAATCAATGTTATTGTAAATATTGAGGATTTAAAATTGCCTGATGATTTGCAAAGTGGCGAATTTGATTTTGATATGAAACGTAGATAAAAACATGGTTTGGATTGTAAACATACTTTATAATTTGGTAAGAGTGTATTCATTTATTTTAGTGGTGTATGCTCTCTTATCTTGGTTTCCGGGTGCCTATCAAACATCACTTGGTCAGTTGATTTTACGGATAGTAGAGCCTGTTTTGAAACCATTTCAACGTTTCAATTTACAATTTGCTGGTCTTGATTGGACGATTCTTATCGTTATCTTTCTTTTGAATTTGGTTTCTGGCATCATTTTGAATGCTCTTTTGCTTTTAGCTTAAATTCATGAAGAATATTAAACATTTATACCAACATTTTACAGAAGAAGATCGTGAATTTGTTGATAAAAGCTTAGAAAAGATGCAGCGAGTTGAGGATTCTTATTCTTTTGAAGTAACTTCGTTTGTAAATCCATATCAAGTTGAAGTTTTACGCAATCTTGGAAATCATTTACAATTGCAAATATTTTCAAGTTCGGATTATTATACGAGTGAATTTGCTAAAGTCATTATTGCTCCTCTCTACTATGAGTTGCAATTAAGTGATTTTGAAATGGAGTTGTTAGAAATTAGCTATGCGAATAAATTTCACCATTTAACTCATTCGCAAATAATGGGAACGTTATTGAATCAATTAGGGATTGAACGTAAAGTTTTTGGTGATATTCTTGTAGCTTCAGGTAGAGCACAAATTATGGTAGATAAGAAATTCACTCAATTTTTCATCAATCATATCTCAAGGATAGCAAAGACACCTGTAAAATTAAAGCAAGTAGATTTTTCACAACAAATTATCGCTCAAACTGATTCAAAGCCAAGAGATGTGCTTGTCTCTAGTATGCGTTTGGATAAAGTGATAGCTGCCTCATTTCATTTGTCACGAAGCATTGCCGCTCAGCTGATAGCAACAAAGCAAGTTAAGGTAAACTATTCCATGCTGGATAATCCCAGTCATCAATTGTTATTGAATGACTTGATCAGTATACGAGGATATGGGAGAGTAAAAGTTTTAAGAGAAAATGGCTTTTCAAAAAATGGGAAGTACAAGTTAACTGTTGAATTATTGTCTAGTAAGTAAGGAGAAAATATGGCTATTACATCGTTAGAAATTAAAGATAAAGCTTTTGCTCACAAATTTAGAGGATATGATGTTGACGAAGTTGATGAATTTCTTGACATCATTGTCCAAGATTATGAAGATTTAGTTCGTGTCAATCATGAACAAGAGTCAAAAATTAAAAATCTGGAAGAACGTTTGACCTATTTTGATGAGATGAAGGATTCCCTTAGCCAGTCTGTATTGATTGCACAAGATACGGCAGAACGTGTAAAACAAGCGGCAAATGACCGTTCTGAAAACATTGTTCATAAGGCTGAGCAAGAGGCCCAACATTTGTTGGATGAGGCAAAATACAAGGCTAATGAAATTCTTCGTCAAGCGACTGATAATGCTAAGAAAGTGGCTGTTGAAACAGAAGAGTTGAAAAATAAAACGCGTGTTTTCCACCAACGTTTAAAATCAACCATTGAAAGTCAATTAAGCATTGTGAATTCTTCAGAATGGGAAGATATTCTTCGCCCAACAGCTACTTACTTGCAGACTAGTGATGAAGCCTTTAAAGAAGTTGTTCAGTCTGCTTTGGGTGAAGTTGTAACGACTCCAGAAGAAGATGAAGTGGATGTGACGCGTCAGTTCTCTCCAGAGGAAATGGAAGAATTACAAAGACGCATTGAAGAAGCAAATCGTGAATTAGCCGAAACACAAGCGTTTGAAACATTAGATGAGTCTGTCTTAGGATTAAATCTGACAAATGCTGAGATTTCAACAGATGATTCAGAAGCTACTTCAACAGAATCTGTAGATATTTTATAAGAGAATGTAAAAACAAGATGCTAACAAAATATTCGCAGCGAGCAGGTGACGGTGAGAGACCTGCAATCCCTTTTGTTAGGATTATCATTTTGCAAACTTAAATCTGAAAACAGTAAGATTTAACGCTTAACTCACGTTACGAGTAAGAGGGATAGGAATCTTATTCTTGTCTAAATGAAGGTGGTACCACGAATTTTCGTCCTTTGGATGAATTTGTGGTTTTTTTATTTTAATTTGTTACTAATATGAAAAAGGAGAACTTATGAAATTAAAAGAAACTCTTAATCTTGGAAAAACAGCTTTTCCAATGCGTGCTGGTTTGCCGAATAAAGAACCTCTTTGGCAAAAAGAGTGGGAAGATGCAAAGTTGTATCAACGTCGTCAAGAATTGAATGAAGGTAAACCACACTTTACACTTCACGATGGCCCTCCTTATGCTAATGGAAATATTCACGTTGGGCATGCAATGAACAAGATTTCTAAAGATATTATCGTTCGTTCAAAATCGATGTCTGGCTATTATGCGCCTTACATTCCAGGCTGGGATACTCATGGTCTTCCGATTGAGCAAGTTCTGGCAAAGCAAGGTGTGAAGCGAAAAGAAATGGATTTGGCAGAGTATTTAAAACTTTGTCGAGATTACGCACTCAGCCAAGTAGACAAACAACGAGAAGATTTCAAACGTTTAGGTGTTTCTGGTGATTGGGAGCATCCATATGTGACGTTGACTCCGGATTATGAAGCTGCTCAGATTCGCGTATTTGGAGAAATGGCGAAAAAAGGCTATATCTACCGCGGTGCGAAGCCAGTTTATTGGTCATGGTCATCTGAATCAGCTCTTGCAGAGGCAGAAATTGAGTATCATGATTTGGTTTCAACCTCTCTTTACTATGCAAATAAGGTAAAAGACGGCAAAAATGTGCTAGACACAGATACCTATATTGTGGTTTGGACAACAACACCATTTACTATTACGGCTTCTCGCGGTTTGACAGTAGGTGCTGACTTTGATTATGTTGTGGTAAAACCAGCTGGGGAAAGTCGTAAATTTGTCGTTGCTGCTGACTTGCTCAATAGCTTGTCTGAAAAATTCGGCTGGGAAGATGTAGAGGTCTTGGCAACTCATCGCGGTGCTGAACTGAATCATATCGTGACAGAGCACCCGTGGGATGAGGAAGTAGATGAATTGGTGATTCTTGGTGACCACGTTACACTAGATTCCGGTACAGGAATTGTCCATACTGCTCCTGGTTTTGGTGAGGACGACTACAATGTTGGGATTGCAAATGGCTTAGAAGTAGCCGTTACAGTCAATGAACGTGGTATCATGATGGAAAATGCTGGTCCAGATTTTGCAGGGCAATTTTATGACAAGGTAGTTCCTACAGTAATTGAAAAGTTAGGTCAACTTCTCCTTGCGCAAGAAGAAATCTCTCACTCTTATCCATTTGACTGGCGGACGAAAAAGCCAATTATTTGGCGTGCAGTACCGCAATGGTTTGCTTCAGTTTCAAAATTCCGTCAGGAAATTCTTGATGAGATTGAAAAAGTGAAGTTCCACTCTGAATGGGGTAAAGTTCGTCTTTACAATATGATCCGTGACCGTGGAGATTGGGTCATTTCGCGTCAGCGGGCTTGGGGAGTGCCACTTCCAATCTTCTATGCGGAGGACGGCACACCGATTATGACAGAGCAAACAATTGAGCACGTGGCTGAGCTCTTTGCGGAACATGGCTCTATCATTTGGTGGCAACGAGAAGCGAAAGATTTGCTTCCAGAAGGATTTACTCATCCAGGGTCACCAAATGGTACGTTCACTAAAGAAACAGACATCATGGACGTGTGGTTTGATTCAGGTTCTTCTTGGAATGGTGTAGTGGTCAATCGTCCTGAATTGACTTATCCTGCCGACCTGTATCTTGAAGGTTCTGACCAATATCGTGGCTGGTTTAACTCCTCTCTCATCACATCTGTTGCAAATCATGGAGTGGCTCCTTATAAACAAATCCTTTCACAAGGCTTTGCTTTGGACGGCAAAGGTGAAAAGATGTCGAAATCTCTTGGCAACACCATTGCTCCAAGTGATGTTGAAAGACAATTTGGAGCTGAAATCTTGCGCCTTTGGGTGACGAGTGTGGATTCTAGCAACGATGTGCGTATCTCTATGGATATTCTTGGTCAAGTGTCTGAAACCTACCGAAAAATCCGTAACACCTTGCGCTTCTTGATTGCTAATACTTCTGATTTTAATCCAAAAGAAGACGCTGTTGCCTATGATGACCTTCGCTCTGTTGATAAGTACATGACTGTTCGCTTTAACCAACTTGTCAAGACGATTCGTGAAGCATATGCAGATTTTGAATTTTTGGATATTTACAAAGCGATTGTAAACTTTGTGACAGTTGATTTATCAGCTTTCTATCTTGATTTTGCAAAAGATGTTGTCTATATTGAAGCAGCTAAATCATTGGAACGTCGCCAAATGCAGACCGTCTTTTATGATATTTTAGTAAAAATTACAAAATTGTTGACCCCAATTCTTCCACATACAGCAGAGGAAATCTGGTCTTACTTAGATCATGAGCCAGAAGAATTTGTTCAATTAGCGGAACTGCCAGATGCGCTTACTTTCCCTAATGAGGAAGAAATCTTGGATACGTGGACAGCCTTTATGAACTTCCGCAGTCAAGCGCAAAAAGCTTTGGAAGAAGCACGTAACGAAAAAGTGATTGGAAAATCCTTGGAAGCTCACTTGACTGTTTATCCAAATGAAGTCGTGAGAACGCTACTTGAAGCGGTTAATAGCGACGTTGCGCAACTTCTCATTGTTTCTAAATTAACAATCGCAGACGGGGAAGCTCCTGAAAATGCTATTGCTTTCGAGGATGTAGCCTTTACAGTTGAGCATGCAGAGGGACAAGTTTGTGAGCGTTGCCGTCGGGTAGATGAAACAGTCAAAGAACGCAGTTATCATGCAATTGTTTGTGACCACTGTGCAGAAATCGTTGAAGAACATTTTGCGCAAGCAGTTGCAGAAGGATTTGAAACAAAATAATCAAAAGGGAGTGGGACAAAAATCGGTAATTTCGAAGAAAGTTGATTTTGTCGTCCCATCCCCGCACAGTTGAGTAGGGCTGTAAAGGTTGATTTATCAACCGCATAGAACCCACTCAACCACTGCGACTTGCAAGAAACTCATAAAAATCTGACGAGGTTAAGGACTTTTGTCCCAGCCTCGTCATTTTTCAATTTTAAAGTTGCAAATGCAACTAATGCATGTTATACTGATTTCATTGAGAATTTTCTATTTTATTGAGGATGGCTTCTAATTGAAAGAGTTCAGAGGAAGTCAAATCTTTCATGACAGTCTGGATATAGGTCGTTTCAAATCCAATCAATCGGTCGTAGATTTGCAAAGCCTTCGTCGTAGGGAAGAGCTCTTTAAATTTCTTATTTTGAGAGTTGACTTTCTTTGTGATAAATCCTTTTTCCTCTAGTTTTCTGAGGGAGCGACTAAGTGTTGTTTTATCAATTTTTACCATATGAGAAAGTTGAGATTGATTCAGTCCTTCATGCTCAACAATGCGGATAAGGATAAGAAAGAGATTATTATCTAGGTTATATTGGCTGGCTTCATGATTCATATTCATCATGGCTTGGCGAGAAATTATGCCCATTTGACGAAAGAGATGACGATAATCCATAAAAGGCTCCTTTTATAGTTGCATTTACAATTATTATATAATAAAGAAGAAGGGAAAACAAGTATGTGGTATAAAAGGACATTTGAGGAATTAACCACCTTAGAATTTTATAAATGTTTAAAATTGCGTTTGGAAACGTTTGTCGTAGAGCAAAATAGTGTTTATAATGATTTGGACGAGCACGATTTAGAAGCTATCCATATTTTTCATGAAAATGAAGTCGGCGAGGTAGATGCTTATGCGAGAGTATTTGAAACGGGCACTACTATTCATTTTGGACGTGTCGTAACAGCGGCTTCTACTCGCGGTCAAGGGCTTGGTCGTAAGTTGGTCCAAGCTATTATGGAGACTTGTGCTGAAAAATGGCCTGAAAAAGAGATCCACATAGAGGCGCAAGAGCAGGTGGTGAGCTTGTATGAGAAATTTGGATTTGAAGCTGTTAGTGAACCCTTCATCTTAGAATCACGTGTACATGTGAAAATGGTTTACAAACGAGAATAAATGGAAAAATAAGTTTTGATTGTGGGAAACGAAAGAATCTGTTCCTAAAATAATTTAAGTCGTTTACAAAAAGTACTCTATTTTAGTGGAAAATATGATAGAATAGCTGATAGGAGGAACAGTATGTTTCATAAAAGTAAGTTATTTTTTTGGACAACAGAAGTCTTACTACTAACCATTATCTTTTTTATCTGGCGGCAAATGGACGGCTTGATTTCCCCTTTTGTGAGCGTTTTAAATACGGTTTTAATTCCTTTTCTAATTGCGGGATTTTTGTACTATGTGACGAACCCATTAGTGAAATTCCTGGAGAAAGAGCTGAAAATTAAGAGGATTTTTGGAATTTTGATTACCTTGGTTCTCTTGTTTGGGATTATTGCTCTGGGCATTATTTATCTGCTACCTATTTTGATTACGCAGTTGACAAGTTTGATTTCTTCTAGTCAAAATGTTTATGGAGAATTGCAAAATTGGATTAACCAGCTATCGCAGCACTCTCTCTTTAAAAATCTGAATATCCAGTCTATTATTAAGCAGTTAAATTTGTCTTATGTGGATATTTTGCAAAATATTTTAAATAGTGTCACCAATAGTCTGGGGAGTGTCGTTTCAGCAGTAGTGAATACATTTTTGATTCTCATCATGACGCCGATCTTTTTGGTCTATTTCTTAATTGACGGGGATAAATTACTGCCCATGTTGGAAAGAACTGTTTTGAAGCGGGATAAGCTCAACATCACGAAATTATTGACCAATCTTAATGCAACGATTGCTCGGTATATTAGTGGGATTTCGATTGATGCGTTTATTATTGGAACGTTGGCTTTCATTGGCTATAGTGTTATTGGTCTGAAATATGCTTTGATATTTGCTATTTTTTCTATGATTGCTAATCTTATTCCTTATGTGGGTCCAAGCATTGGGTTGATTCCGATGATTATCACTTATCTGATTGCCGATCCGAAAAAAATGGTGATTGCAGTTATATATATGTTAATTGTGCAGCAAATTGACGGAAATATTCTCTATCCACGGATTGTAGGTGGCGTGATGAAGGTGCATCCCATTACCATTATGGTTCTCTTGCTTTTGTCAAGTAATATTTATGGGATTGTTGGGATGATTGTAGCGATTCCGATTTATTCTATTTTGAAAGAAATTGCAAAATTCCTAGCAAATTTATATGATAATCACCGAGCTGCGCAGGAGCAAAAGAAAAATGAGGAGTACGGAATTATTAATAAATAAGGGTATGACGTTGAATGATTTCAAAGTCCGAAAGATAAATAAAAAATTCAGAAGGACTGTGTCCTAATGTTTTAGAATAATGAATATAGAGGAGTGGAAGCAAACTAATTGCAACAAAATTTAGTTCGGAATGCCACTCCTTTTTCTTTCTAATACGTTTTATTAAAACTATAAGTGTATTTTTATGCTAAAATAGAACTAATAAGATAGAGGAGGTACACTTATGGTAACACGTCGTAAATATTCTCCGCAGGAAATAAGAAAAGATTCTTCTTATTTCTCTCCTTTGAAGGCAATCATTGAAACAGCTTTTTATGAAAATCAGGTTGTTGCAATAAAAACCGTAGAAGAAGCGTATCAATTGGCTTCCGCAGCTGCTGGGACAGTTGTCTTAGATATGCCTGTCATTCATACAAAGGAATTGGGCTTGCCTTCTTATGCTCGCGTTTTATTAACGAATTCTGGAGCAGTTGTTGGCCGAACGGCTAAAGCTCGACGGATTTTTGGTAGGGACAGTGAGGAAGATGAGAAGTTGCTTTCGATAGTACGCAGTGCAATTTATCAGGCTCATCATCGAAAATTTTATAAGGCAGATGCAGTTGTAGGGCTAGATGAAGCCTTTATGGCTTGTGCTCATCTCATGGTTCCTGAAGATGAAATCAACAATCTTTATTCTTGGCTTTTAAACTTTCAAATTTTGGATGAAGAGTTTAAAAATCGTTTGAGAGTTTCTAAAAAGTACGATGAAAATGATATATTTGTCTTTTTTGACCCCAAATGGAAGCATCCAGATTATCCTGAAGGGTTGGTTTATTTTGATACTCAGCACAATTGTGTCATTATTTTGGGTTTAAATTACTTTGGTGAGTTGAAAAAAGCGACCTTAACCTTAGCTTGGGCAACTGCTGCTAGAAATGGATATGTAGCTTGTCACGGTGGTTTGAAAATCTTTAAACAAGAAGAGGCTGAAAAGAAAGACTATGTAGCCTCCTTCTTTGGGTTATCTGGCTCAGGAAAATCCACGCTGACTCATGCCAAACATAATGGAAAATATGATATTAAGGTTTTGCATGATGACGCCTTTATTATTTCTGTCAAAGATGGCTCTTCCATTGCTTTGGAACCGTCCTATTTTGATAAAACGAATGATTATCCAATTGGACATAAGGAACAAGATTTCTTTGTGACCGTTCAGAATTGTGGTGTGACACTAGATGACAATGGATTAAAAAAATTAGTGACAGAAGATATTCGAAACGGAAATGGTCGGACAGTTAAGTCTCGCTTTGCAACACCCAATCGGGTCGATCGAATTGATGAGCCGATTCAAGCCATTTTCTGGATTATGAAAGATGATTCTCTCCCACCTTTGATCAAAATCAACGATCCGCTGATGGCTTCTACGATGGGCTGTACCTTGATGACCAAGCGTTCCAATGCTGAAAATGTCACTGGGAAGCACGATGATTTAGTCATTGAACCTTATGCCAATCCATTTAGAGTGTATCCTTTGGTGGAAGATTATCGGAAATTCCGTAGTCTCTTTGAATCTGGTGTCGACTGCTATATCATTAATACTGGATTTTATATGGGAAAGGGAATTTCAAAAGAGGTCAGCTTGAATATTATTGAAAAAATTGTTGATGAAGCGGCAGATTTTAAACCATTTGGACCGTTGGAAGGATTCGAATACATGGAATGTGAAGGCTATCCGATTCCGAATTTTGATGCTCGCTATAAACAGTTAATCAGAGAAAGAATGCAAATACGGCTGAACTTCTTGCTTGCCTTTAATCAAAAATACCCTAAAACGGCACTTCCTGTTGACGCAATTTCACGTTTGGAAACAGTTCTGCAAAATCTAGAATCTTAATAAATCATTATCTTTGTAATTTCCCTCCAAATTTTTCTTTTTAACACTCCTTGTGCAAGAAGTCAAAAAGTATGCTATAATTAAGATTACTTATATATGAGGAGAGAACATTCATGGAAGACCCTAGCAGTCAGACCTTGTTACTGCAAGCTTTACTATTACTAGTTTTAACACTTTTAAATGCCTTTTTTTCAGCAGCAGAGATGGCGATGGTATCTTTAAATCGCGCTCGTGTAGAGCAAAAAGCTGAAGAAGGCGATGCAAAATACATTCGTTTGTTAAAAGTCTTGGAAAATCCTAATCATTTTCTGTCCACTATTCAAGTTGGGATTACTTTGATTACGATTTTGTCAGGGGCTAGTTTGGCCAATACACTCGGTCAGGAAATTGCTTCTTGGATGGGAAATTCCGAGACTGCAAGAGCCATTGCAAGCTTTTTATCTGTTGCTATTTTGACTTATATTTCGATTGTTTTTGGTGAATTGTATCCAAAGAGAATCGCTCTGAACCTCAAAGATTCCTTAGCGGTTCATACAGCGCCAGTTATCATCTTCTTGGGAAAAATTGTCAGTCCCTTTGTTTGGCTTTTATCAGCCTCTACCAATCTGCTCAGTCGAATCACTCCCATGACTTTTGATGATGCAGATGAGAAAATGACACGTGATGAGATTGAGTATATGCTGACCAATAGTGAAGAAACATTGGATGCAGATGAAATTGAAATGCTGCAGGGGATTTTTTCACTAGATGAGATGATGGCGCGTGAGGTAATGGTGCCGCGTACCGATGCGTTTATGGTGGACATCAATGATGATACCAAGGAAATTATCGAAAGTATTTTGAGGCAGAATTTCTCACGAATCCCAGTCTATGATGATGACAAGGATAATGTTATTGGGCTTATTCACACCAAACGTCTGTTAAATGAGGCGTTTACCAATGGTTTTGATAACATTGTGCTGCGAAAAATTTTACAAGAACCACTCTTTGTACCAGAAACCATCTTTGTAGATGACTTGTTGACAGAGTTGCGAAACACCCAAAATCAAATGGCAATATTGCTAGATGAATATGGTGGTATGTCTGGCTTAGTAACACTTGAAGACTTATTGGAAGAGATTGTCGGTGAGATAGATGATGAAACAGATAAGGCTGAAGTAGAGGTGTATCAGGTTTCTGACCATATTTATTTCGTCCTTGGAACCATGAGTTTGAATGACTTTAACGAGTATTTTGAAGTTGAACTGGAAAGTGATGACGTTGATACCATTGCGGGTTATTATTTGACGGGCGTAGGTTCGATACCCGACGTGAAAGAGCGTTTGAGTTATGAAGTAGAAAGTCAGAATAAAAAGCTCATTTTAACCAATGATAAAGTGAAAAATGGACGTGTGACAAAGCTCAAAGTAGAAGTTTCTGAAATAGTAGAAGAAGAGGAAGAAGTTGAGAAATAATCTCAGCTTCTTTTATTTTTCAAAAATTGATAAGTTTGCTTTACTTTTTATAATATGTGAATGACATTAAAAATAAAGGAAGCAGATCGATGACATTCTTCCTTTTTGGCTATTTTAAATATTGAAGAGTGAATTTTGTGAAGGGTCATGATCATTTTTGCCGCTTGGCAAAGTCAACGAAACGGAATTTTTCGAGTTTATGACGACTATCTGTAAACTGAAATTGCTGTCCGTCTGCGAGATAGACTTTTGATTTGACAGAGACGACATGGTGGTCATTTCCAATGCTCATCAATATTTTATCACGATTGGTAGCTGGATCAATTGTGATTTCTTTTTGGGCGTAAGCAATGTGTAGTCCCAGTTCATCTTCTAAATAAGCATAAATTGAATGCTCTGCAATTTCACGGCTAATAGAAGGGACAAAACTCTTATCAAGGTAATCAATATCTAAGACGGAGGCGATCCCGTCAACGACCCTTTGGCGAATAATCCGCCACACCAGACGATATTCAGGAAAACCAGTAAGACTGGATAATTTTTTATCAACTGTAATTTTTTCTAACTGGATGACATTGGTTTTAGAATTCATTCCATGTTGTCGGACAAGTTCTTGGTAACTAGTTAGGTTGGAAACGGGAAAGTCAATCTGTTCTTGTTGGATGACTTTAGAGCCTTGACCTCTCATTTTTTGAATGAGACCAGCTTTTTGAAGCAAATCAAGCGATTTACGAATCGTGTCACGGCTGACCTTGTAGGTCTGGACAAGTTCGTGTTCGCTAGGAAGATAATCATTCATCTGATATTTCTCGTTTAGAATATCTTGTTCTAAGAGTTTAAAAATTTGTTCATATTTTTTCATGATATCCTCACATGTTTTCTTTTTAGCATACAACTAAATAAATTTTACCAAAAAAGAGCCTTTTTTACTACAAACAACTTGCAGACATCTTTGGCATCGTTTACAATAAATGTATCAATCAATTGTACAATGATGAAAAAAAGAAGGAGAGTGTTAGGTTAAGCCTAGCCAAACAGAAAATGGGAAAATTTGAGAAAGACGCCAAGACGCTATTAGATGCTATCGGCGGCAAGGAGAATGTCTCAGCTGTCAGCCATTGTGCAACTCGGATGCGCTTTGTATTGGCAGATGAAAAGAAGGCAGACGTAAAAGCAATTGAAGCCATTCCAGCTGTAAAGGGAACTTTTACAAATGCAGGGCAGTTTCAAGTCATTATCGGAAATGATGTGCCGATTTTCTACAATGATTTTACAGCTGTTTCAGGGATTGAAGGAGTATCAAAAGAAGCAGCCAAAGCTGCTGCCAAAAGCAATCAGAATCCAGTACAGCGTGTCATGACAATGCTGGCGGAAATTTTCACTCCAATTATTCCAGCCATTATCGTTGGGGGGCTGATTCTCGGTTTCCGCAATATTCTGGAAGGTGTGCAGATTCAGGCGCTCGGTCAAAAAATGGTTGACGGTGTTGCTCAGTTTGCTAAAGACGGTACTCCGATTTACAATACAATTGTGGATGTATCACAGTTCTGGAGCGGGGTAAACTCATTCTTGTGGCTACCGGGTGAAGCGATTTTTCACTTCTTACCTGTTGGTATTGTTTGGTCTGTTTCTCGTAAAATGGGAACCAGTCAGATTTTGGGAATTGTTCTTGGAATCTGTTTGGTATCACCGCAATTGCTCAATGCTTATTCAGTAGCTAGCACACCGGCTTCAGAAATTGCTAAAAACTGGGTGTGGGATTTTGGCTTCTTTACAGTTAGAAAAATTGGATACCAAGCACAAGTTATTCCAGCTCTGCTTGCAGGATTGTCGCTATCTTATCTTGAAATCTTCTGGCGCAAACGCATTCCAGAAGTTGTGTCCATGATTTTTGTGCCATTCTTATCCTTGATTCCGGCCTTGATTCTAGCGCATACAGTCCTTGGTCCAATTGGTTGGACACTTGGACAATGGCTGTCAACAGCGGTGCTTGCTGGTCTGACTGGTCCTGTTAAATGGCTCTTTGGTGCGATATTTGGTGCTCTCTATGCTCCGTTTGTTATCACTGGTCTGCACCACATGACTAATGCCATTGATACACAGCTGGTTGCAGATACAGGTGGCACAGCACTATGGCCAATGATTGCCTTGTCCAATATCGCTCAAGGTTCAGCTGTGTTTGCTTACTATTTGATGAACCGTCATAATGAACGTGAAGCACAGATTTCTCTGCCAGCAACGATTTCTGCTTATCTAGGTGTTACAGAACCAGCACTTTTCGGTGTCAATGTGAAGTATGTCTACCCATTTGTGGCAGGGATGATTGGTTCTTCTATCGCAGGTCTGTTATCGGTAACCTTTAATGTAACAGCCAATGCTATCGGAATCGGTGGGATTCCAGGTATTTTATCTATCCAAGCTAAATACATGCTGCCATTCTTCTTTATTATGCTGGTGGCCATTGTAGTACCAATGCTATTGACCTTCTTCTTCCGCAAGACAGGTATGCTTACAAAAACGGAAGATGAAAGTGTGAAATCACCGCAAATTGAAGCGATTGACGAAGCTAAAGAAGCAGCAGCAAAAGTGGATTTTGCAGAAATTGTCAGCCCGCTTACTGGAGAAGTCAAAGAATTAAGCCAAGCAACTGACCCCGTCTTTGCTCAAGGCGTGATGGGACAAGGAGTTGTCATTCTTCCAAGTGAGGGAGAACTGGTGGCCCCTGTGAACGGGACAGTATCAGTACTTTTCCCAACCAACCATGCTGTTGGAATCGTGTCAGATGAAGGTGTCGAATTGCTCATGCATATCGGTATGGACACTGTTAATCTCGACGGAAAAGGTTTTGAAGCTCATGTGGCTCAAGGAGACAGAGTGAGCGTAGGTCAGAAACTGGTTAGTTTTGATATAGCAGCTATTCAGGAAGCTGGCTTAGTGACTGAAACACCTGTGATTATCACAAATCAAGAGCAATTTCAGGCTGATGAACAGGGAACATTACCGCGAACTGTTAGACGTGGAGATAAGCTGATGACAGCTACTCGAATCGGGTAAAATGTTTGATACGAGCTATGGTGAGCAGGATTTTATCTAACGAATAGACAAATTTATCTCAGTAATCCATTTGCCTCACTGCTGGAAATCCAAGCAGCAATCTCTTAACGAGAGGCACAAAGGCTCGTAGCAAAGAATAAAAGTAACAACGATAAAGGGGAGGAGCGCAAGCCCCACCTCTTTCTTTTAGAAATAGAAAAGGAAGACAAATGGCATTAGATAAGACAAAAGTCGTCTATCAAATTTATCCAAAATCATTTAAAGATACGACCGGCAATGGGATAGGAGATTTTCAAGGTATTATTGAGAAAATTCCTTACCTTAAAGAATTAGGAGTGGGTATGGTCTGGCTCAATCCTTTCTATCCCAGCCCGCAGCGTGATAATGGTTATGATATTTCAGATTACACAGCTGTCAACCCTCTTTTTGGAACGATGTCTGACTTTGAAGAGATGGTCCAAGTTGGAAGAGAGCACGGCATTGATTTCATGCTGGACATGGTCTTAAATCACTGCTCAACTGAGCATGAATGGTTTCAAAAAGCTTTAGCTGGTGATCCGTACTACCAAGATTTTTTCTTTCTGCGCGATGAGCCAACAGACTGGCTGTCTAAGTTTGGCGGCAGCGCCTGGGCGCCTTTTGGAACAATGGGCAAGTACTACCTGCATCTTTTTGATGTGACGCAAGCTGATCTTAACTGGCGCAATCCTCATGTCCGTGAAGAACTTTTCAAAGTTGTCAATTTTTGGCGGGACAAGGGTGTCAAAGGTTTTCGATTTGATGTCATCAATCTGATTGGAAAAGATGAGGTGTTGGAAAACTGTCCGGAAAATGATGGTAAGCCTGCCTATACGGACAAGCCCATTGTACACGACTACTTGCACATGCTGAATGAAGCGACTTTCGGACAGGCTGACTCATTTATAACTGTCGGGGAGATGAGTGCGACTACTATTGAAAACTGCATTCTCTATACAGATCCGGCACGTCACGAATTGTCTATGGCCTTCAATTTCCATCATTTAAAGGTGGATTATGAAAATGGTCAAAAATGGAGCTTGAAAAAATTTGATTTTGAGGAGCTCAAGCGTCTTTTCCATACATGGGGCAAGGAAATGAGTGACCATGACGGCTGGAGTGCTCTATTTTGGAACAACCACGACCAGCCACGTGCTTTAAATCGTTTTGTTGATGTTCAGCATTTCCGTAATGAAGGAGCAACCATGCTTGCGGCCAGCATTCATCTGTCTCGCGGCACGCCGTATATCTATATGGGAGAAGAAATTGGCATGGTGGATCCAGACTATGACTCTATGGCAGATTATGTGGATGTAGAATCTATCAATGCCTATCAGATGCTGCTGGAGCAAGGCAACACACCAGAAGAAGCTTTTGCAATTATTCAGGCCAAATCTCGCGATAATTCTCGCACTCCTATGCAGTGGGATGATTCAGCGAATGCTGGCTTTACGACAGGCATCCCTTGGCTCAAAGCTGGGAAATCTTATCCTGAAATCAATGTTGAAAATGAGATGCAGGGCCCGATTTTCACTTTCTATCAAAAACTGATTGCTCTTCGCAAGGAGCTTCCTATCATTGCCGAAGGCAGCTATCGACCAGTTTATGAAGACAGTCAGCAAGTTTATGCTTTCGAGCGTCAATTGGGGGCCGAAAAACTTCTGGTACTCAATAACTTCTATCCAGATCCGATTACGATAGATATTTTACCAGAGTATCAAAATGGCGAAGTGCTCCTTTCTAATTATGAAGAAGCTCAAACAGCAGCAGTTGTAACCTTAAGACCTTATGAAAGTTTGGCAATTATTGTAAATAAACACTAAATGTAGCAATAAATCCTAAAATCGACTGAATTGTTCAGCCGATTTTTTAAAACCCAAGAGAAAGCGCTTGCATTATCCTTCTGTTTTATTTATAATAATTACGGTAAAAATACATCTCAAGGAAATTTGATTTCCAAATTATGATGTAAAGGAGAATATATGAAAAAAACTTCAAAGCAATTGCCTGTATTGTTTGCGACAGCTATTTTGTTAGCTAGTTGCGTTCTAAGTCCTGTTGTTCAGGCAAATGAGGCGAGCTCTTCAAGTTCAGAAACTTCTGTAACAACGACTTCAGAGTCTAGTTCTGTTGCTTCGACAACTCAGTCGCAATCATCAGAAACAACTTCTGAAAGTTCAGCAAGCAGTACGAGTAGTACGAATGAACCAAGTAGCACAAGCGAAGCAACACCTAAGACAGAAGCTTCAAGCAGTGAAGCAAGAGCCGCTGCTTCGGAATTTACCGAGGTAGCCAATATTGGTCAAATTCAAGGCGAAGCACATGAATCGCCTTATAATGGGAAAAAGGTGCGTGTGTCAAATGTAGTCGTCACTAAAACGGATCAATATGGCTTTTATGCACAAGACATCAAAGCTGACGGGAACACAAAGACTTCAGATGCTATCTATGTAGTTTCAAAGGAAAAAGTAGCCGTTGGAGACCGATTGACGATTGAAGGTGAAGTTAAAGAAGGTTACATGGAGTCGCTAAGCATCCGTTCGGGCCAACAATTTAAAAAACCAGCTGATAGCTTAACTGTCACGCAATTGATAGCTTCAAAGGTAACAAAAGACGGAACAGCGGCATTACCAGCTCCTGTCAATATTTCAGAGCGTATGCCAAAAGATATCGTAGACAATACTCCGACTGTCTATGATCCAGAGCATGATGCCTTGGACTATTGGGAAAGTCTGGAAGGCATGCTGACAACAGTTAAAAAACCTCGTGTGCTTGGGCCGCAATATCGCGGAGATATCTACCTGTTGCCTGCTGGCTATCAAGAATTACCGTTAAATAATATCGGTGGCGTCAATTTACGTCCGAATGCGCAAAATACGGCAACCATTCCAGTTTATGTAGGAAATAGGTTTGTTGCCAAAGCCAAAGATTACTTTAATGAAGATGTTGTTGGAGTCGTGAGTTATCGCAGTAAAGTCTTTAAGTTGGAGCCAACCCAATTGCCAGCTTTGCAAGACGGTGGTTTGCAAAGAGAGGTTTCTAAGCTTTACCCAAGTGAAGATAAATTGACGATTGCTTCTTACAATATCGAAAACTTCTCGGCGAACAATGCAGTGGGCGAAACACCTGATGCAAAAGTGGAGAAAATTGCCAAATCCTTTATCAATGAAATCCATAGTCCAGATATTATCACACTCATAGAAGTTCAAGATAATAACGGAAGTGTCAATGACGGCACAGTAAGTGGTGTTAAAAGCGGGGAAAAGTTAGCTGCTAAGATTAAACAATTAGGCGGCAAAGAGTATAAGTATGTCGAAGTAGCTCCTGTTGACGGTGCAGATGGAGGAAAACCTGGCTCCAATATTCGTGTAGCTTTCTTGTACAATCCTCAACGAGTGAAGCTAGTAGAACGTGAAGCAGGAAGTAGCACAGAAGCGGCTGCTTTCAAGGACGGTCATTTGGTGAAAAATCCTGCCAGAATAGACCCAACTAATCCAGTCTTTGAAAGAGTTAGAAAATCTTTAGCAGCAGAATTTGAATTTAAAGGCGAACGGATTGTCGTGATTGCCAATCATTTGAAATCCAAGCTCGGGGACGATGCGGTTTATGGTTCAAAACAGCCTGCAGTACAAAATACATTGGCACAACGGATTGAACAAGCTAAGTTGCTGAATGCCTTTGTAAAAGAAGGGTTGAAGCAAAATCCAAATTTGAAGTTTGTTTTGACTGGTGACTTTAATGACTTTGAATTTTCAGAAACTGCCAAAGCAGTGGCTGGTAATGAATTGATAAATATGATGCTCAATCATGATGCAGCTGATCGGTATTCTTACTTCTACCGTGGCAGCAATCAAAGTTTAGACAATATCTTTGTTTCAAAAAATATTGCGGATAAAACAGTATTCTCACCAGTTCATATCAATGCTTCCTTTATGGAAGAACACGGTCGGGCGTCAGATCACGATCCCGTTATTGCACAGCTTGATTTTAGTCAGAAGAAAGGTAATACGACACCGACACAACCAACTGAGCCAAAACCTTCTGGTGACAGCACAACTCCACCAAATAGAGATGATAAACCAACTAAAAAGAGAATTTTACCATCTACAGGAACAACAGGTGCTGAAGTCGCTGTTGTAGGGCTTGTCATCCTAAGTGCAACCCTCTTTTGGCGAAAGAAAGTGACGGATTAAAAGGAATAGATGATAAACGAGAGAGTTTTAGATTTCTCTCGTTTTTGAAAAATATTGAAAATGAAACTGAAAAACAGATTATTTTCTAAAAAATAGACAAATTGTGCCTCTATCTAGAAAAGAAGTGTTATAATAGTATTATAAAACGTTTTCAAGAGGATAAGACGATGGAAAAAGAAGTCATTGATTATGGAAAAGTAACAGGTATGGTCCATTCGACTGAAAGTTTTGGAGCTGTTGATGGGCCTGGTATCCGTTTCATTGTCTTTTTACAGGGTTGTAAAATGCGTTGCCAATATTGCCACAATCCAGATACATGGGCAATGGAAACAAATAATTCAAGAGAGCGAACGGTTGAAGACGTTTTGCAAGAAGCGCTTCGTTATCGTGGCTTTTGGGGTAAAAAAGGTGGGATTACAGTAAGTGGTGGTGAAGCCCTCTTGCAGATTAATTTTGTGACGGCTCTCTTTACCAAGGCTAAAGAGCTGGGGATTCATTGTACTTTAGATACTTGTGCGATGCCTTTCCGCAATACGCCAGAGTATCTCAAAGTTTTTGATCGCCTGCTTGAAGTGACTGATTTAGTGTTGCTGGATATTAAAGAAATCAACGATGCCCAGCATAGATTTGTAACAGGACATACTAATAAAAATATTTTGGAATGTGCAAAATATCTATCTGATAAAGGTGTTCCAATGTGGATTCGTCATGTTTTGGTTCCGACTTTGACAGACCGTGATGATGACTTAAAAGAGTTAGGTGAGTTTGTCAAAACCTTAAAAACAGTTGATAAATTTGAAGTGCTGCCGTATCATACAATGGGAGAATTCAAATGGCGTGAATTGGGTATTCCTTATCCATTAGAAGGCATAAAACCACCAACTGCTGATCGAGTAAAAAATGCCAAAGAGCTTATGAAAACAGAATCCTATACCGAGTACATGAACCGCGTACACAATAGTTGATACAAAAAAGTGAAATGTTAATAAGCACTCAAGGAGTTAGCCAGAAAAGCTGACAATTGGGTGCTTTTCTATTACTCTCTTTGTGAAAATCTTAAAATTGTGCTAAAATAGGGTGTATAAAAAGTTTATGAGGTACTATCATGTCTAAAATTTTAGTTTTCGGTCACCAAAATCCAGATTCAGATGCGATTGGTTCAGCTGTAGCCTTTGCTTACCTTGCACGTGAGGCTTATGGATTGGATACAGAAGCGGTTGCTTTGGGAGAACCAAATGAAGAAACAGCGTTTATCTTGGATACTTTTGGTGTAAAAGCACCGCGTGTGGTGACATCTGCAAAGGCAGAAGGAGTTGAGCAAGTCATTTTAACAGACCACAATGAATTTCAACAATCTATTTCTGACATTGCAGAAGTAGAAGTGTACGGTGTTGTGGATCATCACCGTGTAGCGAATTTTGAAACGGCAAGTCCATTGTATATGCGTTTGGAACCTGTCGGTTCAGCTTCTTCTATCGTTTACCGCATGTTTAAAGAAGCTGGCGTAGCTGTACCAAAAGAACTGGCTGGTCTGATGCTCTCCGGTTTGATTTCAGATACCCTTCTTTTGAAATCACCAACTACACATCCAAGTGACAAAGTCATTGCTCCAGAATTGGCTGAATTGGCTGGTGTGAATTTGGAAGAATACGGTTTGGCTATGCTTAAAGCTGGAACGAATTTAGCCAGCAAAACAGCAGAAGAACTGATTGATATTGATGCTAAAACATTTGAATTAAACGGAAATCAAGTTCGTGTGGCACAGGTCAACACAGTTGATATTGCAGAAGTCTTGGAACGTCAAGGTGAACTGGAAGCAGCTATTGAAAAAGCAAACGCAGCTAATGGTTATTCTGACTTCGTTTTGATGATTACCGACATTGTCAACTCAAACTCAGAAATCCTGGCAATCGGTCGCAATATGGATAAGGTAGAAGCAGCTTTCAATTTTGTTCTTGAAAACAACCACGCTTTCCTTGCTGGTGCTGTTTCTCGTAAGAAACAAGTCGTTCCGCAATTAACAGAAAGTTTTAATGCTTAAGAATAGAATAAAAAAGGAGTTTCGGCTCCTTTTTTGATACAATAGTTTTATGAAAATTCAAGATTTACAAAATGGGGATTTACTTTTTGTGTTCAGTCAATCTGATATGGCAGAAGCTATTCAGCGATCAACTGGGCGGTATAATCATGTGGCGATCTTTTTTGACGGCTGGATTTACCATGCGACAAGCGAGCGGGGAGTCATAAAACTGCCGATAGAGGAATTTTTACAGGACGATGAATGTTATGGTGTCTATGTTTTCCCTGATATAGATGCGAAAGCTGTCTGGAAAAGAGCAGAACAACACCTTTACAAGCCTTATAACAATAGCTTTTATCCAAATGCGACAGGTTTTTACTGTTCTGAATATATTGCGGAAATTCTCCCCATTTTTGAAACTATTGCTATGCAGTTCGGTGATGAAGATGAGAAAATTGCTCCTTTTTGGCAGCAGTATTACAAGGAATTGGGGCTAGCTGTTCCTCTTCATCAGCCGGGAACCAATCCTAGTCAATTGGCTCAATCCGAAAAATTAGTTTATAAAGGAAGATTAGATGATTAAAGTAATCAATCCCAGTCGTTTGACATGTCAGCCCTTTTTTCATGAATTGATAAATTACTTAGACCGACATGACGATGTTACTTTGCGAGAGATAAAGCATGAATTTGCAAACTTTTCCAATATTGATCGCTCCATGGAGGAATATATCAAGGCAGGATATGTACTTCGGGAAAATAAACGCTATCGTCAAAGCGTGCCTCTGTTGGAAAATGTGACGGATTTGTCTTTGGATCAGGAAGTCTTTGTGCGAGATGACAGTCCTCTTTATCAAGAATTGCTGAATATGCGTTTTGAGACACATTTAACCAATCAAACAAACCAAGCTATTTTAGTAGAAAAAACGGATTTTCTCAGAGAGCAGTTGACGCTTTCCAATTATTTTTACAGGCTGAAGCAACAATATCCATTGATCAATCAGCAACAAAAACTTTATGATTTGGTAGGAGATGTAAATCCTGAGTATGCTTTAAAATATATGACGACCTTCCTCTTAAAATATGGTCGCAAAACTGAGCTGATGCAGAAACGGCGTGATATTTTTGTAGATGCTCTAGTGATTTTAGGTTATATTGCGCCTAACGAAGCAGGGAAATATGAATTAAAATTGGATTTTGATAAGGAAACATTGACCTTTCGTGTAAAGAAAGCATTAGATAAACCTTAGAATAATAAAATTTTAAGGTTTATTTGATAGATTTATAAGTATAAGGTTTAAGTTTAGCAAGATTTGGTAGTCACTAAATCATTTCATGAAAGGAATGTATCGTGAATCTTTTAGTAAAAATTCGTCTGTCTCAGCCGTTGAAGTATTTGAAATGGTTTGATATTGTCATTGTGACAGCTCTGTTGTTTGGACAATTTATTTATCGTTCAACAGAACTTTATCTTGCGAGCTTGTCACCGTCCACTACGGCAGCAGTAACAGATACAGCTAGTAAAACAGCAAGGGACGGAGCAGCTTATTCCAGTAATTTAGAATTGCAGCTTCTCATGTTAGCTTTGACGATAGCCTATTTAATACTTCGCCGTTTTGACTTTAAGCAGTTGCCGATTCGTTTATCGTGGTCTGTACTCTTTTGGGTTCCATTTATCTTTGCGGTTATGGGGATTCTCGCGGATACAGTGACGACCCTTAGCGGAGAATACAATTATTTTGATCCGCAATTGTGGAAATATATTGATTTGACGGAAATTTTCCGCAAATTTATTGATTTGACACCTATGGCTATTCTCTATGCTTTGCTCAATGGCTTCTATGAAGAATTTTTCTTCTTAGGTTTATTGACCTCAGTAAAAGATAAATATAAGTGGTGGGTTCTTCTTTATTCGACGATTATTCGCGTTTCTTTCCATACCTATCAAGGAATGCTCTGGGCACTGACAATTGGTGTTGGCTTTGGAATTCTCTATTATTTTCTTTACAAATATAAGGTTAAAAACCTCTTACCATTCTTTCTCGTGCATGCACTTGCAGATATGTTTGGGTCAAGTCTGATGTATGTTTTGATTAGTTGGAGAAAGTAAAGTCATAAAGCAAGATTTTGATTTCTGAAGAATTGTGCTCATCTCTCTTTGCTAGTATAAATTTTCTTAAATAATTAAAGGTCGAAAACGTTTGTCTCGACCTTTATTAGTTTCTATAAATATTTTTCTGCAATCGCATAATCACCTGGATAGTTAGCTTTTTTACCATTTATAATTTGGTAGCAATCAGCGCCTTTGCCTGCTAGAATGACAGCATCGCCTTCTTTACTAGTTAAGCCAAGGGCTTTTTTAATAGCTTCTTCGCGGTCAGCAATCATATCAACATCAAAGGATATGTAAGAAGCAATTTCTTTTGCGATGGCAATTGGATCTTCGTAATTTGGATCATCTGCGGTTAAAATCACCGTTAGTTCAGGATGTTGATTCAGCAAGAGGCCAAAGTCCTTGCGGCGACTCTCGCCCTTATTTCCAGTTGCACCGAGCACCAAAATAATCTTACCTTTTTGATGTTCTTGAACGACCGATAGGAGATTAGCGAGACTGACACCATTGTGTGCGTAATCCACAAATACTTTGGCACCATTTTGTTGGGTCAGCACCTCCATACGTCCAGGTACACGTGTGCTTGCGATTCCCTTCTTGATGTCCGCAACGGAAGCACCCAAGCGGAGACAAGCAAGTACAGCGGCAAGCGCATTTTCTTGGTTGAAACGACCAATCAGCTGAATGTCAAATTTCTCTGCTAACTTTCCGCTGGTTTCAAAAGAGAAGGCTTGCGAGTGACGAATTTGATTGTCTGAATGCTGTCCGTAGAAATCATGATCCATGGAAGCAACTTGCTCAGCCAAAACTTCAAAATGGTCCATTTCGCTATTGACCACCACAGCTCGGCTATTTTCCATGAGAAGCCGTTTATGATAAAAATAGTCTTCAAATGTTGGATGTTCAATTGGTCCGATGTGATCAGGACTAATATTGAGGAAAACGCCAACATCAAAGGTCAAACCATAAACCCGCTTTTTCAGATAGGCTTGACTGGAAACCTCCATGATAAGATGAGTTCGTCCATTCTCAACAGCTGTCGCCATCATTTTGAACAAATCCAAGCTTTCCGGTGTTGTCAAAGCAGATTTGAAGAAATGTTCTCCGTCCAGCGTCGTGTTCATGGTAGACAAGAGAGCTGGCTTGTGACTTTGTTGGAGGATATGATAGGCGAAATAAGCAGAAGTGGTCTTTCCTTTGGTTCCTGTAAAAGCGAGCAATTTGAGTTTGTCTTGTGGATTTCCATAAAATTCCATGGCAAGAAGGCTCATGGCTTGTTTTACGTCATTGACTATGAGAGCAGGAATTCCCACTTCAAAATCCATTTCACTGATATAAAGCTGTAGACCCGCTGTCACTGCTTTTTCCAAGAATTCTTTTTTAAAATTGTCACCCTTGACAAAGAAAAGAGTGGAAGCATCCACTTCACGGCTGTCGTAGCTGATTTTTTCAAAAACAAGATTACGATAATGATAAAAATATTGTCCCTTGTCGATAATCTCGCGGAAATTGTGATCGTTTTTTAAAATGTTTAATGCGTTTTCAATTGTTATCATATTTCTATTGTAAACTTAATGGCGAGGTTTTACAAGCGGAAAGGAAAAGTTTATAATAAGATGAGACTATTTTTAGAGGTTATGTATGGACCAACAAACAACAAATCAACAAAAACAAATGCTGCTAGGAACAGCTTGGCTGACAGCTAGTAACTTTATCAGCCGCTTTTTAGGGGCAATTTATATCATTCCTTGGTATATCTGGATGGGGAAACACGGTGCAGAAGCCAATGGATTGTTTACTATGGGCTACAATATTTATGCTTGGTTTCTTCTGATTTCTACGGCAGGAGTTCCAGTTGCAGTCGCCAAGCAAGTCGCCAAGTACAATACGATGGATCAAAAAGATCATAGTTTTACTCTCATTCGTGAATTTTTGAAATTCATGCTCTTGTTGGGGGTCATTTTTGCAGTTGTGATGTATCTTTTATCACCGTTCTTTGCGCGTGTATCAGGAGTTGGGAAAGAGCTGATTCCGGTCATGCAAAGTTTGTCGTGGGCTGTGCTAGTATTTCCAGCCATGAGTGTCATTCGTGGATTTTTCCAAGGTTTTAACAATTTAAAACCGTATGCCATGAGCCAGATTGCTGAACAAGTCATTCGTGTGATTTGGATGTTGCTTGCAACATTCTTCATTATGAAATTGGGCACTAAAGATTATGTTGCTGCAGTGACCCAATCTACTTTTGCAGCCTTTGTCGGTATGTTTGCTAGTATGGCGGTTTTGGTTTATTTTCTTTGGAAGACCAATCTCTTGACATCTATCTTACACAAACCGGCTAATAGTGCTGAAATCAACAGCCGTGCTTTGCTGGTGGATACGATTCGTGAAGCCATTCCTTTTATCATCACGGGTTCTGCTATTCAGCTTTTCCAAATCATTGACCAGATGACATTTATCAATACGATGAAATGGTTCACCAATTATAGCAATTCTCAGCTGGTGGTTATGTTCAGTTATTTCTCTGCTAATCCAAATAAGATTACCATGATTTTGATTGCAGTAGCAACTTCGATCGGCGGTGTGGGGATTCCCTTGCTGACAGAAAACTATGTCAAAGGTGATTTAAAGGCGGCTGCGCGCTTAGTTCAAGATAATTTGAGTATGTTACTGCTGTTTCTTTTACCAGCAACGATTGGTTCTGTCTTAGTAGCGCGGCCATTGTACACGATTTTCTACGGACGACCAGATAGTTTGGCCTTGGGGCTCTTCATTTTTGCTATGTTACAGACGATTATTCTTGGCGTCTATACTGTCTTATCGCCAATGATTCAGGCGCTTTTCCAAAATCGTAAAGCAATTATCTATTTTGGTTATGGAGTTCTTGTTAAGCTCATTTTGCAAATTCCATTTATTTATCTGTTCAGAGCTTACGGCCCCTTGCTTGCGACTACTATTGGACTTATTGTTCCAATCATTCTGATGTACCAACACATTCGTCAAGTAACTGGGCTCAATCAAACCATTCTCTTCAAACGGAGTTTGTTGATTGGAATTTTAACGGCAGTTATGGCTCTTTTGATTGCCATTGTGGAAGTCGTACTTGGATTTGTCTTTCATCCAAGTGGACGCATTTCTAGTATGCTTTATTTGGTTATCATCGGTGGCTTGGGCATCGCTATTTATGGAGCAATGGTTTTGCGAGTCCGTTTGTTAGACCGTTTTATTGGTGAGAAAGCTCAAACCTTACGTCAAAAATTTCATATTCATTAAAAAGCCGAAAGGCTTTTTAATATTGTAGAAAATTTATAAGAATTAAGATATAATGAAATTGGTTATTGTGAGAATAAACATCTATGATTTGATAATCTTTTAATAGCTATTATAGTTATTAACTATATCTAGGTCTTGAAAAGAACAAAACACAGTGCTTTCGTAAGATGATACAATAGAATCACTTAGAAAATATAAGAATTGCTTGATTCCGCTCTTATCTTGTGGAGGTTATTTATTATGGATAAAAAGTTACAATTAGACACGATTTTAGCTCATGCTGGTATTAAAACGGATGAAGCAACAGGTGCCTTGACAACACCTTTGCATTTTTCAACGACCTATCAGCATCCAGAATTTGGAAAATCCACTGGATATGACTATACGCGCACGAAAAACCCAACGCGAAGTAGCTTGGAAAAAACCTTAGCTGCTATTGAAAGTGCGGATTATGCGTTAGCGACCAGTTCAGGAATGAGTGCTATTGTGCTAGCCTTTAGCGTTTTTCCGGTTGGGAGTAGAGTTATAGCGGTTCGTGACCTTTATGGCGGTTCTTTTCGCTGGTTTCATCAAGTGGAGCAAGAAGGGCGCTTTCACTTTACATATGCAAATACGGAAGAAGAATTGCTTGCGGCTTTAACGGAGGATATAGATGTAGTGTATCTGGAAACCCCGACCAATCCGTTAATGCTTGAGTTTGATGTTGCATTTATCGCAGAAAAAGCTCATGCAAAAGGTGCAAAGGTTATTGTAGATAATACGTTTTATACTCCAATTTATCAACGTCCTTTGGAAAATGGAGCAGATCTTGTGCTGCATTCGGCGACCAAGTATTTAGGAGGACATAATGACGTTCTGGCTGGTGCTCTTATGACGAGTGACAAAGAGCTTTATGAGAATCTATTCTACAATCTCAATACGACAGGAGCTGTTTTGTCTCCATTTGATAGTTATCTCTTGCTTCGAGGTTTGAAAACCTTGTCTCTGCGTATAGAGCGTTCAACAAAAAACGCACAAGTTGTAGCAGCTTTCTTGAAAGATTCGCCAGCAGTAAGAGAGGTTCTCTATCCGGGAAAAGGCGGCATGATTTCCTTTAAAGTCAAGGATGAAGCAGTTATTCCACATTTGTTAAACACACTAAAAGTCTTTACCTTTGCAGAAAGCTTAGGTGGTGTAGAAAGCTTGATTACCTATCCTGCGACACAAACGCATGCAGATATTCCAGCAGAAGTGCGGAAATCCTACGGTTTAACAGATGACTTGTTGCGTTTATCCATTGGAATCGAAGACAGCCAAGACTTAATCACAGATTTTAAATTTGCTTTGGAGGTATAATATGAGCAAATACAATTTTCAAACAGCACCGAATCGCTTATCTCACCACACTTATAAGTGGAAAGAGACAGAGACTGATCCTCAATTACTGCCGGCATGGATTGCAGATATGGATTTTGAGGTCATGCCGGAAGTAAAACAAGCGATTCATGACTATGCAGAGCAGTTGGTTTATGGCTATACTTATGCGAGTGATGAGTTGCTCCAAGCGGTGCTGGATTGGGAAAAGAGCGAACATCAATATTCGTTTGATAAAGAAGATATCGTTTTTGTAGAAGGTGTTGTGCCAGCTATTTCCATTGCGATTCAAGCCTTTACCAAAGAGGGAGACGCTGTTTTAATCAATTCTCCTGTTTATCCACCTTTTGCTCGTAGCGTTCGCTTAAACAATCGAAAATTGGTATCTAATTCTCTCAAAGAAGAAAATGGTTTGTTTCAAATTGATTTTGAACAATTGGAAAAGGATATTGTCGAAAATAATGTGAAATTGTACCTTCTTTGCAGTCCGCACAATCCCGGAGGACGTATCTGGGAAAGGGAGGTTTTGGAAAAAATTGGTCACCTTTGTCAAAAACACCAGGTTATCTTGGTATCAGATGAGATTCATCAAGATCTGACCTTGTTTGGTCATGAGCATGTTTCCTTTAATACCATTTCACCTGATTTTAAAGAACTTGCCATTATACTGTCCAGTGCTACCAAGACTTTTAATATTGCAGGGACCAAAAATTCCTATGCCATTATTGAAAATCCTTTATTACGTGCACAATTTCAACGACGCCAGTTGGCAAATAATCATCACGAAGTGTCAAGCCTAGGTTATATTGCGACAGAAACGGCCTATCGCTATGGAAAACCTTGGTTAGTAGCATTAAAAGATGTTTTAGAAGAAAATATTCAATTTGCGGTGGATTATTTTGCCAAAGAAGCTCCGCGGTTAAAAGTTATGAAACCACAAGGAACTTATCTAATTTGGCTTGATTTTAGCGATTATGGTTTGACAGATGATGAACTTTTTACTTTGTTGCATGACCAAGCCAAAGTCATTCTCAATCGAGGAAGTGACTATGGAAAAGAGGGGGAGTTGCATGCAAGATTAAATATTGCAACACCAAAACTCTTAGTAGAAGAGATTTGCAAGAGAATCGTGCGTTGTTTGCCACAATAAGAATGAAAAGAAATTTTCAGAAACAGCCATTTTGGGTTGACAATCGTTCTTAAGAGGAGTATAGTTAGTATGAAAAATCGGTAGGTGAGGCTACCATAGGGATACGGATGACTACCGCAAAGTAGTGGAGACACTATGCGCTGGTTAGCAGTTGAGATCGCTAAGGTTTTGACTAATGTCATTTCATTGCCCTACGGAGTTAAAGCTTGAACGGTAACACAAGACATACAGTCCTGCCATGTTTTTCATGGTAGGATTTTATTGTTTTGAACTGATTTTTTTAAAAAAGGAAACCGTAAGGGAAAGGAGTGAGGAATATGCCAAATGATGATCACCCGAGTCAACAGAAAATCAGTCGATTGCCATATCTGAGCATTCCTCATGCTCCTTTTGGAATCGACTCTAGCAAATGAACGACACCTGAGCAAAAAGCTGTGTGCAGTTATTTTATTGCTTGGATGCGTCTTAGATAGAGGAGAAAATCAGTGAAAACAGCAAAAGAAAGATTAACAAATGCTCTTCATATGTCTGTAGGGGATACGATGACTTTTTTCAACACTTCCAGAGCAGGACTGACAGAAGAGCAAGTTGAAGAAAATCGCGACTTATATGGTGAAAATGAATTGACTAAAGGGCAAGAAGATTCAATTTTTAAAAAAATTTATGAATCCATTATCAATCCTTTTACCGTCATTCTCTTACTCATTGCATTGGTATCCTTGGTGACCAATGTTTGGCTGGCAAAGCCTGGGCAAGAAGATCCGACGACATTTATCATCATTGTTGTCCTTGTCTTGTTGTCTGGTAGTATTCGCTTTGTGCAAGAATTGCGGAGCGACAAAGCAGCCAGCAATCTTTCACGTATGATTGTCAATACAGTGACAGTCGTTCGTGAGGGAAAAGAACAGGAAATTCCAATTACAGAATTAGTGGTAGGAGACATTATTCGCTTGAGTGCAGGAGATATGTTGCCAGCAGATGTGCTAATCTTGGATTCGCGCGACTTCTTCGTGCAACAGTCAGGCTTGACAGGCGAAAGTGATGCTGTTGAAAAAATGGCGCTGGATAAATGTGAGGAAAAAGAGGCAGATAGCTTGCTTGAATCTGAAGCCCTTGGCTTTATGGGAACCAATGTGATTTCTGGTCGTGCCATTGCCCTTGTTCTGGTCGTTGGAGATGATACCAAGATGGGTGCTATTGAGCAAACGCTCAATACTTATGATGAACCAACTTCATTTGAGCGGGAAATGAACAGCATTTCATGGTTGCTCATTCGTCTCATGTTGGTACTTGTACCCATTGTCTTTCTTATCAATGGTCTGACAGACGGGGATTGGCTAGAGGCTGGTGTATTTGCACTTAGTGTCGGTGTTGGTTTGACACCAGAAATGTTACCTATGGTCATCACTGCGAGCTTGGCTAAGGGTTCCATTCTTATGGCAAAAGAAAAAGTTGTTATCAAGAAACTTAATGCTATTCAAGATTTGGGAGCGATTGATATTCTTTGTACGGATAAAACAGGAACGCTGACACAAGATGAGATCGTTTTGGAATATCCGCTTGATATTCATGGAGAGCTTGATTTAGCCGTTCTTCGCAGAGCTTATCTTAATTCGTATTATCAAACAGGGCTAAAAAATCTGATGGATCGTGCTATTATCAATCGGACGGAAAAAGAAGCAGAAAAGCACGAAATCGTTCGTAACTTGGACCAAACTTTTAAGAAGATTGATGAATTGCCTTTTGACTTTGAGCGTCGTCGCATGAGTGTGTTGGTTCGAGATGATGAGAATGTCGTCAGCATGGTGACAAAAGGTGCTCTGGAGGAAATGCTGTCTATTTCAAATTATGTCGAAGACAAAGGGGAAATCCTTCCTTTGACAGAAGAGATTCGCCAAGAAATTTTAGCAGAAGTTGCACAGTTAAATGAACAAGGATTGCGTGTGCTGGGCGTCAGCTATCGCTCAGACTTAGATGCTGACTATGAATACACAGTAGAAGATGAGTCAGACATGATTTTGACGGGTTATCTTGCTTTCCTTGACCCGCCAAAACCTTCTGCAGCGCCTGCTATCAAGGCTTTAACAGAATATGGTGTTGCCACCAAAATTTTGACAGGGGACAATGAAAAAGTCACAGAAGCGGTCTGTGAGAAAGTTGGCTTAGATGCAAAACATATCCTACTTGGCTCTGTGATTGAAACGATGTCAGATGACGAATTGAGCAAGGTGGTTGAAACCACAACTGTTTTTGCAAAATTATCTCCTGACCAAAAAGCGCGTATCATTTTGCAGCTGAAAGCAAATGGGCATAAGGTTGGCTATATGGGAGACGGCATCAATGATGCACCTTCTATGAAAGTAGCTGATGTAGGGATTTCAGTTGATACAGCTGTCGATATTGCTAAAGAAACAGCTGATGTTATCCTGTTAGATAAGGACTTGTTGGTGCTTGAAAAAGGCTTGGTGGAAGGTCGCAAAGTTTATGCTAATATGACCAAATATATCAAGATGACAGTCAGTTCCAACTTCGGGAATATCTTTTCCTTGTTGATTTCAAGTATTTTTCTACCATTTTTGCCTATGGCACCGATTCATTTGATTGTGTTGAATTTGGTCTATGATATTTCTTGTATCGCTTTACCATTTGACAATGTAGATCGTGAATTTTTGCAAAAGCCTCGTATTTGGAGTGCCAAATCCATTACGCGCTTCATGGCTTGGATTGGTCCGATTAGTTCTATTTTTGACTGTTTGACCTTTTTGATTTTGTTCTTTATCATCGCACCGATGATGACAGGTTCTGTTTACCATCATGGTATGTCTAGCGAGTTCATTACTATTTTCCAAACAGGCTGGTTTATTGAGTCCATGTGGACGCAAACCATGGTTATCTATATGCTACGCTCACCTAAACTGCCATTTATTCAAAGCAGACCGGCTTTGTCTGTAGTTATGACAACGCTAGCAGCCGTGTTCTTTGTAACCTTATTGCCCTACGGTCCTTTTGCAGCACTTTTAAAAGTGGCTCCATTAAACGGTACTTATTTCTTATTCTTAATCCTTGTCATGATTTTATATATGGCAAGTATTACGTTTGTGAAGCATCTTTATATTAAGAAATACCATGAATGGTTGTAAGCAATTGACAATCTTTGAAAAGGCTTGTTTGTCACGAGCCTTTTTTATGTTTTTTTGATATAATAAGAAGAATAAATTGAAAGAAGGAAAACCAATCATGGAAAAATTTCAAGTGATCGCACATCCGCTCATTCAGCATAAATTGTCTATCTTACGCCGTACGGATACCTCTACTAAGGCTTTTCGTGAGTTAGTAAATGAAATTGCTATGCTGATGGGCTATGAAGTTTTACGTGACTTACCATTAGAAGATGTGGAAATTGAAACGCCCATTACAAAGACGGTTCAAAAACAATTGGCTGGTAAAAAATTAGCTATTGTCCCAATTTTACGTGCAGGTATCGGTATGGTGGACGGTCTTTTGAGCCTTGTGCCAGCTGCTAAAGTCGGACATATTGGCATGTATCGCGACGAAGAAACCCTAAAACCAGTTGAGTACCTTGTGAAGTTACCAGAAGACATTAGCCAACGTCAAATCTTTGTGGTAGATCCCATGCTGGCGACAGGTGGTTCAGCTATTTTAGCCATTGATTCATTGAAAAAACGCGGAGCACACAATATTAAATTTGTCTGCCTTGTTTCAGCGCCAGAAGGTGTGAAAGCTTTACAAGAAGCTCACCCAGACGTGGAAATCTTTACAGCGGCCCTTGATGATCACTTGAATGAAAACGGCTATATCGTTCCAGGATTGGGAGATGCAGGAGATCGTCTTTTCGGTACAAAATAATGAGTTTTATGTTTGACCTTTTTTGACCAAAAGACTATAATAGTCTCATATTTGAAAAATCTCACTAAAAATTGTTAGTCAGATTAAATATCAGATGAAAAGGAGAATACAATGATTCCTGTAGTTATTGAACAAACAAGTCGTGGGGAACGTTCCTACGATATTTACTCACGCTTATTAAAAGATCGCATTATTATGCTGACAGGTCCTGTTGAGGACAATATGGCTAATTCTATTATTGCGCAATTGCTTTTCCTTGATGCACAAGATAATACTAAAGATATTTATCTTTACATCAATACGCCAGGTGGTTCTGTATCGGCTGGTCTAGCGATTGTGGATACCATGAACTTCATCAAGTCAGATGTCCAAACAATTGTCATGGGGATGGCTGCTTCCATGGGAACCATTATTGCTTCAAGTGGTGCTAAAGGCAAGCGCTTCATGTTGCCGAATGCAGAATACCTGATTCACCAACCAATGGGCGGAACTGGTAGCGGTACGCAACAAACCGATATGGCGATTGCGGCTGAGCATTTGCTGAAAACCCGAAATAACTTGGAGAAAATCCTTGCGGATAATTCAGGGAAAACCATTAAGCAAGTACATAAAGACGCAGAACGCGATTATTGGATGAGTGCTCAAGAAACCTTGGATTATGGTTTCATTGATGAAATCATGGCAAATAATAATTTAAACTAATCATTTGTTTATTACTGTACGAAAAATGTCCTCTGATGGGCATTTTTTTGATATACTTATAAATGATAAAATTAAATTAGAAAGAAAATTCATGTTTAAAAAAGAAGAACGAACAGGTTTGATTGTGTATTTGTATTACAATCGAGATGTGAAAAAAATAGAAACTATTGGCGATATTGTCTACCATTCTAAAAAGCATCGTTACCTCCAGTTGTATGTTCCGACAGAGCAAGTAGAAGAGACGATGCAAAAGTTATCTAAAGAAAAATATGTCAAACAAGTACGGGTTTGTCACATTCAAGAATTGGACACAGACTTTGTTGGAAACTTGTTTAGAGATAAAGAAAACGTAAACATATAAAAAAATCTCATTTACCACTTGACAATTGTCAGATAATTCGATATATTCTAAACATATCATTTCGGAACGAGGAGATAAGAATATGAAGAAAAAATTTGCTCTATCATTTGTTGCCCTTGCAAGTGTTGCCCTTCTTGCCGCTTGTGGGGAAGTAAAGTCAGGTGGCTCCAATACAACTGGTACAAAAGTTGCTGATAAGACTATTAAAATCGGATTCAACTTTGAAGAAACTGGTGCAACAGCAGCTTATGGAACAGCCGAACAAAAAGGTGCCCAACTGGCTGTTGATGAAATCAACAAAGCTGGTGGTATTGATGGCAAGAAACTTGAAGTTGTTGACAAGGATAATAAATCTGAAACAGCAGAAGCAGCTTCTGTCACGACTAACTTGGTAACCCAATCAAAAGTAAATGCAGTCGTAGGACCTGCAACTTCTGGTGCAACAGCAGCGGCAGTTCCCAATGCGACAAAAGCAGGTGTGCCTTTGATTTCACCTAGTGCGACACAAGACGGTTTGACGAAAAATCAAGAATACTTATTCATCGGAACTTTCCAAGACAGTTTCCAAGGGAAAATCATTTCTAAATATGTGACAGAAAAGTTAAAAGCGAAAAAAGTTGTGCTTTATACAGATAACTCAAGTGATTATGCCAAAGGTATCGCAAAAGCTTTCCGTAATGCCTACAAAGGTGAGATTGTTGCAGATGAAAAGTTTGTCGCTGGTGATACAGATTTTCAAGCAGCACTTACCAAGATGAAGGGAAAAGATTTTGATGCGATTATCATTCCTGGTTATTATACGGAAGCTGGTAAAATTGTCAACCAAGCGCGTGGTATGGGAATTGATAAGCCAATCGTTGGTGGTGATGGCTTTAATGGTGAGGAATTTGTCCAACAAGCAACTCCAGCCAAAGCCTCAAATATCTACTACATCTCAGGTTTTTCTTCGACAGTTGATGTCTCAGCGAAAGCTAAGAAATTCCTAGAAGCTTACAAGGCTAAATACAACAATGAAGAACCTTCAACATTTGCGGCACTAGCATACGACTCTGTTTATCTTGTTGCCAATGCTGCCAAGGGTGCGAAAACATCTGTTGACATCAAAGACAATCTTGCCAAGACAAAGAATTTTGAAGGTGTAACAGGTGATACCAGCTTTGACAAGAATCATAATACTGTTAAAACAGCCTTTATGATGACCATGAATAATGGGAAAGTCACAGCAGCTGAAACAGTTAAGCCGTAATCCTTCGCAAGAAATTGCTTAAAATATATTTTATAGTGTATAAAAGAGTAACTATTTATGGTAAGCATCGTAGATAGTTACTTCTCTTTATACGGGCTAAAAGAAAAGAGGCGGGATAAAAGTCTTAGTCTTAAAAATATGTTTCATTAAGGTTTGTAAGACATAGTGATTGATTGTTAGATATGTTTTAAGCTGTTAAAAATCAGTCAACCGTGAAATGAGACTTAAAAGGTTTAAAGGTCTCATTTGCTCAAACTTAGAATAGATGAGTGAGAAAAATCAATTTTTTTGAAATGATGACTTGACTCGCTCTTTTTTCACGATAGATAAGAAAATGTGAACGATCACATAGTTCTTTCTTCTATACTATAATTAGAAAGTGTGGTGGCCATGCTCCAACAACTTGTTAATGGTCTAATTTTAGGGAGCGTCTATGCTTTGCTCGCTCTCGGCTATACCATGGTTTATGGAATTATCAAACTCATCAATTTCGCTCATGGAGATATTTACATGATGGGTGCTTTTATGGGGTATTTCTTGATAAATTTCCTTCATCTTAATTTTTTCCTTGCCTTAATCTTTGCAATGATTGGGACAGCGGCTTTAGGCGTACTAGTCGAATTTTTGGCTTATCGCCCGTTGAGAAATTCGACTCGAATTGCAGCTTTGATTACTGCAATTGGTGTTTCGTTTTTCTTGGAGTACGTGATGGTGTATTTTGTAGGAGCCAATACTCGTTCGTTCCCCCAAGTGATTGAAACGGTTCGTTATAGTTTTGGACCGATTAGTCTCACCAATATCCAATTAATGATTTTGGCTGTTTCCCTAATTTTAATGGTGTTGTTACAAGTCATCGTTCAAAAAACAAAAATGGGAAAAGCCATGCGGGCAGTTTCTGTTGATAGTGATGCAGCGCAGCTAATGGGAATCAATGTCAATCGTACAATTAGTTTCACTTTTGCTTTAGGTTCTGCTTTGGCAGGAGCAGCAGGTGTACTCATCGCGCTTTATTATAATTCTTTGGAGCCTTTGATGGGAATGACACCAGGGTTGAAATCATTTGTCGCTGCGGTACTTGGTGGGATTGGTATTATCCCCGGAGCAGCACTGGGGGGCTTTGTCATTGGTCTATTAGAAACCTTTGCGACAGCTTTTGGTATGTCAGATTTCCGCGATGCGATTGTGTACGGTATCTTAATCTTGATTTTACTTGTCCGTCCTGCAGGTATTCTTGGTAAGAATGTGAAAGAGAAGGTGTAAGCGATGAAAAAGAATGTAAAAGTAAATATTCTATGGTTTGTGCTCCTTCTTGCCGGTTACGGTTTGCTGACTCTCCTTGTCAGCGCTGGAGTTTTGAATGATTTTTACTTGCAAATCTTACAACAAATCGGTATTAACATTATTTTAGCAGTAGGGTTGAATTTGATTGTCGGCTTTTCTGGTCAATTTTCTCTGGGGCATGCTGGCTTCATGGCAATTGGTGCTTATGCAGCTGCAATTATTGGTTCGAAATCTGCTACCTATCCTGCCTTTTTTGCGGCTATGGTGTTAGGGGCATTGATTGCAGGAGCAGTCGCTTTGATTGTCGGGATTCCTACTCTTCGTTTGAAGGGCGATTATCTAGCAATTGCCACGCTTGGGGTTTCTGAAATCATTCGGATTTTAATCATCAATGGAGGCGATTTGACCAACGGAGCCGCAGGTATCTTGGGTATTCCTGCTTTTACCAATTGGCAAATGGTGTATTTCTTTGTAGTTATCACAACTATTTTAACCATCAATTTCTTGCGCAGCCCAATTGGACGAGCAACCTTGTCAGTTCGTGAAGATGAAATTGCAGCAGAATCTGTGGGGGTCAATACCACTAAAATCAAAGTCATTGCCTTTGTTTTTGGAGCGATGACAGCTAGTATCGCAGGCTCACTCCAAGCAGGATTTATTGGCTCTGTTGTGCCGAAAGATTATACTTTTATCAATAGTATCAATGTCTTGATTATTGTGGTATTTGGTGGTCTTGGTTCTATGACTGGTACCATTGTTGCAGCGATTGTTTTGGGAATTTTAAACATGGTGCTTCAAAATGTAGCAAGCATTCGGATGATTATCTACTCTCTTGCTTTAATTTTAGTGATGATTTTCCGTCCGGGAGGACTTCTTGGCACATGGGAATTGAGCCTATCACGCTTCTTTAAAAAAGATAAGGAGGTCAACTAATGGCGCTTCTTGATGTAAAAAACTTAACAAAAAATTTCGGCGGGCTGACTGCTGTTGGCGATGTTACCTTGGAGCTGAATGAGGGCGAATTAGTCGGTCTCATTGGTCCAAATGGTGCTGGAAAAACAACTTTGTTTAACTTACTGACCGGTGTTTATGAACCAAGTGAAGGAAGCGTGACCTTGGATGGGCATTTGCTCAATGGCAAGGCACCTTATAAGATTGCTTCTTTAGGACTCAGTCGGACATTCCAAAATATTCGCTTGTTTAAAGATTTGACAGTCCTAGAGAATGTCTTGATTGCTTTTGGAAATCACCACAAAGCACATGTTTTTGCTAGCTTCTTTCGTTTGCCAGCTTTCTATAAAAATGAAGCAGAATTGCGTGAGAAAGCATTGAAATTGCTAAAAATCTTTGACCTAGACGGTGAAGCAGAAACACTTGCTAAGAATTTAGCTTACGGTCAACAACGCCGTTTGGAAATCGTGCGTGCTCTAGCAACAGAGCCTAAAATTCTTTTTCTTGATGAGCCTGCTGCGGGAATGAATCCGCAGGAAACAGCAGAATTGACAGAGTTAATTCGTCGCATAAAAAATGAATTCCAAATCACAATCATGCTGATTGAGCATGACATGAGCCTAGTTATGGAAGTGACGGAACGAATTTATGTATTGGAGTATGGTCGTTTGATCGCACACGGAACTCCTGACGAGATTAAAAATGATAAGCGTGTTATTGAAGCCTATCTGGGAGGTGAAGCCTAATGTCTATGCTAAAAGTTGAAAATCTTTCCGTCCATTATGGCATGATTCAGGCTGTCCGAGATGTCAGCTTTGAAGTCAACGAGGGCGAAGTTGTTTCTCTCATCGGTGCCAATGGTGCCGGAAAAACAACGATTCTTCGAACCATTTCAGGACTGGTTCGTCCAAGTGCAGGAAAAATTGAGTTTCTAGGAAATGAAATTCAAAAAGTTCCTGCTCAGAAAATTGTAGCAGCAGGGCTTTCTCAGGTACCCGAAGGACGCCATGTTTTCCCAGGCCTGACTGTTTTGGAAAACCTAGAAATGGGTGCTTTTCTAAAGACAAATCGTGATGAAAATCAAGCGAATCTAAAAAAAGTCTTCTCACGCTTTCCGCGCTTAGAAGAACGTAAAAATCAAGATGCTGCAACTCTTTCTGGAGGTGAGCAGCAGATGCTTGCTATGGGACGAGCTCTTATGTCTACTCCCAAACTTCTGCTTTTAGATGAGCCTTCAATGGGACTGGCTCCTCTCTTCATTCAAGAAATTTTTGATATTATTCAAGATATTCAAAAACAAGGCACAACTGTTCTATTGATTGAGCAAAATGCTAACAAAGCCCTCTCAATTGCCGACCGTGGCTATGTTTTAGAAACAGGAAATATTGTCTTGTCTGGCACAGGAAAAGAATTGCTCGCTTCCGATGAAGTCCGCAAGGCTTATCTCGGTGGGTGAAAAAAGGAGAAAGAAGTGGTTTTCTACTTCTTTTTTATTCACTAATAATATTCTTGAAAACATAGGTAAGTAGATTGAAAGCGTTTGAAATAAACTAGAAAATACAGTATAATAGAACTGAAAGATCAAAGATAAAGGAGATTCCCATGGCAGTTAAAGATTTTATGACACGAAAAGTAGTGTACATTAGTCCAGACACGACGGTAGCGCATGCGGCGGATATTATGCGGGAGCAAGGATTGCACCGGCTTCCTGTTATTGAAAATGACCAATTGGTCGGTTTGGTGACTGAAGGAACGATTGCCGAAGCAAGTCCTTCAAAAGCGACCAGCTTGTCTATCTATGAGATGAATTATTTGCTAAACAAGACCAAAATTAAAGATGTCATGATTCGTGATGTGGTGACGGTATCACAATTTGCTAGTTTGGAAGATGCTACTTACTTGATGCTGAAAAATAAAATTGGCATTTTGCCAGTGGTGGACAACCAGCAAGTATACGGCGTCATTACAGATCGTGATGTTTTCAGAGCCTTTCTTGAAATTGCTGGCTATGGTGAAGAAGGTATTCGCGTGCGTTTCATTACAGAAGATGAAGTCGGTGTGTTGGAGAAGATAGTGCATTTGATTGTCGAAGAAAATCTCAACATCTCTAACGCTGTTAATATTCCACGCAAAGATGGCAAGGTTATCATTGAAGTTCAAATTGATGGCAATGTGGATTTGCCGGCTTTAAAAGCGAAATTTGAAGACAAAGGTATTCAGGTAGAAGACATTACCCGTACGTCAGCAAAAGCATTATAAAATAACAAAAACGCATGAGAGCAGTCTTTTAACTGTGATCATGCGTTTTTTATAATGGGAGCAAGATTATTTCTGAATAGGTTGCTTATTGACATCTAAGGTAAAGCCTTCACCAAGGATTTCATGGGCATCTGTAATGGTAATAAAGGCATGTGGATCGACGCTATGAATAACTTTTTTCATGGATTGCATTTCGTTTCGTCCAACAACGCAGTAAATGAGTTTCAGATCATTCTCGCTGTAGTAGCCTTGTCCATTGATAAAAGTAATTCCACGACCGAGATCTTCGTCAATTTTCTTTGCTAATTCTTCTGGATGGCTAGTGATAACCATGAAGCCCTTGCCGGCATAACCGCCTTCACCAATCAAGTCAATTACTCGTGAAGCGATAAAGACAAAAATCAAGGTATAAGTCACTAAGCGAACATCTTTAAAAACAAGTATAACGAAAATAAGGACGCAGAAGTCTACAGTAAACATCAATTTTCCCATGGAGATATTCGTATACTTGTTAGCGATTCGAGCAATAATATCGGTACCGCCAGTCGTACCACCGGCATTGAAAACAATTCCTAGTCCAACGCCAGCAATAATCCCTGTCAGAAGCGTCACAATCACGAGGTCGCCTTCAAGGTTAATCACGAAAGGGATTTTTTCAAAGACCGCCAGCCAAGCAGAAACGGCAAAAGTCCCTAAGATACTAGAGTACAAAAGCCGCGATCCAAAAATTTTCCAAGCAATAATGAAAAGAGGAATGTTGATGATGAGATTCATCAGTGAAACAGGAATCTTAAAAAGATAGTATGTAATGAGGGTCACACCAGTTGCGCCTCCCTCATACAAATGATTCGGAATAATCAGATAATTGATTGCAAAAGCAAAAATTCCAGCTCCTAGAATAATCGTTAGATAGTTTTTAAACTTAGACATAATAACCTCCTAATAATTTCTGTACATTCTATTGTATCAAATCTTGAAAACTTATGTATCATTTTGAAAAAATTTTTTTAAACTTTTTCTGGCAATGATTTTTCTGGAGTTTTTTGTTAAAATAGAAAGGAGAAAAAGGAAGAAATGAGTTAGTATGGCAAAAGGAATATTCATCTCTTTAGAGGGACCAGACGGTGCAGGAAAATCAAGTGTTTTAGAAGCCTTGATTCCGATTTTAGAAGCAAAAGGGCAGGCGTTTGTCACTACGCGTGAGCCTGGTGGAGTGGCAGTTGCGGAGAAGATTCGCGATGTTGTTTTAGATCCGAAGCATACGGAAATCGATGAAAAAACGGAATTGCTCCTCTATATTGCCAGTCGTAGGCAACATTTGGTGGAACGTATTTTACCTGCTTTAGATCGTGGTGAAATGGTGCTGGTGGATCGCTTTATTGATAGTTCGGTGGCGTATCAAGGTTTTGGTCGAGGCTTGAAGGTGGCTGATATTGATTGGCTGAATGATTTTGCGACCGACGGTTTGAAGCCAGATTTGACCCTTTATTTTGATATTGAAGCAGAGGAAGGCTTGGCTCGTATTGCTAAGAGCAAAGAGCGTGGTGCGGACCGCTTGGATCGTGAAAGTGTGGAATGGCATCGGCGCGTGCGTGAGGGGTATTTGTCTATTCTTGAAAAAGAGCCAAACCGTGTGAGAAAAATCGATGCTAGTCAGCCACTAGAAAAGGTCGTTGCAGATACTTTAGCAGTATTGGCAGAACGAGTTGAGAGTTTAAGATGAAAATAGAAGAATTAGCTCAGTTGCAGCCAGTTTTGTTTGAGCGTTTTGAGCACATTTTACAGCAACATCGGCTGAATCATGCTTATCTGTTTACAGGGGCTTTCGGCAGTTTTGAAATGACTCAATGTTTGGCACAGAGCTTGTTTTGCACCAATAAAAATGGCGTTCTTCCTTGTGGAGAATGTCGAAATTGTCGGTTGATTGAGGAAGAGGATTTTTCAGATGTGACAGTCGTCCGTCCTGTCAATCAGATTATCAAGACAGAGCGTGTCCGAGAACTAGTGCGTAATTTTTCTCAGTCAGGGTTTGAAAGCAGCAAGCAAGTGTTTATCATTTGTGATGCGGACAAGATGCATGTCAATGCAGCTAATTCGCTGTTGAAGGTCATTGAAGAGCCGCAAAGTGAAGTGTATATTTTCTTGTTGACAGCGGATGAAAATCTTATTTTGTCCACGATTAAAAGCCGAGCGCAGCTATTTCATTTTCCAAAAAATCAAGTCTATTTGCTTGAAAAATTGGAGCAGGCTGGGCTGATAAAGACACAAGCAGAATTGTTAACTGCTTATAGTCAAACAGAAGAAGAAGCCCTACGTTTGGCGGCCAGCCCAGCTTTTTTTGACTTGGCAGCAGAATGTGAGCGTTTTGCATCGCTTTGCTTAAATCGAAAAGAGGCCGCTTATTTGCAGGTTGCGAAGTTGGCTAGTCTGGCAGATGATAAGGAAAAGCAAGAACAGGTTTTGAAACTCTTGGAGCTTCTCTTTGCAAAAGAAATGCAAACAACGTGGGGACGCTTCTATTTAGAAGGTATATTTACAGCAAGAAAAATGTGGCAAGCCAATGTTAATTTTCAAAATGCACTAGAATATATGGTGTTACAAGAAAGAGAATGATGGCTACGTTGGTACAGGAAAATGGTAGTGAGGATGAATAAAAAAGAATTATTTGATGCTCTTGATGAATTTTCTCAAAATCTGCTTGTTACTTTAGCAGAAGTAGAAGCGATTAAGAAAAATCTGAAAAGCGTGGTGGAAGAAAATGTAGCGCTGCGCTTGGAAAATGATAAATTAAGAGAGCGATTAGGACAGGTAGAGCACGCAGCAACACCAAAAACAAAAAGAAACCGGGATAATTTGCGCAAACTCTATGAAGATGGTTTTCATGTGTGCACAGATTTTTATGGGCAACGCCGTGAAAATGATGCAGAATGTATGTTTTGTGATGAATTACTTTTTAGGGAGTAAGCATGCAGATTCAAAAAAGTTTTAAGGGTCAGTCTCCTTATGGGAAGCTCTATCTGGTGGCAACTCCGATTGGGAATATGGACGATATGAGTATCCGTATGGTAAATACTCTGAAAGAAGTCGATTTCATTGCAGCAGAAGATACCAGAAATACTGGTCTGTTGCTCAAGCATTTTGACATTGCTACGAAGCAGATTAGCTTTCATGAGCATAATGCCAAAGAAAAAATCCCTGATTTGATTCGTTTGCTGAAAAGTGGTCAGGATATTGCGCAGGTTTCGGATGCCGGCTTGCCTAGCATTTCGGATCCAGGGCATGATTTAGTCAAAGCTGCTATTGCTGAGGAAATCGCAGTAGTGACTGTACCTGGTCCCAGCGCAGGTGTTTCAGCTTTGATAGCTAGTGGTCTTGCTCCGCAACCTCATATTTTTTATGGATTTTTGCCACGCAAGGCTGGTCGGCAAAAAGAGTTTTTTTCTAATAAAAAAGCCTATCCAGAGACACAGATTTTTTACGAATCTCCTCATCGGGTTAAGGCTACTTTAGAAAATATGCTTAGTATTTATGGAAATCGCTCCGTTGTTCTGGTACGGGAATTGACTAAGATTTATGAGGAATACCAACGTGGCTTGATTTCCGAAGTGATAGACCATATTTCAGAAAATCCGCTTAAGGGCGAATGCTTGCTGATTGTGGAAGGAGCGAGCGAAGAAGTGGTTGAGCAGTCAGAAGCGGATTTGTTGGCAGAGATTGATTTTCTAGTAGCAGCAGGAGCAAAGAAAAATCAAGCTATCAAAGAAGTGGCTAAAAAATATGGTTGGAATAAGAGTGAATTATATGCTCGTTATCATGAGCAAGTCAGTGAGTAAAAATGACTTTTTATAAACAAATTTATACTTCCCCTTTAGGAGAAATGTCTTTAGTTGCTGATGAGACAGGGCTTATTGGAGCCTGGTTTCTCAAGCAGAAATATTTTGAGCGTGGTTTAGAGAAGGCCACGATGCCAGTAGAAAATGATATTCTGAAAAAAACTCGTCTTTTGCTAGATGATTATTTTAGCGGAAAGTATCCAGACTTTTCGGGTCTTCCTTTAGCTGTTGTTGGGACAGATTTTCAACAACGGGTCTGGGCTTATTTGCAAACTATTCCTTACGGAGAAACAGTTACTTATGGTCAGATAGCAAAGAAGTTAGGTAATCGTTCTGCGCAGGCTGTTGGCGGTGCTGTAGGTAGAAATCCTTTTTCTATCATCGTTCCTTGTCATCGGGTGCTAGGAAGTCAAGGACAACTAACTGGCTATGCTGGGAGATTAGACAAGAAAATATGGCTTTTGGAGCATGAAGGCGTAGAGCTTAGCGAGAAAGCTTTAGATAAATGATATAAATGGAGAAATGATATGTTACGATTTATTGAATATCCAAAATGTTCGACCTGTCGCAAAGCTAAGGCTGAATTAAACCACTTGGGTCTGGACTTTGAAGCAGTAGACATTGTCAAGGAAACACCGAGTAAAGAGAAAATTCTAACTTGGATGGAAAATTCTGATTTAAACATCAAATCTTTCTTCAACACTAGTGGACTCAAATATCGTGAGCTAGGTTTGAAAGATAAACTATCAGGATTGTCCGCAGGAGAAGCCGCAGAGCTTCTAGCAACCGATGGTATGCTCATCAAGCGTCCAATCTTAGAAAAAGACGGAAAAATCCTGCAAATAGGCTACCGCACAGAATATGCAATATTAGATTTGTAAATGATAAATTGTAAAATATAGTGCAACAAAA
>NZ_KV841603.1:0-226 GCF_001839535.1 Streptococcus sp. HMSC36C04 | reverse complement strand
GTCGCGAGTTCGATTCTCGTCACCCGCTTTGAACAGAGATGTTCAACCATACCAAGTTTTTGGACTTGGGCGCGTAGCTCAGGTGGTTAGAGCGCACGCCTGATAAGCGTGAGGTCGGTGGTTCGAGTCCACTCGTGCCCATTTTAAGATATGGTCCGTTGGTCAAGGGGTTAAGACACCGCCTTTTCACGGCGGTAACACGGGTTCGAATCCCGTACGGACTATA
>NZ_KV841602.1:0-261 GCF_001839535.1 Streptococcus sp. HMSC36C04 | reverse complement strand
GGAAGTGACGTACGTTTATAAGGAAGTGTTTGGGAATGTGACGGTTCATTACCAAGATGAGTCCGGTCACCAGCTCCAAGCGGATGTGAAAGTCGTTGAAGGAGCCTCCACCAATACGCCTTATGATACGACGCCCCATGCGTTAGCAACGATTGTGACGCCAGACGGGAAGACCTATGAACGGGTTTCCGAGAAGACCAAAGGTCAGGAGAAAGGCCAGGTTGTCAAAGGGACGACGGAAGTGACGTACGTTTATAAGGA
>NZ_KV841601.1:0-11798 GCF_001839535.1 Streptococcus sp. HMSC36C04 | reverse complement strand
AATTTAATGATGTCAAAATATTTGCTTTTAAATTTAAAAATTATGAAACTTTTTATTTACTAAAATCTTGTATTTATTATAGATATCATATTTTTAGCTTAGTTTCAAGCAATTTATCTTTCGGAAAGAAAAAAGTCTGAAGAAAATTATTCAAAAAGAATGGTTTTCTTCAAACAGAATCTATTTTCAAGTATTAAGAAGACAATTTCCTACGCGAGGATAGGGACATAACCCCATAAAATAAGAAACCTGCTAACAAATAGCCGATAAAAATTTTAAGTGACCATTGCAACACATACGGCCAACCGTATTTTGGAATATTTAAGAAGAAATAAGCAAAAGGACTATCTTTTGCACCTGGAATAGACCATTTGATAATTAGGCCATTAAATAGAGCAAAAGCCAAATAAATCAAAGGCACACTCGTCCAAGCAATCGGGTCAAACCAACGATATTGTGAGCGTTTATCAAACAACAAGGTATCTGCTAAAAACCATAGTGGCACAATGTAATGACAAAGGAAATTTTCAAGTCGATAAAAATCAGTTGCAAGCGGTGCCAACATAAAATGATAAATGACGCATGTAATCATAATACACATGGTCACTCCGCCTTTTAGCCGAAACAGCGACTGCGTTTGCCAGCGTTGTTCAGAACGTGCCATTAGATAGAGCAAATAGGCCGTAAAAGCTGTAACAATCATGTTAGATAAAACTGTGTAGTACATCAGCATTCCTAAGCCACCATGCTTTGTGATTTCAAGGTAGACTCCTGTAAACCCTAACATAAACAATATCATGCGGCTATAAAAAATCACATTTCGCTTCATCATCAACCTCAAATTTTCTTGACAAACTCTGATTTGAGCTTCATCGCACCAAAACCATCAATCTTGCAGTCAATATTGTGGTCTCCTTCTACAATCCGAATATTTTTCACGCGCGTCCCTTGTTTCAAATCCTTTGGAGCACCTTTGACCTTTAAATCTTTGATGAGAGTGACGGTATCTCCGTCCGCAAGCTGATTCCCATTTGCATCAATTGCTCTGATGCGATTATCTTCTTCAACGATTTCTGCTGGATTCCATTCAAATGCACATTCAGGGCAAACTAACAGCAAACCGTCTTCGTAAACATATTCTGAGTTGCATTTTGGACAATTTGGTAATTGATTCATATTCTCTCCTCACTAATCACCAAGCATCTTGCCTAGAATTTATCATGTTTTTACATTTTACTATAAAATAGAAAATTTGACAAATTAAAGAAAATGACTAATTGTTAAAAGATACATTTCACCATATCAAACTTGAAGTAACATTCTAATTAATGGTTCATTCTTAAATTGCTGTAAAGACGTAGTATCATAAGTTTATTCATTTCCCCAGTTCCTGAGTGCGTTTATAAGATGCAGCAACGGCTTTGATAATGTTTCCTCTGAAAGCATCTGCTTCAAGACTCGCTACTCCCGCAATCGTTGAGCCTGCTGGGCTACAAACCTGATCTTTGAGAACCGCAGGATGTTGGCCACTTTCTTTGACTAATACCGCTGAACCTAAAAGGGTTTGATTCGCTAATTGCAAAGCCAAATCTCGTGGTAAGCCAGTTTGTACCCCTGCATCAGCCAGTGCTTCCAAAAAGAGATAAACAAACGCAGGACCACATCCAGCCACAGCAGTTGCCGCATCTAACTGCTGCTCCTTTAAATGAACCAACAAACCGGCAGGATCCAATAGTTCACACAACAAGTGTTCATCCTGCTCTGTTGCTTCATCTGATAAAGCATAGCTGATAACACCAGCACCAACTGCAACAGGCGTATTGGGCATTATCCGGATTAACCGATGTTGTGTAGGAACGAGAGCTTCTAACTGCTGCAAGGTCAAGCCGGCAGCCATAGAAATGAGTAAAACAGAGCTGCGCTTTTCCAAAATAACATGGTATTCTTGTAACAAATCCGCAAATTGAGTGGGTTTAACACCTAAGAAAATCACATCTGCTTGCTCAAAGATGACTTCGTTCGTGACAGGTTCGCCACCCACTTCATTCGCAATCTGCTTTGCTTTTTCTGAGCTTCGATTTGCGAGCAGGATTTGATGTTTTTTTTGCCTAGCCACTACACGTGCTAAACCGCCACCCATATTTCCTAAGCCGATAAATCCAATTTTCATGTTTTTACTCCCTAATTTGTCCTGAACCTTGCACAACATATTTATAACTCGTTAATTCTTTTAAGCCCATCGGACCGCGTGCGTGTAATTTCTGAGTAGAAATCCCCATTTCACAGCCTAAACCAAATTCTCCACCGTCTGTGAAACGTGTGGAGGCATTGACATAGACTGCTGCACTATCAACCTGCTCTGTAAAAATCGCTGCGCTGGTGGCATTGTTGGTAATAATGGCATCTGAATGATGTGTGCTGTGTTGCTCAATATGTGTGATAGCTTCTTCCAAAGAATCCACTACCTTTACAGCCATGATGTAATCTGAAAATTCGCTATCAAAGTCGCTAGGCTCTGCTATTTCCCCTGAGATGAAAGAGCGAGCTGTTTCATTCAATCGAAGTTGAACAGGTACTACCCCACGCGCTTTACGAACAGTTACTAAGCGTTCTTCTAATGTTGAGAGAAACTGGGAAGCAATTTCTTTATGAACCAAACAAACCTCCATTGCATTGCAGACCGAAGGACGACTGGTTTTGGCATTGTTGATAATCTCTAGTGCCATTTCTTGGTCAGCGTCCTTATCAACATAGATATGAACAAGCCCCGTACCAGTCTCAATCACAGGAACGGTCGCATTTTCAACAACCGCTTGAATCAGCCCCGCGCCCCCACGAGGAATTAGCAAGTCCAAATAGCCTTTTGCCTTCATCAAGATTTGAGCACTTTCACGACTGGTATCTGACACCAACTGCAAGCAATCATCTGAAATTGCGGTCTGACGAAGTGCCGCCTTTAGCGCGGAAACAATGGCAGCTGCTGTTTTGTGTGCCTCTTTTCCACTACGAAGGATAACTGCATTCCCGCTCTTAATGGCTAATGCGGCTGCATCAGATGTCACATTTGGACGACTTTCATAGATAATTCCAATCACTCCAAGAGCTACCCGCTTCTTAGTGATTTCTAGTCCATTTTCCAAATGAGAGACTTCTAAGATGTCTCCAACGGGATCTGGCAACGCAATCACTTGACGAATACCAGTTGCCATGTCTTTGATGCGATTGGCATCTAAATACAGACGATCCAACATGACCTCAGAAATATGACCTCTTGCTGCTGTCATATCTTCCGCATTGGCTATTAAAATTGCGTCCGTAGCTGCTTCTAAATAATCAGCCATCAAAGATAGAGCTTTATTTTTCTCAGTTGTTGAAGCTGTGTTAATTGATTTTTTTGCTTGCTTGATTTTCTCTAGTAAGCCTTGTGTACTATTCATATCCTACTTCCTCTTAAAATTCTGACAATAATAATTCCAATTCAGGCGTTAGTGAAATCCAATGGTCTCGGTGAATTACCACTCCCTTTGGTTTATTGGCTTTCAGCATATCTTGCAAAGCTGACTGCCCAAAACGAACACGTCCTTTTCCTAAAATGCGCTCTGTGTCCTTTTCATAGACGGTCACAATATCATCATAAGAAAAGTGTCCTGACATTTTTGAAATTCCTGAAACAAGTAAGCTCTTGCCTTGCTCACTCAATGCTGTGCTTGCTCCTCTATCCACCCAGATAGAGCCTTGACTGGTAGCGTAAAAAGCCAACCATTGTTTTTGCGTTTTCATATTTTTGGCTGAAGCAGTAAAAAATGTGCCATTTCCCTGATTTTCTGCGGCTTCGATGAGGGGTTGCTCTTTCAAAGAAGAGCAAATGTAAACAGGAACCCCTGCCATAGTGGCAATCGTTGCTGCTTTCAGCTTGGTCAGCATACCACCTGTTCCATTAGAAGAGCCTGCTCCACCTGCCATTTCAAGCAACTCCGTCGTAATCTCCTCTACCAAATCAAGGCGCTTGGCATCAGGATGATTGACTGGATTTGCCGTATAAAGCCCGTCAACATCCGTTAATAAAACTAACAAATCTGCTTGCACCATAGACGCAACCTGAGCGCTCAACGTATCATTGTCACCGACTTTCAACTCAGCAATGGAAACCGTATCATTTTCATTGATAATCGGAATGGCTCCTCTGTTAAGCAAGACAGAAATCGCTTGATGTGCATTTTTATAGCGTCGTTTATCCGCAAAATCATCTTGTGTTAGTAAAATTTGAGCCGAGACAATCTTTTTCAATAGCAGATTCGTCGTGTATTCTTCTAGCAACAAGCCCTGACCTACCGCTGCGGACGCTTGCTTGTCTGCAATTTTTGTCGGGCGTTTCTTAAAGCCCAAAGATGAGAAACCCGCTGCTATAGCTCCTGATGAGACTAAAATCACTTCGTGCCCTGCTTCATGTAGCATGGCTAACTGCTGAGTAATCACTCTCACTTTCGCTCTCGATAAACTTCCATCCTCATTTGTTAAAGAACTGGTACCGACTTTACATACAATTCGTCTATATTTCATAACCCTCTCCAAAGCTGATATATTGCATTATTATACCAAAATTTCGAGCAAAATAAAAAAGAAATGAAGCAGGAAAAGATATTCTCTCACTCCATTCCTTTTCTCAATTTCTCTAGTGTTTCTTGGAAAATAGCTGGCGCTTCTGCTGTAAATTTCATGACTTCTCCCGTCTTAGGATGAGTAAATCCAAGCGTTCTGGCATGTAAGAATTGTCCATGCCCTTTTAGCGTTTTCCGCGGTCCGTACACTTCGTCACCCGCTACTGGATGACCAATATAAGCCATGTGCACACGGATTTGGTGGGTACGACCTGTTTCCAACTGCAATTCTACCAGCGTATAATTGCCAAAACGCTCTAAAACGTGAAAACGTGTCACAGCTGGCTTTCCCTTTGCCGTGACAGCTTGTTTTTTTCTATCTTTTTCGCTGCGTCCAATCGGTGCTTCAATAACGCCTCTGTCATTCGGCAGATTGCCATGCACAATCGCCCAATATTTCCGCAGGGATTTTTTATCTTTTAACTCCTCAGCAAGCTTGATATGCGCATCATCGTTCTTGGCAATCATCAGCAATCCTGATGTATCCTTATCAATCCGATGGACAATTCCAGGGCGCAAAACACCATTAATACCGGACAAATCCTTGATATGGTACATCAGCGCATTGACCAGTGTTCCACTCGTATGCCCTGCACTTGGATGCACCACCATACCTTGAGCCTTGTTCACCACTGCGACATCTTCATCCTGATAAACAATATCTAGCGGCAGATTTTCTGCTACATACTCCAGTGCTTCTGGTTCGGGCAATTCATAAGTAATCACATCACCTGCCTTGACAGCATACTTGGCTTTCTTGACTTGCCCGTTGACTAAGATTTGTCCATTTTTGATTTGCTCATTGGCATGGCTGCGGGATAATGATGTCAAATCAGCAACCGCCTTGTCCAACCGTACACCGCCAATCTCTACTTTAACTTGCATTGTCCTCTTCCTTTAACATCATCACTATCAGTACAAGCACGCCAATCGTCAGATAACTATCCGCAACATTAAAAATTGCAAAATTGATAAAATCAAGCTGAAACATATCCACGACAAAGCCTTGGCGCATACGGTCAATAAAATTACCAATTCCCCCTGCAATAATCAAGCTCAAACCAGACAACAGCCAGGCAGAACCTTTAATGTGTTTGCTCAAATACCAAATAGCAGCTCCAATCACCACTAAAGTAATTACCGCAAACAACCATTGCTGGTTTTCCAGAATTGAAAATGCTGCTCCTGTATTTCGCAAATAAGTCAAACTCAAAATCTTTGGAATGAAGGGCTTTACTTCGCCTAATTGAATGTTTTTGACAATTTCAAACTTGACCCATTGATCCAGCGCAATCAAGGCTACAATCACAATTGGCACCATCACTTTTCGTTTCATTTTTTACCTCTTTTTGCAAAATATTCTTCCATCACAGCAACAAAAGCTGCACCGACCGGCGAAAGCTCTACTTCTTCGCGTTTGACATAAACCATACGGTTTTCCAAATTGTCTTTTAACCGAATCACCGTAATGCCGTTTACGCTATTGCTATCCAAAAATCCAGATCCTGTAGCATAAGCATCTGTCCGCTCCAAAATACCATTTAAAGTGGCACGGTCCGTCACATTAAATATCTGAGAACTGGCACTGGTGTCCACGAAATTCTCTGAGTAATAAAGATATTCGTCCTTTTCCTGTGTAAAACGAACTGTCGGCAGATCTGCTAAATCTTCCATAGTAAGCTCCTCTTTCCCAGCTAAGGGGTGATCTGCCCGTAGATAGATATGCGTCCGAAAAGGAATCAAATCTACCACTTCCAGCCCCAATTTATCAATCCGCTGCATCATTCCCTTGGTATTTTGATTGTTCAGATAGATAATGCCAATCTCGCTGTGTCCTTGTGCAACTTCGTTTAAAATCTGCACCGTTGTAGATTCAAAAATTCGGAAATTCTTACCTTTTGGATAGCGTTTAGCAAATTCTGTTATCAGAGGCGGCAAGAAATCATAATGCTGGCTGGCAATGGAAAATTCTGCTTTTTCTTCCTCTGGATTGGCATACTGATTTTGAAAGACATCAAATCCTTTAACCAATTCTTGAGCTTTTTCGTAAAATTCCATCCCTCGACGTGTCAGAAATGTACCGCTACTCGTTCTGCGAAATACTTTAAAACCCAGTTCTTTTTCTAATTCTCGAACCGCAATGGATAAACTAGGCTGGCTGACATACATTTTCTCAGCGGCTTCACGAAAGGTGCCACTATTGGCAATGGCTACAACATAGCGCAGTTGTTGAATATTCATCCTTTTATCCTCTTTCAAGTGTTTTATCATTATACCATAAATCAAGGCATAACTAAACCTTCATACACCCATGAAATCCAGTTACTAGCAGCTTTCTGCTCAAATAGAAACTCCATTGTAAGTGACACTCTATTTCTTTCATTATACCATGAAAAGGGCGGAGCGAGAACTTTGACAAAGAGGTCTATTCAAGATATAATGTAAAAAAATAAACTGAGGACAAGGACATGGCAAATTCAAAGCTTATTACGCGGCTGAAACGCTCCGAAGGACAACTGCGCGGCATTCAAAAAATGATAGAGGAAGAGCGCGACTGTGCGGACATTATCACCCAATTAACCGCTGTTCGCTCTAGTGTCGAGCGGGTCATTGAGTTGATGATTACTGAAAATCTCACTGAATGTCTCAATCACCCTTTGGACGACCCCGAAGCACAAAAAGAGCGACTAGAGAAAGCCGTCCAATACCTTATCAAGCGAAAATAACCTCAGCAGGCGACGAAAACTGCTGAGGTTTGTTTATTTACGGTACACAATATAAGGGATGATTCCAACTATCACTTTTTTAGAAAAATAGAACTGCACAATGAGCAAAAGTAGTTCTTAAAGGAGTGTGTCCGCCCGGCGGACGAAGTGAACCTGTTTCTAGGCAAGTCGTCAGCCCGGCGGACAGAGCAAACTTGTTTCTAGGCAAGCTGTCAGCCCGGCGGACGGAGTGAACTTATTTCTAGGCAAGTCGTCAGCCCAGCGGACAGAGCAAACTTGTTTCTAGGCAAGCTGTCAGCCCGGCGGACGGAGTGAATTACTTTTAGGACAGATTATCGACCCGGTCGACGAGGTGAACTGCTTTTAGGACAGACTAGCGACCCGGTCGACGGAGTGGACTGCTTTTGGGACAGACTAGCGACCCAGTCGACGGAGTGAACTACTTTTAGGACAAGCGGTCGAACCCGGTCAACGAGGTGAACTGCTTTTAGGACAGACTAGTGACCCGATCGACGGAATGGACTGCTTTTGGGGGCAGGTTGCCAACCATTGAAAGAAAAGTCCTCCTCAATATGGTATAATAAGAGTAATAAAACAAATCAAAGGAGGCAAGTAAAATGGACTTATACGCAAAAGTAGAAGAAACCTTGAACAAGTTAAACATTCCATTTGAAATCGTGGAACACGAACCGGCACTTACGACCGAGCAGGCAGACAGCTTTATCGAAGGCATTGAAGGCGTCCGCACCAAAACGATGTTTCTCACTAACAAGAAGAAAACCGCCTACTACTTGCTCATCATGGACGACAAAAAGCGCTTGGACATGGACTTATTTAAAGAACTGGTAAAAGCCAATAGAATCCGCATGGCATCATCTGATAGTCTATTTGAAAAAATGATGTTACCAGCAGGTGTTGTTTCTCCTTTTGGATTGTTAAACAATGTAGACAAAGATATTCAAGTCTATTTTGACAAAGAAATCATGTCAGAAAAACGCATGAGTTTTCACCCCAATACCAATGAGAAAACACTCTTTTTAAACACGACAGACCTACTCAAATTCCTAGAAGCCATTGGCTACGAAGCTCATATTGTTGAATTGTAATACGAATAAACCCGATTAAGACAGCACTTAATCGGATTTTCTTTTATTTTACTCCACCTCTCCGGGCCAGATATTCATGCCCCCAGCCACATTGGTCACATGCAAACCTTGCGCACTTAAAAACTGACACGCAGCCGCAGAACGTGCGCCAGATTGGCAGATGACATAGTATTTCTCCTGCTGGCTGAGTTGTTTGTAGCTCGTCTCAAAAGTGCTTAATGGCAGATTTTTTGCCGTCGGCACGTGTCCCATTTGAAACTCATAATCTTCTCGCACATCAAGAATGGATAAGGTTTCTGTCTGATATTTTTTATAAAATTCAGGCATACTGATGCTAGTTTCCATATTCTACTCCCTCTGGTTTTACCATTTTGTACAAGGCAAAAGCGCCGTCTAGGTTCTTAACAGAAAATCCTGCTTGTTTAAGAATGCGCTCAGCAATATAGCTGCGAAGTCCGCTATGACAGCTCACGATGTAGTCCTGCGACTTGTCTAGCTCTCCTAAACGCTCACGCAGCTCATTCAATGGAATGTGAACTGTATCTACTTTCAAACGACCTTGTTGAAGCTCACTGGCCGTCCGCACATCTAGGAACTTCTTACCAGCAGCTAGTTCATCTTCCAATTCATACCACTGGATATTGTCACTCAAACCTTCTACCAAGTTTAAGGCTGCATATCCCAGCATATTGACCGGATCTTTAGCAGAGCCAAACGGTGGCGCATAGGTAAATTCCAACTCTGGCAAATCAAAAATCGTTAGATTACCTTTGATAGCCGTTGCTAAAATATCAATCCGCTTATCAACGCCTTTTTTCCCAACACCTTGTGCACCATAAATTTTGCCACTTGTTGGCTCAAAGAGGAGTTTCAAGGTCACATCAGTCGCACCCGGATAGTAGCCAGCATGATCCTTACCACTGACATGAATAACTTGATAAGGCCGGCCATTCATACGAAGAATGCGCTCGCTCAGCCCTGTTGAAGCTGCCGTCATGTCAAATGCCCGAACAATAGCTGTACCAATGCTGCCTTTATTCTTTCGAGCTACTCCAGCAATCACATCCGCCACTTGGCGACCTTGACGATTGGCAGGCGAAGCCAATGAAATCAGTGCATCTTCTCCTGTAACTTCTTGCTTGACAACAATCGCATCGCCGACCGCATAAATATCAGGTTGACTGGTTTCATAACGCTCATTGACTAAGATACCGCCACGCAATCCCAGCTCAATACTTGCTACCTGTGCTAAAGCATTCTCTGGTTGCACCCCGACAGATAAAATGGTCACATCAGAAGCAATTTTTTGCCCATTCTCCAGCACAATGACCTTTCCCTTGTCCTCAAACCGCGTAGCAGACTGAGAAGTAACTACTTGAATGCCGTTTTTCAACAATTCAGCCTGAACAAAAGCAGCCATTTCTTCATCAAGCGGTGGCAAAACATGCGGTGCTTTCTCAACAATTGTCACATTCAAACCACGCTTACGAAGATTTTCTGCCATTTCAAGTCCAATGAATCCAGCCCCAATCACCACAGCTTCTTTTGGTTCTTTCTCCAAAGCTAACATAATCTCATCTAGGTCAGGAACATTACGTAAAGTATAGGTATTTTCAGCTGTTTCCAAACCTTCAATTGGAGGCACAAAAGGCTTTGCCCCCGGCGATAAAATCAACTTATCATAACTCTCTGTAAATTCCTTTCCGTCATGCCGAACCGTCACTATATGTTGATCTGGTGAGATAGCCGTCACTTCATGGAAAGGTCGCACATCTAAACGAAAGCGTGCCTTTAAACTCTCAGGCGTTTGCACTAACAAGTCTTCCCGCTCAGCAATTTCTCCAGAAACATAGTAAGGCAGACCACAGTTCGCAAAGGAAACGAATGGCCCCTTTTCAAAAATAATAATCTCAGCGTCTTCTTTTAGCCGTCTTAAACGCGTCGCTGCAGACATTCCACCTGCAACTCCACCAACAATGATAATTTTCATTCAACTTCCTCCTTTATCACTTTTAAACAACTTTTCCAGTCCAAGCACTCATACCGCCTTGAACATTGACAACATCGTAGCCTTTTTTCTTTAGCTTTTTGGCTGCCATTTTGCTCCGCACACCGGAATGGCAAATGACATACAGTGTTTCATTTGTTGCTGGCGTGTATCTTGCGATTTCATTGAGTGGGACATTCTTCGCGCCTTTGATATGACCACGCCGATATTCAGACGGTGTTCGTACATCTAGCAGTTGAATCTTCTCTTTTAATTTTTGTTCCAATTCACTTGTAGAAATACTATCTATTTTCGTAAATAAGTGAAACATAAGCACCTCCGTTTATACCCTTATGGGGTATATTAAACCATGAAGCTTTTCTTTTGTCAAGAATCTTGTTTCAATATTTTTATAAAAAAAGAAGCCCCACAAATCAACCACATTAGGTTGCTTGTGAAGCTTATCCTTTCTATCGAATGATTCAACCTTTAGATCACTTTTATATGTTTACAAAAGATTCATCAATCTTCTTTTTTTCGACGACCAATATAACCGAAAGCTGATAAAAGTAAACTTACGCCCGTCAGCGTTGCAAGCGTTGGACCAACTTGAGAATCACCTGTGCTTGGCAAGATTTCTGTTTTCGTTGGAGTTGCTTTTGTAGGAGTCGTTGGTACAACTGTCGGAGTAGTTGGCTTGTCCGGCGTTGACGGAACTACTGGAGGAGTTGGTTTATCTGGAGTTACTGGGATCGCAGTATAATAAACATCCTTAACCATATCCTCTTGAGTGACTGTTTCTGCCGAAACAGTTGCCACATCTACTGTGTAGCCTGGAATGACTGGAGATGGAACAGCATCATAGGTTGCCTTGTCAGCTACCCAATCCGTAGTCTTCACAACATCTCCCGTTACCTTATCTTTCGTCACCGTCCGTGTCCAAGTTGCTGTTTGCACATTATCGGCTGGCGTCTGGCTACCTGCTCCATGATAACGAACCGTCAAGCTCACTTTCTTGCTTTCTTGACTTTCTGCTGTGCCATGTTTCAAGTGAACCGTCACGTTTTGATCATGACTGCTATCAAGGTCGAACTTAGCTGGTAATTCGTCTTTAGAAACCAATTCATAGCCTTTAGCTTGATAAGCTGCAACCATTTGATCGTACTTCGTTTGTGCGTCAGTTGGTAGGTTTGTACCTGAATGACCTGTCGTCAATTCTACTTGGTTTTCTAAAGTCGTACCGGTTGTGTCATCAATAACTGTATAAGTCACTTTTTGTTTATTTAACCCAAACACTTCCTTATAAACGTACGTCACTTCC
>NZ_KV841600.1:43981-77228 GCF_001839535.1 Streptococcus sp. HMSC36C04 | reverse complement strand
AAGGATAGCATGAAGGAGAACCCTTTGGTTTTCTTCTATCTATTTTTTATCTTATTGCATCTCTTCTGGGTCTCGTGAGCAGCATCCCTGTCACTTCAGAGGTTTTCTGAAGCTGTTTAGCGGATAAAATTGAAAAAAAGAGAACGAAGTTCGTCCTCTCAATCCTGTATTCATTTCTTCTTAAAATTTATTCTATAACAAATTTACTTAAAATACCATTGATAAACTTGCTTGATTTTTCATCTGAGAATTTTTTAGATAGCTCAATTGCTTCATTGATTGCGACTAGTTGAGGTGTATCAAACTCTGTCATCTCAAACAATCCCAAGCGAAGAATATTTTTTTCTACCAATGTAAGACGTTCCAAAGTCCAACCTTCTTTTAGGTACTGGCTAAGCTTGTCATCCAACTCGTTTTTAGACTGTTCAACACCCGTGACGAGGTTCAATAAAAAGGCTGGAATTTCCACATCAGAATCGTTTGTCATATCTTTATCATAGAGATATGCAAAACGACACGCTTCTACAATGTCTTTTTCATATTCCAAACTCATTAATGCTTGAAATGCACGTTCACGTAGTTCTCTTCTTGCTTCCAGTTGTACATCAGTCATTGAGGAAATCCTCATCGAACAAATCTTTTAAATCTGGTTTTGGTGTTTTTTCAGGCACAATACCCGCTACATGGATGTTTACTGCGGATAATTCAACTTCTGCCATATCAGAAACAGCACTTTTAACAGCTTTTTGAATAGCAACAGCTACTGCTGGAACCCCTACACCGTATTCTAAGTATAAATAAATGTCAACAGTTACTTCACCGTCACTGGCGGTATGAAGATAGACGCCACGTCCTAAAGAGCGTTTTGCAAGGCTGTCAGACATGCTTTTATTTGCGAAAGAGTAAACACCGTCCACTTTAGCCGTTGCAATGGCAATAATTTTTTCTAAGACACGCGGTGCGATAACGATTTCGCCTAATTGTTCAGTTGCCATAACTTGTCCTTTCTTAAGACACAAAGACATTCAAGGAAAGGAGTCTGCACAATATTTGTCAGGCTCTCAGTCTGAATTTGATAGTAATTTAAGAACTTCTAGTTCTTAGCATAAATTATGCACGAGAAATGTAAGTTCCTTCTTGCGTATTGATAATCAATTTTTGTCCAACTTCGATAAAGTCCGGTACGTTGACCACAAGACCTGTTTCAAGAGTAGCTGGCTTACCAGAACCTGTCACCGTTGCTCCTTTAATAGAAGGTTGTGTATCTGTTACGACTAATTCTACAGTCGTTGGAACTGTAACACCGATAACTTCGCTTCCGTAAAATTGAATTTTCACTTCTGAATTTTCAAGAATAAATTTCAATTCTTGTTCTACATTCGCTACTGGGATTTCATATTGTTCAAATGACTCTGTATCCATGAAATAAGCTGTGTCATCCATTTGGTACAAGTATTGTGCTGGGCGCGTTTCAATAATTGCTTGTTCAAATTTTTCTTCAGGGCGGTAAGTTGTGTCAAAAGTTGAACCTGTGCGTACATCCCGTAATTTCATACGCATAACAGTATTCCCTTTACCTGGTTTATGGTGGCTTGCTTCAAGGACACGAATCAATTTTCCGTCCGTTGTTTCAAACGTCATACCAGCTTTCAGCTTACTTGCTTCAATCATTATTATTACCTCTTTTAAAATAGATTTCTCTTTATTTTATCACAAACATTGACAATTCTCAAATAACAATTAACTCTTTCGGTGCAAGCGTTAAAAGCTCACAGCCTGTGTCTGTGATGAGAATGTCATCTTCGATCCGCACACCGTATTTTCCGTCCAAATAAATACCTGGCTCATCTGTTAAGACCATACCTGTTTCAATCGGCTCAGAGGACTTACCAAAGTAAGGGATTTCATGAATATCAAGACCAATTCCATGCCCAATCCCATGAGTAAAATAAGTTCCGTAACCCGCATCATTGATGCTCTGACGTGGAATCCGATCAAAGTCAATACGACTAACTCCAGCCTTGGCTTGATCAATCAAAGCCTTGTTGGCACGCAAGACAATATCATAAATCTCACACTCCTCATCCGTCACATGACCGACATGAATAGTTCGCGTCATATCGCTGACGTAATGCTTGTAGTAGCAACCAAAATCCATGGTCAACGTCTCACCAGTCTGGATTACCTTCTCACTGGCAACCCCATGCGGCATGGCAGAGCGGTAACCTGATGCAATAATAAAGTCAAAAGAGGCTCCTGACGCGCCAAGTTGCCGCATGCGAGCATCTAAAAAGTTCATAACTGCCAACTCAGTTGTCTCACCTGGTTTGATAAAGTCTAATACATCTAGAAAGGCTTGGTCAGAAATTTGACAAGCTTTTCGAATCGTGGCAATTTCTCCTTCATCTTTAATCATGCGTAGATTCTCGATGAAACTGCTCATAGGTATCAGTTCATAGGCTGCAAATACGCTTTTCAGCATTTTGAAGTAGGCATAGGACACTTGATCATCAAAGCCAATTTTTTCTAATTTATCGTCCCCAATGATTTTAGCGATTTCTCCCAAAGCATCACGCGTTTCAATAATATCAAATCCTTTGACCACACCTTTGGCAATCAAGGTATAGCGGGAATCTGTCAAAAAAATCCGTCGTGTTTTGCTAATGAAAACTGTCGCTTCTGTTCCGCTAAAACCCGTTAGATAGTAAATATTCTTCAGATTGGTTACTAAAACAGCATCACACTCTGTCTGTTTTAAGGCTACTTCAAATTTTTCAACTCTTGATAACATGAGAAAACCTCCGTAAAATGATTCAATTTATTATAGCAAAAAAATACCGAAAATAATACAATCTATATAGTTAGGATTAGATGAAATTGATATTTGAAAGCGCTAAATGTATAATTTTTGTTAAACAAGAAAGAATGAGGTAACGATATGAATAAAACAGAATTACTGTTACAAAGACTAGATGAGATTGGTCAGTCTCTAAAAGATTCGAAACAAGCACTAGCTTTGCTGGCACTTGGTTCTTGCGGAACAGAAAGAGAACGATTGGATCAGTACTCAGATTTAGACTTCTTTGTTATTGGAAAAGATGGCTACAAGCAGACCTATATCCAAGACCTAACCTGGTTAAGTAAGCTAGAACCAATTGCATTTCACTACCAAAATACAGTGGACGGACATAAAGTTCTATTTGAAGATGATGTTTTTTGTGAATTTGCTGTCTTTGAAGCTCATGAACTAGTAAACATTCCCTTTACTGAAGGCAAGATTATCTGGAAGGAGGTCGGTTTTGATGAAACAATCTGTCAGCCACAAAGACTGCCATCAAAAGAAAACAGAGACCGTGAATGGCTGTTGGGAGAAATTTCATGTAATCTATATTTAGGGCTAGGTCGCTATCAGCGAGGCGAAAAATTAGCTGCTTATGATTTCATCCAAAACAGATCCGTCAAGCTTTGGACTGAACTAATCAGTTTGGAAGCAACTTCTAAATCTAATTTTATAGATGTCTTTAATACCAACAGACGATTTGAAGAAGGTTATCCAAAGGAAGCCAAGCAATTGCCTCACTTTTTGCAAGGTTACGAACGCATTTCTGAGTCTGCTCAAGCACTCCTAGAATATCTGGATAAACACTATTCTCTTAACCCATTTATAAAAGAAAAAATTCGTAATTTATTATAAAAAAGACTCTGCCTAAAAAAGCAGAGTCTTTTAAATCTTATTTTAACTTTCCTTTTAGATACTGGCCAGTATAGCTAGCAGAGTTTGTAGCTACTTCTTCTGGTGTGCCAGTTGCAATAATAGTACCTCCACCAATACCACCTTCTGGTCCAAGGTCAATAATGTAATCGGCTGTCTTAATAACGTCCAAATTATGTTCGATGACGAGAACCGTGTTGCCATCGTCTACAAAACGTGATAGCACTTGGAGAAGTTTCGCAATATCCTCCGTGTGCAGACCTGTAGTTGGTTCATCCAGAATATAGAAAGACTTACCTGTTGAGCGCTTGTGAAGTTCGCTGGCTAGTTTCATCCGCTGAGCCTCCCCACCAGAAAGAGTTGTGGCTGGTTGTCCTAACGTTACATATCCTAGTCCTACGTCTTTAATCGTTTGTAATTTGCGCTCGATTTTTGGAATATGTTTGAAGAATTCGACTGCGTCATTGACTGTCATATCCAAAACTTGTGCGATATTCTTATCCTTATAATGCACTTCCAGAGTTTCACTATTGTAGCGAGTGCCGTGACAAACTTCACAAGGAACGTAGACATCTGGTAGAAAATGCATCTCAATTTTGATAATCCCGTCTCCAGAGCAGGCTTCACAACGTCCACCCTTGACATTGAAACTAAAGCGCCCCTTTTTATAACCGCGAATTTTGGCTTCATTGGTCTTGGCAAAAAGGTCACGAATATCATCGAAAACCCCAGTATAAGTAGCAGGATTGGAGCGAGGAGTCCGTCCAATCGGGCTTTGGTCAATATCAATCAAACGATCGATATGCTCAATGCCTGAAATCTTTTTAAATTTCCCCGGTTTATCTGAATTTCTATTGAGCTTTTGCGCAATCGCCTTTTTCAAAATCGAATTAACCAGAGTAGACTTTCCGGAACCAGAAACACCTGTCACAGCAATGAATTTTCCTAGAGGGAAACGAGCTGTGATATTTTGCAAATTGTGCTCTTGCGCACCTGTGATTTCAATAAAGCGCCCATTTCCAACTCGGCGTTCTAGCGGAACTTCAATCTTGCGTTTACCTGACAAGTATTGACCTGTAATGGATTTTTTGTTTTTCGCAACTTGATCAGGAGTGCCTGCCGCAACAATTTCACCACCAAAAACACCTGCTCCAGGCCCAACATCAATCAACCAATCAGCCTCGCGCATGGTGTCCTCGTCATGTTCAACTACGATGAGAGTATTGCCCAAATCACGCATTTTTTTGAGACTGGCAATCAAGCGATTGTTATCCCGCTGGTGTAGACCAATAGAGGGCTCATCCAAGATATAAAGAACACCACTAAGGTTGGAACCAATTTGAGTTGCCAAGCGAATCCGCTGACTCTCACCACCCGACAATGTTCCCGCAGAACGAGATAGTGTCAAGTAATTAAGTCCGACATTATTAAGAAATGTCAAGCGATCTCGGATTTCTTTGATAATCGGCGTTGCAATGGTCACCTCATTTTCAGTCAATGTCAGATGAGAAATCAATTCTAAATGATCCGCAATAGACAAATCAGACACTTGACCAATATTGAGACCATTCTCACCACCTACTTTAACAGACAAAGCTTGCGGATTCAGCCGATAACCTTGACAACTTGCACAGGTCAGCTCATTCATATAGGTTCGCATCTGGGTACGAGTGAAATCACTATTAGTCTCATGGTAGCGACGGTTTATATTGGTTACCACTCCTTCAAAAGGAATGTCGATATCTCGCACGCCACCGAATTCATTTTCATAATGAAAATGAAATTCTCGTCCTTCAGAACCAAAGAAGATTAGTTGTTGTTCATCTTCGGTCAATTCCTCAAATGGCTTATCCATATCGATACCAAATTCCGTCATTGCCTGTTCTAGCATTTGAGGATAATAATTTGAAGAAATAGGATTCCATGGAGCTAAGGCGCCTTCCCGCAAGGTTTTACTACTGTCAGGAACCACCATATCCAAGTCTACTTCCAGTTTCACACCCAGACCGTCACAATCAGGACAAGAGCCAAATGGTGCATTAAAAGAAAAGAGACGAGGCTCCAACTCAGGTACCGTAAAGCCACAGACTGGACAAGCATAATGCTCGGAAAAGAGTAATTCCTTGCCATCCATCGTGTCAATTACCACATAACCGTCTGCAATTCTTAAGGCTGCTTCAATCGAATCAAATAACCGACTGCGTACACCGTCCTTAATAACAATCCGGTCTACCACTACTTCGATATCGTGCTTTTTTGTTTTAGAAAGCTCTGGAACTTCTGTGACATCATAAATATCTCCGTCCACACGCATACGTACGTATCCGTCTTTTTGAATTTTCTCAAAAATTGTCTTGTGTTGCCCTTTTTTCTTGCGAACAATGGGCGCTAGAATTTGCAACCGCTGACGTTCGGGTAATTCCAAAACTTGATTGACGATTTGTTCTACAGAAGAAGCTTTAATGGCTCCATGCCCATTGATACAATATGGAGTTCCCACACGCGCATAGAGCAAACGGAGGTAATCATTGATTTCTGTAGCTGTTCCGACTGTTGACCGCGGATTCTTGCTGGTCGTTTTTTGATCAATAGAAATGGCTGGACTAAGTCCGTCAATTGAGTCCACGTCTGGTTTTTCCATATTGCCCAAAAATTGGCGGGCATAGGCAGACAAACTTTCTACATAGCGACGTTGCCCCTCTGCATAGAGAGTGTCAAAAGCTAAGCTAGATTTGCCTGAACCAGACAAACCAGTCACGACAACCAACTTGTCTCGCGGAATTGTGACATCAATATTTTTTAAATTATGAGCTCGTGCTCCATGAATGATAATTTTATCCTGCATTCTTACCACACTTTATTTTAAACTTCTTTTTATTATAACAAAATTTTCTACAATCTTTTACCCAAAAACTCGGAATTTTATAGTATAATAGTACGGTGTGCAAATAACTGAAGGAGGAAAACATGAAACAAGTCTTTCTATCAACAACAACTGAACTTAAAGAAATTGATACGCTTGAGTCGGGGACTTGGATCAATTTAGTCAACCCTTCTCAAAGTGAGTCTACTGAAATTGCCAACGCCTTTGACATTGATATTACGGACTTACGAGCACCCCTTGACGCAGAGGAAATGTCTCGTGTTACCATCGAAGATGAATATACCTTGATTATTGTGGATGTTCCAATTACAGAGGAGCGAAATAATCAGACTTACTATGTAACCATCCCTCTAGGGATTATTATTACCGAAGAGGCGATTATTACCACCTGTTTGGAAAAACTCCCTTTATTGGATATTTTTATCAATCGACGACTGCGTAATTTCTATACTTTCATGCGTTCGCGCTTTATTTTCCAAATTCTTTACCGCAATGCCGAGCTTTATCTGACAGCGTTACGCTCTATTGACCGCAAGAGTGAGCAGATTGAAAGTCAACTGCACAAGTCCACTCGCAATGAAGAATTGATTGAACTCATGGAGCTTGAAAAAACGATTGTCTATTTCAAAGCTTCCTTGAAAACCAATGAGCGCGTGATTAAAAAATTGACCAGCGCTACAAGCAATATTAAGAAATATTTGGAAGATGAGGACTTGCTGGAAGATACACTCATCGAGACCCAGCAGGCGATTGAGATGGCAGATATTTATGGAAATATCTTGCACAGCATGACCGATACGTTTGCTTCTATCATTTCAAATAATCAAAATAACATCATGAAAGCTCTAGCTTTAGTGACGATTGTCATGTCCATTCCAACTATGATTTTTTCAGCCTATGGAATGAACTTCAAAAACAATGACTTACCGCTCAACGGGGAACCTCACGCTTTTTGGATTATTATTTTTATCGCCTTTGCGATAAGTGTTTCCCTGACTGTTTACCTTATTCACAAAAAATTATTCTAATTAAAAGGAGATCTTATGACACAAGTTTCTTTGGATAAATTAAGCAAAAAGAATCAAGAATTTGTCCGTATCGCAACTCACCAACTCATCAAAGACGGAAAAACAGACGAAGAAATCAAAGCCTTGCTAGAGGAGATTATCCCAACAATCCTTGAAAATCAAGCAAAAGGCATCACCGCTCGCGGACTTTATGGAGCACCAACTGTTTGGGCAGCAAATTTCTCAGAAGCAAAACAAAAAGAAGCTCAAACTATCAAAGAAAATACCAATCCGTATCTCATGATTATGGATGCTTTCTTATTTGTCTTTAGTTTGTTTGCTATTTTAAATAGTAGTGTTAACTTATTCTCCAAAAATCCTAGCAATTATGGCGTTGTGACGATTGTACTTGGTAGCGCGGTGGGGGCACTCGTATTTTACGGAATGTACTACTTTATTTACCGTTTTTATTATGCTGACCAAGACCAAAGTCAAAAACCACCATTTTTCAAATCGCTTCTTATCATTTCAGCTGCTACGATTTTGTGGGCTGTTGTTCTTTACGGAACAACCTTCCTGTTGCCAGCAGTTTTAAATCCAAAACTGCCGAACTTATTTATCCTTGTGTTCGGTGGTGGAACGTTGGCACTGCGTTTCTATCTCAAAAAGAAATTCAATATCCGCAGTGCTTTAACCGCACCAAAACAACTTTAGTCATATTTTTATTAAAACATCCGCTTGTTTCAACAAGTGGATGTTTTGAATAAGATCTGATAAATATTTTTAGTAACCGTTTCAAACAATTTTGAGCATAAGAAAAGCAACCTATTTAGTTGCTGATTGAGTTTTAAAAAATGAGCATGATTTTATGAAATTCATGCTCATTTTTATATTTTAGTCTTCGTTTACGAAAGGCATCAAAGCCATTACGCGAGCGCGTTTGATAGCTGTTGTTACTTTACGTTGGTTTTTAGCTGAAGTTCCTGTTACACGACGAGGAAGGATTTTCCCACGTTCTGAAACGAAACGGCTAAGAAGCTCAGTATCTTTGTAATCAACATATTCAATCTTGTTTGCTGCGATGTAATCAACTTTTTTACGGCGTTTAAATCCGCCACGACGTTGTTGAGCCATGTTCTTTCTCCTTTATATATTTATTCTGTTTGTCCATTAAAATGGTAGATCGTCATCTGAGATATCCATTGGATTGGTATTCCCAAATGGATTTTCATCACGAGAAAAGTTAGGTACTTGGTTAACAGAAGTTGAGTTCCCAAAATTGGAAGATGAATTTCCGAAGTTATTAGAAGTATAGCTACCAGAAGATTGACCTTCACGGCTGGCACGGCTTTCTAACAATTGGAAATTATCAGCTACCACTTCTGTCACATAGACACGTTGACCTTGCTGATTTTCGTAGTTACGTGTCTGAATACGACCAGTAATTCCGATGAGTGCTCCTTTTTTAGCCCAATTTGCAAGATTTTCTGCCTGCTGACGCCAAATCACAACGTTGATAAAATCTGCTTCTCTCTCGCCACTTTGATTTTTAAAGTTGCGATTGACAGCAAGAGTAAAAGTTGCGACCGCCTGATTTTGCGGAGTATAGCGAAGTTCGGCATCTCGGGTCATACGACCCACAAGTACAACGTTATTTATCATAGTAACCCTTCTTATGCGTCAAGTTTGACGATCATGTGACGAAGAATGTCAGCGTTGATTTTTGAAAGACGGTCAAATTCATTCAAAGCGACAGCATCTTCAGCTTCAACGTTCACGATGTGGTAAAGTCCTTCACGGAAATCTTGGATTTCGTATGCAAGACGACGTTTTTCCCAGTCTTTTGATTCAACAACAGTTGCACCGTTGTCAGTCAAGATAGAGTCAAAGCGTGCTACCAAAGCGTTTTTTGCTTCTTCTTCAATGTTTGGACGAATAATATAAAGAATTTCGTATTTAGCCATTGATTTTTCCTCCTTTTGGTCTAATGACCCCCAGACATTGCAAGGGGTAAGTGAGGTTTTCTCACGAATAACTATTATACTAAATATTCTGGGAAATAGCAAGAAAAATTCGATTTTTGTTTTTGTAAAAAGCACAGTTTTTTCCTATACTCCATTACCCATTCCACTTCAAAACCTTAAAAAAAGCTGATATCAGTTAGTTTTAAGCTATGCTCTATATACTGTTGTGTAAATTTTCTATCACTTTTCTAAGAAAGGAGTAAACGCATGAACTATTTAGTCATTCCTGCTTACAAACCTGACCTTCATCTTATTCATTTGTTGCAAAAGGTGAAGGAAAAGAGCTCGCTGCAAATCATCGTGGTAAATGACGGCAGTCCAGCTAACGATGATTCCATTTTTCGAGAAGCACAGAAATATGCTACTATTCTATGCCATACAACAAATCAAGGGAAAGGGCAAGCGCTGAAAACAGCTTTTTCTTATATTGATTCCTTAGGTCAATATGGGGCAGTGGTCACAGCTGATGCAGACGGTCAACACAAACTTTGGGATATTTTCCGAGTGAGCAAAAAGGCTCAAGAAAACCCTAATCGGTTGATTTTGGGAACTCGATCTTTTTCTGGCAACATTCCTTTACGTTCGGCTTTTGGAAATAAATTAACACGATTTCTGTTTAAGCAACAGACTGGTGTTTCCGTGACAGACACCCAAACAGGACTTCGCGGATTTACAACCAACATGATTCCATTTATGTTGAAGGTTGAAGGGCAGCGTTATGAATATGAAATGAATATGTTACTAGCTGCTTCCAAAGAATACCCTATCATTGAAGTTCCAATTGAGACGGTTTATATCAATGACAATCAAGCTTCTCACTTTAGACCGGTACGAGATGGGCTTATGATTTATAAAGATATGTTTAAATTTGCTCTTTCTTCAATTAGTAGTTTTTTGGTTGACTATATCGTCTATGCGCTAGCCCTTTTGGTGCTTGCTGCGGTACCAACTAGTCTCAAAATTTTACTGGCAAACGGAGTGGCTCGTGTCACGAGCTCGATTTTCAATTATTCCGCAAATAAAAAACTGGTCTTTAAAAATAAAGACAGTGTCGCCAAAACAGGGACTGGTTATTTCGGTTTAGCCTTGGGCCTGTTTATCCTTGACACCCTTTTGATTAGACTCTTTTATGCCATCTTCGGTCTCAATTTGCTGATTGTTAAAATCATTGTCGGAGCGTTGCTCTTTTGCCTATCTTGGCTCGTGCAAAAAAAAAATTATTTTCAAGGAAAGGACTCATACCTTATTATGAAATTATTTAAAAAATCCTATGCTTATGCCAGTCTCTTTGGTATTTTGCTAACAGGATCATTTACCTATTCAATGCTAAAAACCTTTGTCTTGTCAGAGTCTATTACAACTGTAAAATCTTCTTCAAGCTCGACAAGTACAACTGCTGCTAAAGCCACAACAAATGCTACAACGACTGATACAAGCTATAAAGACGATAATATTTCAGTAAAGATTACTACAAAAACCGTCAGCAACACGAAAGTGTACATTGCAGATATTACGGTCAGCTCGCCTGAATATCTCAAAACCGCTCTAGCGCAAAATACTTATGGAAATAACGTGACTGCTAAGACTTCTGTCACAGCAGCCAATAACAACGCCATTCTTGCTATCAACGGAGACTACTACGGAGCCAACACGACTGGCTATGTCATCCGTAACGGTGTTGTCTATCGAAATACCGTACGAGAAGATGCTAGCAACAGTGACTTAGCAATTTATAAAGACGGGAGCTTCGGAATTGTTTACGAAAATGATGTTTCTGCTGATGACTTGGTTAAAAAAGGTGTTGTAAACCTTCTCGCTTTTGGTCCAACTTTGGTTGAAAACGGTAAGATTGCTGTTTCAAGCAATTCGGAAGTGGGGCAATCCATGTCTTCCAATCCGCGTACAGCTATTGGAATGATTGACAAAAATCACTATATTATCGTTGTATCAGACGGTCGAACTTCAGAAAGCGCGGGACTTTCTCTCTATGAACTCGCAGAAGTTATGAAATCTTACGGGGTAAAAACAGCTTATAACCTTGACGGAGGAGGATCGTCTACTCTTTACTTCAATGGTAAGGTCATCAATAAACCAACAACAAACGGAACAATTTCAGAAAGGGCGGTGAGTGACATTGTCTACATCGGTTACTAAAGCAAGCAAGAAACGGTTCAAAAAGACAGCCGTTGTCTATGCCTTAATCACAATATTTTTCTTCATTTTTAGTCGTATTTACGAGCACTTCAGCTTTGGTGAGACTTCAGTTTATATGCATTATCTCTTTGGAGTGCCACTAATAGGAGGAGTGGTGCTTCTGATTTTCCAAAAAATGATTCCTAATCTTTCACGGCTCAGTCTCAATCTTTGGAATTCTGCGGTTGCAACCATTGCTACTGGCGTTCTCTTTCGTGGCATTGTCAACCTGTCTGGACGCTCCACCACAATGGACCTCCCCTACTGGTACGTAGGAGTAGGACTTGCTGGATTAGCCCTACTCTCCATGATCTTCACCAGAAGCGTGTGGGTGACAGAAGAATAGCTTTTATAATATTGCAGATCTCGAAAAATTCTTCGAGATTTTTCGTAAAATACTTGAGCTCAGGATAGTTTACTAATGCAATCACCTACAGAAAAAGGAAATTTGAGAAATTACATATAAAAAGAAAGAAAATGATGGTTTTGGTCATCATTTTCTTTCTTTTATTCAACTATTAAACAGTCACTCTATGCTATTTTCTCTATAAGAGATTAAGCGATAATAAGTAAGTTGCCGTTACAAGTCATAGACCGTTTTAGCCAATGGGTCAATAACTTGTCGAAGCAGAAACTGGTCGTTTTCATATTGGTAATGACAAATGGCACAGTTACTGAAATAAATATTAGGATCAGGCAAATAGCCTACTTTTAGATAAAAAGCCCACATAGCGCCACCGTGACTGACGACCAATGTTGGATTCTCAACAGCAGGCGTTTTTTTCATGACTTCTGTCAGAGAGGTCAGCATGCGTTCTCCTACTTGAGCCACGTCTTCACCCCCATAAGGCACGTATAAATCTTCAAAAGACACCGCACCAGCTCGAAACTTAGGCTGCAATCTTTCTGGCTGAGCTTCAAAAAGTCCAAAATTCCACTCTTTCACCCCCTTGAGACGGGTGTAATCTGTTCGACCAGTCACAATTTCCAAGGTATCAGAAGCCCTCTCTTGAGTGGAAGAGTAGATACCGCCAAATTCAATGCCATTTTTCTCGAAAAAAGCTCGCGCTTGCTTGGCTTGCTCTATACCTAAATCAGTCAGCGGTGAATCACACACTCCCTGCACCAAGCCCTCTTGATTGAAAAAAGTCTGTCCATGCCGCATCAAATATAAATCTTTCATTTACGCTTCCTCCCAGCCGCTAAAATCGTGACCAATCACTTCTTCTAGGTAAAATTGGTCATGTTCAAAAGTAAACTTCAAAATACCACAATTTGTCATGTGACCCAACTCATCCAGTTGCCAATTATCTTTCCAAGCACGAGCAAAATTAGCCATAGCACCACCGTGAGATACCATGAGAACAGACTTGCCTTTCGTTTCTTGCATGAGCTGTAGGATGGTTGCAGCCGTGCGCTCTCGAACTTGGTCTTGAGATTCGCCACCATAGGTCACAAAAAAATCTTCATATGGCAAAGGAGGATTGAGGTCTTCACTTTCTCCTTCAAAGGTTCCAAAATTCCATTCCTTGAGGCCTTTAACTCGCTGATAAGGAAGACTACCATTTGTAACAATTTCTAAAGTATCGCAAGCTCGCTCAGATGTTGAGCTGTAAGCCGCATCAAACGTAATTGCTGCATTTTTAAAATATTGCCCAGCCACCTGAGCCTGATACACTCCTAAGTCCGTCAAAGGGGCGTCACACCAACCTCCGATGCCGCTTATTGAATAAAGTTTGCCCGTGTCGCATCAAATAAAGTGTTTTTGTCATAAAATATTCCTCTAAAGAAGTTCTAATTTTTCAAAGGCATTGTAGAGACCGTCCTCGGCCACATCATCTGTCACCATATCCGCCATGGCTAATATTTCTGGGCCGCCATTGCCCATAGAAACCCCAATTTGACAATATTCCAACATCGGAATGTCAATCTTGGCATCTCCAAAAGCAATTGTATCTTCTTTTTTTGCCCCCAAATGCTCTAGCAGTACATCAATCGCATGTGCCTTCGTAATATCCTTAACTCCTAGATCGCCAAAGAGAGCTTCCTCTCCACGACCACCCCATGTACCAGCCTTGAGCTCTGGAAAAGCTTCCTTAGAGTCCAAGTGATCCTGATAAGAAGTGAGAATAAAGCTGATTTTATTCAGATCATCTCGGTAAAGCTCGCCACCAAAGACCATGCCGTGCATCACATCTTCAACCTCTTGATGTTCAACTTCCGCATCTGTTTTGCCTTTTTTCTTGGCATAAAGTTTCATGACCGGACGCGCTGCGTCACGAAAATGTTCACTAGCAAAGAGACCGTTGTTACTTTCTAAATAAAATTCCAATCCTCTCTCATGCAACCAGTCTACAACTCTCTTTTCCACTTCTAAAGGAATCAGCTGATGTATAATAACCTGGCCTTCATGCTCCACATAAGAACCATTTCCGCCAATCATACCGTCCAGACCAATATCCCAGATTTCCTGAGGCATTTCCGCCTTACTACGTCCCGTACAGACATAGATCAGATGCCCATTTCCCCGCGCCTGACGAATAGCCTGAATAGCAGATTCTGGAATGCGATTGTCATAATCCACCAAAGTTCCGTCTACATCTAAAAAGATAATTTTTCTGCTCATCTGTTGACCTTTCTATTCTTCTAAGGCTGCTACCCCGTTTGTTTCAATCACTTTCTGGTACCAGAAGAAGGAATCCTTGCGGGAGCGGTCATAACTTCCATTTCCTTCATCATCTGCATCCACATAGATAAATCCATAGCGCTTGCTCATCTCAGAAGTGGAAGCAGAAACCAAGTCAATACAGCCCCAAGGCGTGTAACCCATAAGCTCCACTCCGTCCTCAATCGCTTCGTACATTTGCTTAATATGCGCCTTGAGATAATCGATTCGATAGTTGTCATGAATAGCACCATCTGCTTCTATCTTATCCAACGCTCCCAGACCATTTTCCACGATGAAAAGTGGCACTTGATAGCGGTCATAGAGCTTATTGAGGGTAATGCGCAGACCCACTGGGTCAATTTGCCAACCCCAATCAGAGGCTTCTAGATAAGGATTTTTCTCTCCCATTGAGAAATTACCGGCAGTCTTTTCACCAGATACTTCCTCTTGAGCGCGTACCATAGAGGACATATAATAACTAAAGGACATGAAATCAACTGGGTATTGTGCTAGAAGCTCCAAGTCACCATCTTCTATCTGCAATTCAATACCATTTTGTTTGAAAAAGCGTTGAGCATAACTTGGGTATTTCCCTCTGACTTGTACATCCGAGAAGAAAAGATTTTCATGATCTTTCTGAATCTCCTCCATGACATCCAAAGGATTGCAGGTAGCCGCATAAGCTTGCATACGAGCAAGCATCATACCGACTTTGAAGTCTGGGTTGATTTCTCGCGCTGCTTTGACTGCTAAACTGCTAGCTACAAACTGGTGATGTGCTGCTTGATACAAGTCTTGGAAATTTTGTTTCCCGTCTTCAAAAAACAGTCCGCCGCCAATATAGCCAGAAATGCCCATAATATTGATTTCATTAAACGTCAGCCAATATTTCACCTTATTTTTATAACGTTCAAAAACTGTCCGCACATAGCGCTCGAAAAAGCCAATAACTCGGCGATCCTTCCAGCCACCGTACTCTAATGCCAAATGAATCGGTGTCTCATAGTGTGACAACGTCACCAAAGGTTCAATGCCATATTTATTGAGTTCATCAAAAACTGCGTCATAGAAAGCCAAGCCTTCTTCATTAGGCTGGGTTTCATCTCCCTTGGGAAAAATCCGGCTCCAAGCAATAGACAGACGGAAAGTCTTGAAGCCCATTTCCGCAAAGAGGGCGATGTCTTCCTTGTAACGATGATAAAAGTCAGAGCCCCAGCGCTTAGGGTAGAGTCCTTCCTTGTCATTAAGAGCAGCTTCTACTTTTGCTTTGGTCATGGGCGCAGAGAAACCTTCTAAATTTTGACGTTCTTCAGGTCGCACTGCTTTAGCTGTACCAGATGTAGCCGGACCACGCCCACCTAAATTTCAGCCACCTTCATACTGATTGGCAGCAGTCGCACCACCCCATAAAAAGCCCTTCGGAAACCGTTTTTCTGTCATTTCATTCACCTCATTCTTTGATCACTTCTATTATACTCTTTTTTGAAACCCTTTTCTTGTAGAATAGTCAGAGATAATGATACTATTCTTTCATTATTTAATATTTCCTATCTATCAGAAAACCAAAAAGAGCGCATTTTCAGCACTCTTTCAAGGTTTCTAGCTGCAACTGCAGAACAACAAAGGTCAGAACATCCTGTTCCCAAAACAAATCAGGACATGCTTACTTATCAAAAAATGTATGCGTCGCTTGATAAATTCGATGAGCAGTATCGGAATTGTTCATCGTATATAAATGAACGCCTGCCACATCTTGAGTGACTAAGTCAACAATTTGGTCAATCGCATAAGCTAATCCTGCTGCTCTGAGCGACTCTGGATCGTGTTCATATTTATCTAGAATAGAGCAAAATTTTCGTGGTAAATAAATGTTTTCACAGGTTTTGAGCAAACGAAGAACCTGATTTCTGTTTAAAATCGGCATAATCCCTGCATGGATGGGCACTTCAATCCCTGCTAAGATACATTTATCTTGAAAATCGTAAAAGCTCTCATTATCAAAGAAAAGTTGTGTTAAAAGACTGGAACAGCCGGCATCCACCTTCTTTTTGAGATTTTGGATATCTGAGATTTGATTGGGCGAGTCCGGATGCCCTTCTGGATAGCAAGCACCAATAATTTCAAAATGCGGTGCCTGTTCCTTAATATACTCAATCAAATCCGTCGCATAGGTAAAATCTTTCTTTGGCTCCATATTTGGAAAAATATCTCCTCGAAGCGCCAATACTTTATGAACACCTACCTTATCAAGTGCTGTCAGAGTTTCTGTAACCATTTCCTTAGTCAGATAAACCGCAGGCAGGTGAGCAATGGTCGGGATGTGCAGGTCATTGTGGATAAAGTCCGCCAGACGCACCGTCGTTTCTTCAATATTGAACTTATTATTACTCGCTGTAACACTGATGAAATGAGGCACCAGATCCTGCATTTCCTTCAGGGCCACCATAATCTTTTCATTGCCTACTGCTGGATTGGGAGGAAATACTTCAAAAGAGAGAGACGGACTTGGGCTAGACATGTTTTACAATTCCTTTACTAATACTCAATGAAAATCAAAATTAGACGCGAAAGCGAGGCGAGGTTGCAGATAAAGCAAACCTAGTTTGCATCAAAAGTACTGGAGTTACATAAGAGAAAAGCTTCGCTTTCTCTATTTGCAACCTCTCACAGTCTCCCAGACAGTTTTTGACAGGAACTGCATTCCTTTTATCCGCAACTTTCAACAGTCCACTGGACTGTTGAAACTGGCAAAGTATCATGTTGATTTTCGACGAGTATAAGACAGCAAGGGCAGGGGCAGGTCCACCCTTCTGTCAGCTCTTATTTTTTGATTAAAGTTTTTCACGCGCTGCCTTGGCTGCCTCTACCAGGCGGACCAGGCTGGCCTTGGTTTCAGTAATACCACGCGTTTTCAGGCCGCAGTCAGGATTGATCCAGAGCTTGCGGCTCGGCACCTTGGTCAGGATGGCTTCGATGGTGTGGTCGATTTCCTCTTCATTTGGTACACGAGGAGAGTGGATATCGTAAACTCCAGGTCCCACTTCTGTCTGGAAGTTCTTGGCCTTGAGCTCATCCAGGATTTCCAGGTTGGAGCGGCTGGCCTCAAAGGAGATAACATCCGCATCCATGTTGTCAATGGCCGGGATGATATCGGTAAACTCTGAGTAGCACATGTGGGTATGGATCTGCGTATCCGGTGCAACGGTAGAGTGGACCAGACGGAAGGCCGGAATAGCCCAGTCCAGATAATCTTCATACCAGTCGCTGCGACGGAGCGGCAGCTTTTCACGCAGGGCAGCTTCATCGATTTGGATAATCTTAACGCCGGCAGCTTCCAGGTCCAGAACTTCGTCCTTGATGGCCAGAGCAATCTGCAGGGTAGAGTCCTTGATGGAAATATCTTCCCGTGGGAAGGACCAGTTGAGGATAGTTACAGGTCCCGTCAGCATTCCCTTAACCGGCTTGTCAGTCCGGCTTTGAGCATAGCTGGACCATTTAACAGTAATCGGGTTGAGGCGGGTTACATCGCCCCAGATAATCGGCGGTTTCACCCCACGCATACCGTAGGACTGCACCCAACCGTTCTTGGAGAAGAGGTAGCCGGACAGGTTTTGACCGAAGTATTCTACCATGTCATTACGCTCAAATTCCCCGTGAACCAGAACATCAAAACCAACTTCTTCCTGCCACTTGATCCATTCGTCAACCTGCTCAGCCAGGAACTTGTCATAGTCTTCCTGGGACAGTTCTCCCTTGCGGAAGGCCAGGCGCTTGGCCCGAACTTCCTTGGTCTGAGGGAAGGAACCGATGGTTGTCGTCGGAAGGGCCGGCAGTTTGAAGGCTTCTTTCTGAATGGCTTCGCGTTCTGCGAAGGTCGGCAGACGAGTATAGTCTGCATCTGTCAATCCAGCGATACGAGTTGCCAATTCAGCATTTTGACCGACACGCTCTGTCGCAAAGAGTTCCTTATTGGCAGCCAGGGCTTCTGCTCCGCCACCATTGCGGATGGCATCTAGGTCCCGAAGCTCATTCAACTTCTCAGCCGCAAAGGCAAAGTGCTTGAGGATAGCTTCTTCAAAGTCTTCATTGGCTGTGGTGAAAGGTACATGCAGGAGGGAGCAAGAGCTGGTCAGCACAAGCTTTTCAGCCGGAACCTGCTCCAGGACAGCCAGGCTCTTTTCATAATTATTGCACCAGATATTCTTACCGTTGACAATCCCGACATAGAGGGTCTTGTCGGCCGGGAAGCCGGACTTGACCAGCTCCAGGGTTTTCTTGCCTTCGACGAAGTCCAGACCGATAGCGTCTACCGGCAGTTCGATCAAATCAGAGTAGATATCCCGAACATCGCCGAAGTAGGTCTGAATCAGGACTTCCAGTCCCTTCTTGTCAGCCAGGAGTTTCCTGTAGAGATCAAGGAAGAGGACCCTCTCTTCGGCGGACAGGTCCTTGACCAGGCTTGGCTCATCCAGCTGGATGCGCTCAGCTCCTAGGTCGGCCAATTTGGCAAAGACTTCCTGATAGACCTTGGCCATGGCAGCCACAAACTGGGCAGCCTCTACCCCTTCTTCAAAGTCGGACAGCTGCAGAAGGGTAAAGGGACCTACCAGGACCGGACGGGTATCCAGGCCCAGTTCCTTGGCTTCCTGGTATTCGTCAAAAATCTTGTGACCGGCCAGTTTGACCTGGGTGTCTTTTTCAAACTTTGGAACGATGTAATGGTAGTTGGTGTTAAACCATTTTTTCATGGGCAGGGCACGGACGTCCCCTTTTTCCCCTTGGTAGCCGCGGGCCAGGGAAAAATAACGCTCCAAATCAGACAGGTCCAAGACCTGAACAGAGGACGGCACTACGTTAAAGAGGAAGGCAGCATCCAAAACGTTATCATAATGAGAAAAATCGTTGGACGGCACTTCAGTAATCCCGTGCTCTTTGACGATATTCCAGTGCTTGGCGCGCAGGTCCTTGGCAGCAGTCAGGAGCTCTTGAGCTGAAATTTCATTCCTAAAGTATTTTTCAGTAGTGAATTTTAATTCGCGGAATTCTCCCAAACGCGGGAAGCCAATAATCGTAGTTGACATAGTCATCCTCCAAAATTTCTTGTTGACACTATCTTAACAGAAAATCTAAGCTCTGTATAATTGGAATTTCTAGGAGTTTGCTATAGTTAAAAACTATGGCAAGATTCTAAATATATATTAAGCGTTGATTTCATCGCGTGTCGTTTAACATTTTATGATTTGATATAGTTTAAGGCTATAGCAGCCGTATGCATCAAAATTTTTGAAAATCCTTTGCTTGCTATTTTTGAAAATAGATGTTAGAATAGCAACATAATAAAAAGAAAAGAACATTTGGGGTGCTGAGGCTGAGATTATACCCATGGAACCTGATGCAGTTAATGCTGCCGCAGGGAAATGTATAAGAAAGACCAAACCGTTCTAATCATTTATGTGATTAGATTTTATTTTGTCGTGCCAAAACTCCTCATCTGCTCTGTTAGAAGGAGTTTTTTTATGTTTGAAAAATGGAGTTTACGAGATGTTATCCTCTTAGCTCTTTTGGCTATTCTTTTTGGTGGGATTTTTGTCGGTTCAGGTTTTCTTTACAACATTTTGACAGCTATTTTAGCACCAGCAGGTTTGGAGCCTTTCGCCAATGAAGTCTTGTTTGGTCTTTGGTGTATGGCAGCTCCTATGTCAGCTATGCTCATTCACAAAGCTGGTAGCGCCACGATTGGAGAAGTGCTTGCAGCCCTCGCAGAGATACTATATGGCAGCCAATTTGGCATGAGCACGTTGATTTCTGGGCTCATTCAAGGTTTTGGTAGCGAGCTTGGGTTTGCTGCGACGCGATACAAACGCTACGACTGGCTAGCTCTGACTTATAGCGCCATTGGTACGACCCTTTTGAGCTTTACCTATGAATATTTCAAAATTGGTTACTACGCTTTCAAACCCGGTTTTGTCTTAGCATTGCTTATTGTTCGCTTCTTCTCTGTATTCTTTTTCTGCGCCGTTCTAGTCAAAATTATTATGAATCTTTACGACAAGATTAACCAAGCTGCTGGTAAATAAGATGAAACTAACATTAGAGCACATTTATTTTAAAGATGTCTTTAAAGATTTAACCTTCGCCTTTGAAACAGGAAAAATGACGCTCTTGATTGGTGATACCGGTGCTGGCAAATCAACCCTTTTTCGGATTTTAACGAATTTCAACGAACTAGACTTCTCTGGAGAGGTCAAACTGGGTGATACACTATTATCTCATTTACCTATTCATGAACGAGTCACCTACCTCAGTATGATGTTTCAAAATCCAAGCCGTCAATTCACCATGCCAACTCTCTATGAGGAATTGATTTTTACCTTAGAAAATCTCCAAACACCCGCTGAACAGATTGATGAAAAAATCCAGCATGCGATTGCACTTGGCAAAGTAGAGCACCTGCTTCATCGAGACTTTCTGACCTTATCTGGTGGAGAAAAGCAACAAGTCTCTCTGGCGGTTCTGTTGGCTATGGATTCGCAGATTATTCTATTGGACGAGCCCTTTGCTTCTGTCGATCAAGAAGCACGCAAGCGCTTGATTCATTTACTATCAGATTTGACAAAAATGGGGAAAACGGTGATTCTGTGCGACCACGACCGCAGTCTCTATGCGGACTGCGTTGACCACCTTGTTGAGTTAAAAAATGGCGAACTTTTTGAACGAGATGTAGCTCTTTTAAAAAAGGAACTCCCAAGCTATCAGCTGGCATGCGAAAATACCCAGCGAAATCCTCTCTTACAATTACAGCACGTTTCCTGTCAATTTGACTCAAAAATACTTTTTGCGATTGAGGATTTTACTTTTCAGCAAGGTATTACAACACTCATCGGAGCTAACGGTGTCGGCAAGTCCACTCTCTTTCGTGCCATTTTGCAATTACAAAAATACAAAGGCAGTATGCGTTATCAGGGACAAAAACTCAAGAAAAGCAAACAATTGTACCGACATATTACTGCCGTTGTACAAGATGCTGAAAAGCAATTCATTCGGACAACACCCGCAGAGGAATTAAACCTGTCTTCTCTTTCCAGTGAAAACCAAGCAAAAGTACAAGAAGCTTTGGATTTATTTGGTTTAGCAGACAAAATGGATTCCAGCCTTTTTCACTTGAGTGGCGGGCAGAAAAAAATTATTCAATTATTATCTATCCTGACCTTGGAAACTCCTGTCATACTCATGGATGAGCCCTTTACTGGCTTAGATAAAAAAGCCTGTGATTTTTTTGCTAATTGGATTAGAGAAAAAGCCGCACAACAGAACTTTATTATCATTTCTCATCGCTTAGAACCCTTGGACGGTATTAGTGATTATTTGGTAGAGCTGACGTCCGACGGACTGACAGAAAGGAGGTCGCTATGAAAAAAGAAGAAACAAATGTCCTAGCACTCTTGCTCCTTCTCATTGTACTGACGCTAGAAATTTCCTTTATCCGCTCAACATGGCTCAACTGCGCTATTGTCGTAGGAGTACTTGCCCACCTCATTTGCCTAAAGAAATGGTGGGGTATTTTCTGGACACTGCTCTTACCTTTGCTACCAGCACTAGCAAATTACTGGGCTATTCAACTTCACGGCGATAAAAGTCAAGCAAGCGTTCTGTTTACACGTTCCTTTGCTTTAGCGGCTCTGGGAATGACCTTTTTATACGGCGTCAATCTCAATCAACTCTTGCGCTACTGGCATCAGAAGGGATTTCCAAGTCACTTTACTTACGGACTGCTCGTTGTCTTAAATGCTATTCCAATTATTCAAAAAGAAATCCAAGCCGTTCGCGAAGCTAGTCTCTTGCGAGGCAAAACCTTACATTTCTGGTCGCCAATCTTTTATATCAAAGCAATTTTTATCGCTTTTAACTGGCGTGATTCCTATGTAGAAGCTATGTATGCACACGGCTTTGATGAGACTGTCAAGCGAAGCTATTACCGACATTTAGAAACACCAAAAAGCACCACCCTTGCTTGCTTCTTGATTTTCCTCCTTATCAATCTAACCCTTTTTATCCCAAAGTAGGAATTTGATACAAAAAACACTACAATCAATTTTATTTTTTAGAAGGTCTTTTTATCCATTTAAAGTAGGTCATCGTCTAATTCTATCGCAACACAAGCACCGTCTTTATGCTATAATGATATCAAGTAATCCAATTTATGATAGATTTTAATAGGTTTACTCTTACAATCGTTCCCATCTCTTTTGTTGAAAATAAAAAGGAGTCACTCATGAAAATCATTTTTTTACACGGTCTTGGACAGGATAAACACTCTTGGGATAAAGTCCGTGAACTTCTGCCACAATATGACACCGAGGCTTTAGACCTCTTTTACACAAATAACAACATCATGACAGTCTCTCAGCTAGAACAACACCTTTGTCAGGAACTTCAAGCCATTAACGAACCATTTGTTCTAGTTGGATTGTCTCTCGGTGGAACTCTTGCCTTAAAGGTGGGGCAACAATTTCCTCAGCTCCAAGCACTCGTTTTATCAGGAACTCAATATAAACTAAGCTCCAATCTACTCTATAAACTCCAGCTGCTTATTTTCTCTTGCCTACCAGACTCCCTATTTAAAAAAGAGGGGCTTCATAAAAAATCTTTTGTTGGCCTGTTAAAAGACTTGAAAAATTTAGATTTATCAAGTCAATTAAGTGCAATACAACTTCCCAGCCTCATCATCTGTGGCAGCAAAGATTGGCCTAACCTGCCTTCCTCTAAAAAATTAGCTGCAGCTTTACCACAAGCAGATTTTGTGACACTTTCAGGTGGAAATCATACACTTAACACAGACCATCCTCAAGAAATGGCCACTATGATTGAAAGATTTATCCTACAAAATTGTGAAATCTGAGGTTTTCTCAGATTTTTTAAATTTTAGAAATATTTGAGAATTGCTTGAGACTTATTTGACAAGCATTTTGTATACTAAATAGTGAAAAGAGGGGAACTCTACGATAGAAAAAATGGAGGTCACGTTATGGAAACTGTTGTAAATGTGAAACACATCAGCAAGAGATTTGGACAACAACTCGCTTTGAATGATGTCAGTCTCACCGTAAAGCAAGGAGAAATTTACGGGCTAATTGGAAAAAATGGAGCTGGTAAGACAACGCTTATCAAAGTGATTACCCAGCTGATTCAGCCCAATAGCGGTACGGTCGCTCTCTTTGGCTCTTCTAATAACTCCGAATGGACGCACGCTCTCAAGCGAGTTGGTTCTGTCATTGAAGCACCCGCTGCTTACAATCACTTGACGGCCTATGAAAACTTAAACTATTGTTGCAAGATACGGCATATCCCAAATGCGGATAAGGTTATCCAAGAAACTCTCTCTTACGTGGGCTTGACCAATACTGGCAAGAAAAAATTCCGAGATTTTTCTCTTGGAATGAAACAGCGCTTGGGCATTGCCATTGCTCTTCTGTCAAAACCAGATTTGATGATTTTGGATGAACCGATTAACGGGCTTGACCCTGTCGGAATCAAAGAATTCCGCCAGTTGGTGCAACGCCTCAATGAAGAATTGAATATGACCTTCATCATTTCCAGTCATATTTTAAGTGAACTATACTTGGTCGCTACAAAATTCGGCATCATTGAAAATGGTCATCTCATCAAAGAAATTACGAAAGTAGAATTTGAAGAAGATAATGAAGATTATATCGTTTTGAAAACAAATAATCTTGCTGAAGCAAGCAAAATTCTTCACGATCAACTAGGCTACCGCCTCAAAGTTGTAAATGCAACAGACGAGCTGCATATTTTCACTCACTCGCACGAAATCAACAAGATTATTCAAGAGCTAGGAAAGGCGAATATTGCTATCAATGAAATCTACTATGCTCGTCAAGATTTAGAAAAATACTTTACAGATCTAGTAGAATAGAGGGAGGTTTATCATGTTTCATATTATTCAAGCAGACTTTTATCGTCTTTTTCGTTCAAAAGGTTTTTGGATTACAGAAATCCTTTTTATCATCACACTCTTATTAGGTGTGCTCTACGGTGTTGTGGGAAGTATCGGAGTTCATACAGATACAAAAGCTTTTGAAAAACTGGGTGATAACGGAGGCTGGACTGGCTTTGAGGCTATCACTAAAACCTCTGATAATCTTAGTAATACCATTATTTTTACTATTATCCTTGTTGTTTTATTGATTGGAATTGATCTCACCCAGAAATTATATAAAAATTCTATTACTAGTGGTATTTCACGGACAGAATTCTATTTGTCTAAGTTTCTTGTTCTGGCAAGTCTCATCGTACTTCAATTGATTCTAACCTATTCCTCATTTATTCCAGCTACGCTCATCAATGGCATGGGAACCGCACCCAAACATTTTCTTTCTAATTTTTTCATTACGATAGGGGTTCAATTTATTTGTACCCTAGCTTGGGTTAGCCTTGTTTCTTTCGTACTGTATGCTACCAACTCTATTATAGCTGCTATTTTCACTTATTTGATCGGTGTTTCCCTGCTAAGTCTGCCAACTGCCTTTTACCCAGATATTGACTGGTTGAAATACTTGAACATGCAATTCTATTTTGACATGGTTTCTAAACAGGATATGGTGGTCAAAACCATAACCATCGCTCTTCTCATCACACTTCTTTTTACATTTAGTGGTATACAGGTATTTAAAAGAAAAGATTTATAACAAAAGAAAACAGCTAGTCAAATGATTAGTTGTTCTTCTGTATAAAATATTCACAAACGGATAAACAATCCAAACCATTCTCCTTCAGCTTTCATAGTTAAATCACCGCCAAGAATATCTACCAGTTGTTGAGTGATATAAAGTCCCAAACCAGAAGATTCTTCCGTGTTAGAGAGGTTTTCAGAATAAAAACGATTGGTCAATTTTTCCAAATGCTGAATTGGCTGACGGACTATATTTTTTACACTTAAAAGAATAGCCGCATCTTTTCGGATTAAAGATAGCTGGGCAGTTTCCTTTCCATGCTTGAGGACATTGCTCAACATATTTTGGACAATTCGCTCCAAAATTTCTGGATCTGTCTTTATTACTAACCCCTCCTGCAAATTTACTTGCAATTCAATTCCTTGCTTTTGAAAGGCATCATAAAAAGGAAGCATTTGCTTTGCAATCAGTTTGGAAATATCTATTTGTCGAAACTGTGGTCGAACTGCCCCTTCCATAAGACGGCGGTATTCCATGAGAGCTTCTAAACGATTGGAAACAACGGACAGATTGGTCGCAATTTTCAACAGCTGTTCATTTTCTTCTTTTCCCTTTATAAGCTGTTGGGTATAGCCACTAGCAATGGTCAAGGGTGTGCGAATATCATGAGCAATATTGCTAATCGCCATATCCAAGGTTTTCTTTTCCTGACGAGCGATAAAACGTGTCTGCTCTACTTCTTGAAAGAGCTTTTCAACTTCATTTGCCAACTCAACAATCGTTTGGGTGTGGTTTTGAGGTGCCAAACGAATTTGACTACCAGTTTCTCGTTTCTCACGAATCTGCTGTGAAAAATTACGGACCGCAACATGATAACGCACGAGCAAGAACCCAAGCAGACCGATGAACATAATTAGTATAAATTCAAGCATTCTCAGTCCTCCTTAAGCCGTACACCCAGTCCCCAAATCGTTTCGATATATTCTTCCGAATCATCTACTTGGGCCAATTTTTTACGAAGATTGCTAAGGTGAGTGTTCAGTGTATTATCTCCCGGCAGGTAGGGTTCTCCCCAAACCAATTCAAATAATTCTTCTTTTGTGTAAATTTTCTTCGGATGACGAAGCAAGGTTTGAAGTATCTGATACTCCTTCTTCCCCAAACGAACTCGCTTCTCGCCATTGACCACTTCAAATGTATCTGGTGAAAGACGGATATTTTTTATCCCTTGAATCTCCGTTGCTTGCTCTTGTGAAAGGTGGTTACGCAACTGCACTGTCACACGCGCAAAAAGCTCGTCCAGATCGAACGGTTTGACGATGTAATCATTCGCGCCGTCCAACAGATACTGACTAACCAGTGGCTTCTCACCCAAAGCTGTCAGCATGACCACTGGAATCTGACTGCTTTTGCGAATTTCTGCTAAGACTTGATCACCATTTTTTCCCGGCAACATAATATCCAGCAGCACCAAATCAATCTTCTGCTGCGCAAAAACAAGCAGTCCTTCCGTTCCAGAATATGCTGAAAAAACTCTATGTTCAGCTTGAAACAAATCTTTTAAAATATCATGAATATCGTTGTTGTCTTCTATGATTAAAATATTTGCCATATTTCTTCCATTTCTAATGAAATCTTTTATCCTTAGTGTAACAAGGAAAAAGACGGAAGTCAACGGAACGCAAAAAAGAGAGTGGGATGACGAAATCAAGTTTCTACGAAGCTACTGATTTCTGTCCCACTCTCACCGAATTCTTGAAATAAGAGAGCCGATTAAAATGATTTTAAATTCTGTCTCACGCTCCAATTGCTCTATTTCACACTTGCCCCATTAGTCGCAATGACTTCTTTATACCAGTCAAAGGATTTCTTCTTGAAACGTTTGAGTGTGCCGTTTCCATCGTTGTCACGGTCAACATAGATGAAGCCATAACGTTTTTTCATCTCGCCAGTACCGGCTGACACTAGGTCGATACAGCCCCAAGTGGTGTATCCTAGAAGTTCTACGCCGTCTACATTGATTGCATCACGCATCGCCTTGATATGGGCAGCTAGGTAGTCAATGCGGTAGTCATCTTCGACATAGCCATTTTCATCCGGCGTATCGACTGCTCCCAGACCATTTTCCACGATAAACATGGGTTTTTGATAGCGATCCCAGATGACGTTAAGAGTAATTCGCAAGCCCAGCGGGTCAATCTGCCAGCCCCACTCAGAAGCTTCTAGGTAAGGATTCTTAAGCGATGCAAAGATATTTCCGGCAGTTTTTTCATTGACCTTTGGATCACCAGAAGCCACCCGGCTGGAATAATAAGAGAAGGAAATGAAATCCACTGTATAGGTCTTAAGTAACTCTAGATCTTCTTTTGTCATTTCAACTTCAATACCCAGACGCTCCCATTTCTTCTTGGCATAGTTTGGATATTCTCCTCTGGACTGGACATCAATGAAGAAATAGCTTTCTCGATCTTCCTGCAAAGCTGCCCAGTAATCTGCCGGATTGGCTGTATTTGGATAATACTGACCGGCTGCCAGCATGCAGCCAACCTTGTTTTCAGGGTCAATCTCATGGGCTAACTTGGTAGCAATAGCTGAGGCTACCAATTCATGGTGAGCTGCTTGGTATTTGACCTGTTCTTCATTTTCCCCTTCTTCAAAGTAAAGTCCTGCTCCCATAAACGGTGCATGGAGAATCATATTGATTTCATTGAAGGTCAGCCAGTATTTGACCAAACCCTTGTAACGAGTAAAGAGCGTGCGGCAAAGACGCTCATAAAATTCCAGCATTTTGCGACTGCGCCAACCCCCGTACTCCTCAATCAAGTGCATAGGACAGTCAAAGTGGGTAATAGTCACCAAAGGCTCGATGCCATACTTATGGCATTCCTTAAAGAGGTCTTCGTAAAATTTCAAGCCTGCCTCATTAGGTTCCAACTCGTCTCCCTTTGGAAAAATCCGAGACCAGGCGATAGAGAGTCGATAAGTTTTAAAGCCCATTTCGCCAAAAAGCGCAATATCTTCTTTAAAATGATGATACATATCAATGGACTCTTTTGCCGGATAGAAATAGCCTTCCTCAAAGTCAAACATCTTTTTCTTACCTGCAATAATCGGGAAACGATCCGCACCAATCGGCACCACATCGACATTTGCAAGACCTCTACCATCAACATCATAGGCCCCTTCACATTGGTTGGCAGCGGTCGCTCCGCCCCATAAAAATCCATCTGGAAAAGTCAATTTTTCTGTCATATCTTCCTCCTTATAATATAAAACGTTTTCTATACTTTATATTATAACAAACAAAGAAGAAGTTTTCTTATAAAATACTGTCAAATAGTGATACTATTCTATTTTCCAAGTGCATTAACGACTTTTGCTAACTTTTGTCATTTAGAACTGAATATTGTTATTAAAATCGGGTATCTGACTTCATTTCTCTATCGCTTAGCATAACAAAACTCCCTTTGAAAAGCCAAAGAGAGTTGGATGATAATTTATCCATTTTAGTACAATTTCAAATCCCGTGGGTCTACTGGGAAAGTTGGATTATAAGGATTGTGACGAAGTCTGAAGTGTTTTACTTCTTCAATCGTTTGGGTACCAGATAATTGCATCACTGTTTTTAATTCATCATTGATATGCTCAAAGACTTGGCGGACACCCACACTACCACCAAGAGCTAGACCATAAATCACAGGTCGTCCAATAGCCACTAAATCTGCCCCAGAAGCGAGTGCCTTAAAGACATGCTGACCACGACGGACACCTGAGTCAAAGACAATTGGTACACGTTTGTCAACTGTTTCAGCCACTTCTTGCAATGAATCAAATGCTGCCGGACCGCCGTCAATTTGCCGTCCACCGTGGTTGGTCACCCAAATACCAGAAGCACCGGCATCAAGCGAGCGCTCTACATCTTCACGGCATTGTGGACCTTTGACATAGACAGGAAGGTCTGAGTAAGATGCGATAAATTCCACATCACGAGGGGATAATTTTTGCTTAGCTGATTTGTAAACAAAGTCCATTGTCTTGCCTGCACCATCAGGAAGGTATTCTTCTACAATCGGCATGCCAACTGGAAAAACAAAGCCATTTCGTTTATCCACTTCACGATTCCCTCCAACAGTTGCATCGGCTGTCAGGACAATTGCTTTATACCCTTCAGCTTTAACCCGATCCATGATATGACGGTTAATGCCATCATCTTTACTAAAGTAGAACTGGAACCAATGTGGTGTTCCTTGAAGGGCTTGCGAAATTTCTGGAAGATCGACTGTTGAATAAGAGCTAGTGGTGTAGAGAGAACCAAATTCATGCACACCTTTTGCTGAAGCTACTTCTCCTTGTACATTCGCTAGCTTATGAGCCGCTACCGGAGCTAGAATAATTGGAGACGATAGTTTATCCCCGTCAAATTCAATCTCTGTACTTGGATTTTCCACATTGCGAAGTGTATGAGGCACAATTAGCTTATGGTTAAAGGCACGAATATTTTCTCGCAAAGTAAAGGTATCCTCAGCTCCACTTGCAATATAGCCAAATGCAGCTTTGGGAATGACCTTCTGAGCCATGGGCTCTAAATCATAAGTGTTAATGAAATCAACTGGGCCTTCAGCACTACTAGTTTGGTAAGACATCATATTTCCTCCTGTCTTATATGCGCATATCCATAGAGAGAATTCAATCAAGCCTTTAAAGCAAGCGCTTTCATTCTCTCGAAACAAAAAACTCAATCAGTCTATCTAACAGATCAGAATAATAAGAATTTGTATAAAATTTATACCAATTTAATGAAGTGAAACAGCTTTTGCAATTTATAGTAGAGTTAGAGGGGATACCTTCCCGCTCTAACTACTATAAAGGTCGTAAAAATTAAGATAAGCTGTGGCTCACATTATGGCTTGACACCATATTCTTTGAAATAAGCTGTAATAGGTCGTAGCTCTTGCCCATCATAAGCCGCAAAGAATTCTTCTGGACTCATTTGACCATGTGTTTCTTGATAACCAGCAGAAATTTTTTCTACAAAGTCACCATCAACAATATCCAATTCCAACTCTTCCACAGGGATACCACGTTTGTCGGTGATTTTAGCATCAATCAGAACAGGCTTCCCAGATTTTGAAACTTCAAGTGCGCGGTCAAATGCAGCGGGCAATTCCTCTAAAGTTTTAACTGTTATTCCCTCTACTCCCATTCCTTCTGCAACTTTCGCAAAATCTACTTCGTAGAGATCTACGCCTGAAAAGTTCATGACCAGATCTTCCTGTTCAGACTTGATAAAGTTGAGTGAATTGTTAGAAGTGATAATATTGATAATTGGCAACTGGTATTTGACTTGGGTCGTCAGATCCTGCATCACCATTGAAAATGCACCGTCCCCAGCAATATTGAAAACTTGGCGATTCGGAAAAGCAAATTGACCTGCGATAGAAGCTGGTACACCATAACCCATGGTGGCAAAAAGAGCGGAGATGGTCCATTTCTTCTCTGATGTAAAGTCTAAGAAGCGGAAGCTATTGATAATATTGTCCCCAACATCAATACCATAGACAGCATTGGCATCTGAAATGCGGTTGATTTCGCGATAAACTTGCTCAAACTCTAGTGGTCCGTCTGCTTTTTGCATTAAACGTGCCAGATAAGCTTTCCAATCTTTCATGGCTGCCACACTTGCTTGATAAAATGGTTGCGGAGCGACCGCTTCACTACGTTCCAAGGCTTTTTTCAGAAAACTTCCAGAATCTGATAAAATTCCTAAATCCAAGTAGTGATGACGACCAAAATTAGCAGCATCAATATCAATAGAAACAAACTTAAAATCATGAGAACGATAAACTAAGTTGGCAAATGGGAAGTTTGTCCCAAGAGCAATCACCAGATCAGCTGCCGCAAAAGCTTCATCACCAACCTTAGAAGCAGCACGATTCAATGTTCCTAAGTTGGCTTCAAAGTCATCTGGAATTTTGCCCTTAGCCAGACCAGCTACAGCAATCGGAATTTGCAATTTTTGAGACAGTTCTATCAATAACTGGGCATTGTTTCCGATACCAGAACCTACATGAAAAATAGGACGCTTAGCGGCTTTTACTAGTTCAAGAAATTGATCCACTTCGGCATCCGTTGCTTGTGGCAACGGTAAGTTTTTTTCTGCTGTATGAGAAGCATAATCTACATCTGGAATTTCTACATAACCAAAGTTATTTGGCATGATAACAACAGCTACACCATTATGTTTATAAGCCTCACGAATCGCTTTATCAACAACATAAGGGAGACTTTCTGGTGTCATAACCACTCGGTTGTAAACCGCAACATCACTAAACATCGGTAATTCAGAAAACTCTTGGAAATAATCATAATTCATATTTGTGCTAGGAACTTGACCGACCAAAGCCAAAACCGGAGCATGATCTTCCCGCGCATCGTACAAGCCATTTAAAAGATTGACAGCACCAGGGCCAGCAGATCCAAGAGTTACGCCTATTTTTCCAGTCAATTTAGCATGAGCTGCAGCTGCAAGAGCTCCAACTTGTTCGTGACGAACTTGAACAAAGTGAATGTTTTCCTTTTCCAGATCCAGCGCATTCATAGTTGAATTGACAGAACCACCAGGGTAACCGTAAACATTTTCCACACCCCATGCTTCCAATACACGAAGCATAGCAACAGCAGCAGGCACTGTGTTCACATTAGACATAATAATCCTCCATCTCAGAGAATGGAATTGCAATTTCAAAATCTGTTTTTTAGTTACGGTAATATCATAATACTTTTTGAATTCGTTTACAAAAAATTTGCTCACAGATTTTCACAATCTCAGAAAATATCAAAAAGCTTATACACAACAGCATTTCCTTTTATGCTTTATCTAAGTTTGTGAAACGATAAACAATGCTTTTCAAATATAAAAAAACACCTACGGATTCTCAACCGTAGATGTTGTAAAGTTTGAATTAAGCAATAGCAATATACCGTCTCTTTCCGCTAAAAGCAATGTAAGAAATCCATGTCGCACCATCTGCATTCAAAACCTTATCATAAGTGACCGATTGCCCGGCATCATAATAAGCCAATTCAGGGGCTGACATTCTAGCTTCTGCTTTGATAGAGGAGCGTTTTGTAAAACGATAGACACCTTGAGCAGGGATAGAGGGTGTTTGGGGAGACGGAGTCGTTGGTTTTGACGGGGTTACTGATGAAGCGTAATCTCCACCTTCAAAGCCATAATATTCCTCTAAACTCAAACCAGAATGGTAAACTTCATCAGCTTCCTTACCGATATAACGAATATGCCATGCTTCTGGCATGTATCCTGTCGAAGCTTCTTTCCCTGGTTGGTAACGGACTACAAAACCGTAGCGATATGCATTGTTCTTCAACCAATTACTTGCAGCAGTATCCTCTAAAAGATTGCCCGCTTTATCCGTTAAATCAAAGACAAGACCTGTTTGGTGCTCACTATAACCCGGACGTGCAGAGTAACGATCCGCAGCAGCTTGACCATCTTTGTTCACATAATTTTGATACAGAACTTTTTGATAATCATAACTTCTAAATCCGCTGTAAGCATAACCAACATTATAGCCTTGAGCAATCATATCATTTCTTAATCGAAGAAAGGCAGCTTTTGCAGTTGGATTTTCACCAGGATTGTAGTTAGCAGCCATCGGATGCTTTTTGTTTGCCACTACAATTTCATCATATTTACCTTGGATAAAGTAGTAGGAGCCATTATATTGTACTTCTTTTGCACCTGTTTGAGGGCCTTCCACCTTAGTTGTCGTACCCGTCACACCTTGCAAACTACCGTCCGACTGAACATAGTACATGTGTATGTTATATTCACCACGATTATTTTTATGACGGCGGATATCTACACTCAACTTATAGGTGCCATCTGTTTGCTTAATCGCATCGTACCAGATCACATCATCTTGGCCACCTTGACTAGACCAAACAGGCAGCTTTACTGTCTTCACACCCTTGGTGGAGCTGACATTCGTCACCACCACATCGAAACCTTGGGAAGTCTTGTTTTCAATGTGAATCGTGCCAGTCA
>NZ_KV841600.1:43539-43881 GCF_001839535.1 Streptococcus sp. HMSC36C04 | reverse complement strand
CGTACCAGATGATGTCATCTTGACCGCCTTGACTAGACCAAATAGGCAACTTCACTGTCTTCACACCCTTGGTCGAGCTGACATTCGTCACCACCACATCAAAACCTTGCGAAGTCTTGTTTTCAATGTGAATCGTGCCAGTCACGCTGTATTTGGGTTCTTCCACCTTAGTCGTAGTACCCGTTACACCCTGCAAACTACTGTCCGACTGAACATAGTACATGTGAATGTTGTACTCGCCACGATTATTTTTATGACGACGAATGTCCACACTCAACTTATAGGTGCCGTCATTTTGCTTAGCAGCGTCGTACCAGATGATGTCATCTTGACCGCCTTGAC
>NZ_KV841600.1:625-43439 GCF_001839535.1 Streptococcus sp. HMSC36C04 | reverse complement strand
AAGTCTTGTTTTCAATGTGAATCGTGCCAGTCACCTGAACAGGCTTAGGAGTTTCTTCATTTGTTAAGGTTGCAATTGGGATATAACGACGTGTACCACTGTAGCTAACATAACTAATCCATTGATGATGATCTGCGTCTAATACCTTATCATAGCGAATCCGTTCTCCTTTTGCAAAGGTAAATTCAGTCTTAGCTGCCATTGCGGGACTATTTTTGACTTCAACCTCTTTTTTAAAAGTATAAACTCCTTGAGACGGAATGATTTCTCTCGCAGAACTTGGCTCAGCTACACTTGTCTTAGTGCCGCTAACACCTCTTACTTTACCGTTTGATTCAATGTAGTAAAGATGAATATTATAGGTGCCACGTTCACCCTTGTGCTTATCAACATTGACAGAAACTTTATAATTTCCATCACTTTGCTTAGTGGCATCATACCAAATAATATCGTCTTGACCACCCTTATCTGTCCAGATAGGAACTTTCACTCTAGAAATTCCATTGCTGTCTGACACATTTGTAATCAGGACATCAAAGCCTTGAGATGTCTTATTTTGAATGTTAATAGTACCTGTTACGCTGTATTTGGGCTCTTCCACCTTCGTCGTGGTACCCGTTACACCTTGCAAGCTACCATCTGACTGAACGTAATACATGTGAATGTTGTATTCGCCTCGATTATTTTTATGGCGACGTATATCCACACTCAACTTGTAGGTGCCGTCTATTTGCTTGGCTGCATCGTACCAGATGATGTCATCTTGACCGCCTTGACTGGACCAAACAGGCAGCTTCACCGTTTTAACACCTTTGGTTGAACTAACATCTGTCACCACCACATCAAAACCTTGCGAAGTCTTATTTTCAATGCGAATCGTGCCGGTCACACTATATTTAGGTTCTTCCACCTTAGTCGTGGTACCCGTCACACCTTGCAAGCTGCCGTCTGACTGAACGTAATACATGTGCACATTATAGTCACCGTAGTTATTCTTATGACGACGAATGTCCACACTCAATTTATAAGTGCCGTCATTTTGTTTAGTGGCATCGTACCAGATGATGTCATCTTGACCGCCTTGGCTAGACCAAATAGGCAACTTCACCGTCTTCACACCCTTGGTCGAGTTGACATTCGTCACCACCACATCAAAGCCTTGCGAGGTCTTATTTTCAATGTGAATCGTACCTGTCACTTGACTTTGAGCTGGTCTTTGAGGTGCTGGCTGAGCTAACTTTGTAACAGCTGCATAACGACGCATTCCACTATAAGAAATATAGCTAATCCATTGATAACCATCATTTTCCAGCACTTTATCATAGTTAACGCTATCGCCTCTATTAAAAGTAAATTGTGTCGGAGCTGACCATTTGGCTTCATTCTTAACCTCTGCCGTTTCAGAGAAAGTATATCTTCCTCTAGAAGGGAGTGTTCCTGTTGAAGAAGGTGTTGGCTTTGCAGGTTGAACTGGTTCTGTTACCAACTTATTAATAGCCGCATAACGACGGATACCGCTATAAGAGCGATAGCTAAGCCATTGGTAACCATCCGCAACCAAAACTCGGTCATAGTAAACGCGATCGCCTGCATTCACATAAAACTGCAATGCTGCACTCGCTTTCGGTTCATTTTTCACTTCCGTACGTTTCGTATAAGTGTAATAGCCCTGACTTGGTAAGGAAGGTACACTTTGCGCTACTTTGGATTCTGCAAGACGAGCTTGTTGTGCCGTTTGCGTTTTATCCATCAATTTCGCAACATCAATTTCTTCTTTCCTTGCTTCTTTTTCGACAGGACTCTTTTCAACTTTTGCAGTTGTTGAAGAATCAGCTGTGTCTGTTGTTGCATCAACAGATGAATTTGTTGTTTCGTCTTCTGTCTGTGTCGCTGCATCAACAGTCGTTGGTTGAGAAGGTGTCGTCTCTGTAGCTACAGAAACAGCTTTATCCGCTGAAGAACTAGTTGGCGCAGTTGTTGTTACAGCAGTTTCTTTTTGAGTTGTTGCTGTTTGAGGAGCCACAGCAGTTGATCCAGTTGTGTTTTGAATATTATTTTTTGCGGCAGTATTTACTTGAGACGTTTCAATACTTGTGTCTGTTGTAACTTGTTCATCAGCCGATACTGCTTGACCACCCATAAAGAGGATACACCCAATCAAAACAGAAGCTGCACCACACGAATATTTACGAATGGAAAAACGTTGTTCTTTGTGATCAAACATTCTTTTTTTCATCACTTGTCCTACTTTCTAATTTATGTTTATCATCTTAATTTCTATAAAAGGGATGTGCATTGGCATTTTCATCTTGCCCAATCAAAATATGATCTGTATTAGAGACATTTCCTGTAATAGGATCAGCTATACCTGCAGGAATCTTTAAATTCCAAGATCATTATACAGTTTTATTTTGTAAAAATAGACATATTATAGAAACACTTGTAGTTTATTTGTAATATTTCTATTACCTGAGGAGGAAAAGTCAACAATATCCTTAGTGTTTTACATCTGAATAGGCTATGTAGTAACGCTTAGACTCTGTTCCATTAGAAACTACAAAACTATACCAATTTTCACCGTTTTCAAAAACATACTGATCCCAATCAACATTTCCTTTAGGATAAGTATAGGCAACTTCGCTTGATTTATCTGGTGAAGCATAAACTGGCGTGTCTTGGTACAGTTCAAGAGTTCCAGAGGTCACTTGAGTACCTCCTCCTTGAGATTGAACAATTGAAGGAGTCGAAGATTGCTGGCTACTTGCACTATTTTGGCTATTTGAATTACTAATCTCTGATGATTGAGCATTTGTAACCGAATTGTCTTGCTCTTTATCAGTTGTTTTATTATCATTAGTAGACATTTTGTTATTTTGAGAAGCTTTTGTCTTTTTAGAGCTACTACTTTTTGTTGTTTTCGTTGTTTTTACTGAATGTCCATTTGTCCCACTTTTGACTTCATTTTTATGACAAGCACCAAGTAAAAGCAAGGAGCATAACATGGTTACACTTGCCAATTTATATGATTTTTTCATTGTATTTCCTTTCTTTTTCAGGAATCTTTAAATTCCAAAGTCATTATATAACTTTGTTTTGTAAAAATCAACACATTTTAGAAATATTTGTAATTTGTTTGTAACATTTTCTTTATTCTCATATTCCTGATAGAAACAAAAAATTTTTGATAACATTCTTCATATTTTTAACAGAATTAAATCTCCTTTCTAGGTACACATTATATACCTTTGAATAAACTATTTCAATAGATTTTTATAAAGATAGTCATTTTTTTTATAATTATAACTATAATTATCTTCTGCGCTTGGATATATTCCCTTAGTTTTAAGGTAGCAGTTTCAAAAATAAAACACGAATAAAATTATCCCCATAATTAACTGGACATAAGATTATTCGTGTTTTTCTACAATTTATCTTTAACTTACACTTTTTGAAAATTATCACGAAGATACTTTTCAAGCGTCAATGCCATTTTTTCATTGCCGCTTAGTTTATATAATACTTGCGAAAGCGTAAAATATTGTTTTACAATACTTTGGCTAGAAAAATCCTCGCTAATATTTGCTAATATACAGTATAAATCTGCTAATAAATAACTACAACTGTATTCATTACATTTTTCAATAACATCAAGCGTTTCCTCTATTCCCTTTTCAATCTGAGAGCTTTTCCAAAGATAGCGACAAAAATTATATCTAATTTTAATATAAATTTTCAACTCTATTATATGAGTAAAGTCAATACTTTGAAATTTAGGTAGTACTGCTTGATAACATTTTTCAAATTCATCATTATTTTTTTCTTCTAAAAAGAAATTAAGCAAGGTATTAGAGATACGAAGGTACATTAACTCATCTTTATTTAATCGCACAAGCATTTGTTCTAATTTTTTAATAGCCTCTTCTCTTTTATTATCACAATGAAATGAAACAATTGCCCCTATCCATTCAAGATAATTTTGGTCTGATAATGGCAATCTATGTTGTTTATCAACTTCTAAACTGTATAAATATTTTAATGAATCATACTCACGCTTTACTAGAAAGGATTCTACCAGCTCTTTGAATTGTACCAACTTAGATGTCTCACCAAGTACACTATCATCAAAAAAATAGTTCATTGTTACATTCATTTTTTTTGATAATGAATATAAAAGATCCGAACCAGGCATATACTTGCCTTTTTCCATTCTACTAATCTGACCTTGCTCACATACCCCTTCTGCTAATTCTTTTTGAGATAACCCTAATTCCAATCGCTTACTTTTTAATCTTGTAGCTAATAATGTACTCATACTATTCCTTCAACATTTTATAATTATTTTTCATTATATCATATGAGTTAAAGTATATAACATTAAATTTTTATGACAATAATAATTTTTGGGTATTATATCTATTGAAACGAGTTCAAAATTGCCAATCTATAGTTGACTCAAAGATTACAACTGTTCTGCTATTCGCCCTGCCAACACTTGGTATCCCGCAACGGTCAAATGCAGTCCATCAGTGGTAAATGCTTCTGCTAATTGTCCTGCTTCGTCTAACAGACTGTCGTAGACATTGACAAAAGTCACATTCATATAAGCAGAAGTCAACTCTTGATAGACATGGTTGAGACTTTGAATTTTTCGATTGCTTCTTAGATGAACGCGCTTTTTGTAAGTAGGGCTTTCATTGACTGGTAAAACAGACAGAAGGCAGATTTCTGCAAGAGGATAATTTCTAGCAATCGTTTGGATGATACTTTCCACATTTTTCACCGTTTCTTGCTGCGGAATTTCCTTTCCAATATCATTAGTGCCGATGAGAAGAAAAATCTTATCAACTGCCTGCCCAAATAAAAGAGATTCTAAATGCTCTAGCAACAAATCGGATCTATACCCTCGAATTCCACGGTTTATTAGTGTTTTTGACGTTTTTAATAACTCATGTAATGGAAAATACTCTACGATAGAATCTCCCAGAAAAAGTACATCGGGGTCTTTGACGGATATACGATTCAACTCTTGGTATTTTTTTCTGATCTGCTCTTGCTCATTCAAAAGCCATTCATCTAATAATTGGACAGCCATTGACTCTCTCCTTTCCTCAAATAGTTCTCTAATACTGTCAGGACGCCCGCCTCTGTATTGGCTGGTGCAAGGTGATTGGCAACTGCCTTGGTTTTAGGATCCGCATTCTCCATAGCATAGGAAATCCCTGCTAATTGCAGCATTTCAATGTCATTTTCACTATCTCCAAAGGCCATGATGTCCTGCTCTTGAATTTTCCATTTTTGCATCAGTTGTTTCAATCCCCAAGCTTTATGGATCCCTTTTTGTAAAATATCAATCGCTCCATAACCGCTTGTGACCGCATTTAAGGTACCTTCAAAATCCTGATTGAGCTGTCGAGTAGCTTGAACTGCTACTTGCTCGTTTACCGTCATACTCATTTTCAAGACTTGTGGAAAATCGTCCGGACGCAATGCTTCGACAAAGTTTATCTTTCGATAAAATTCTTGTGCCATTTCTGCTGTCATAACTTTTTCAATCATTGGAAAAGTTGTCCCCGTTTTGACAAAGGCACCATTTTCAGCTGTAACAACTAAGTGTACATCGCGTTCTCTCCCTTCAAAATAAGACAAAACCTGTGCCACCAAGTCCGGAGACCAACATGTGCCTAACAGTATCTCGTTTTTATCAAAAATCCGCGCACCGTTTGCGGCAATCAACGTCATGCGCTCCAACAAATCACCAAACAGCAGGCGCATTCGATGAATTTCATTACCAGTTGCCACCACAAACCGCATCTCCCGCTTGTCCAGCTCATCCAATATATTTTTCAACCGGTCGCGATCGAATTCTCCTTTTTCATCTAAGAGCGTGCCATCCATATCAGTCACAATCATCTTAATTGGCATGTTATCACCTCTAACAATTATTCATTTCAAATTTAAATCTCATCGTTCATTTATTTCATAATGTATAACTATCCTTTTGCCATTTCTGTAATTCCGCTTGGATAATGTAAAACATTATTGGCTACATTTACATCTTATTTCAAAAGGATTATATTACGTCTAAACATATCCCAGTAAACAAAGTTTTTCTTTTATTTTACCAAAAAGAGAGTTGAAGAGGAAACAATTGTATTCAAGCAAGGATTGGTCTTTTTAGTTATAGTTTAAAACTATATTCTTTTCTCTAAATTAACTATTTTTCAAACATGCTCAGCTTTTGTACAATAAAAAGCAAGAAATCTAGAAAGAGGCATGTATATGACACAATCAAAATTCCAACTAGTTGGATCTCTTCTTCGTCCAGCTGATCTGCTTAATTATAAAAATAAAATTGAACATCGTGATGACATTCAGTATCCTTTTTATGATAGTTTTCCGGGTTATCGTGAAACAGAAACAGCAGAGATTAAAAAGGTCATTGCTGATGAAAAGGCAAATGGTATTGATATTTTGACAGATGGTGAATATTCTAAGTCCATGTGGCATTTAGATTTTATTTGGGGACTTAAAGGTATTGAACGTTACATTGCAGACCACGGCTACACTTTTAAAGACCATGATGGCGGACAGTACGAAACACGTAAAGACATCGGTATTCGCATTAGACAGCCACTTTCAGGTAAAAATCATCATTTCTTAGATAGTTACAAACTGCTCAAGGAAGAAGCTGGTGATACGCAAACAAAATTAACGATTTGGGGACCTGCGCATGCTTATACTGAACTGGCTATCTTTGATAAACTTGCTGGTGAAGGGCAAGTTTACAAAACCAACGACGAATTAAAAGCTGGTCTTATCAAGGCCTACAAGGAATTCTTGACAGAATACAAGGAAGCTGGCGGGGCAATCATCCAGTTTGATGATTGCCTTTGGGAACTTTTTGATGAATCAAATCCTGCTTCGTTTTTTGCTGATGGCAATGCTGCGCTGGCTGATTTAGCTGATGAATTCATTGCGATCAATAACGAGGTAGCTGATTACGGTCATCAATTAAGACTCAAAGTTTGGACACATAACTGTCGCGGAAATTATGAAAGCCGTTCTGCCTCAGGCGGAACTTATGAAGCGATTGCGGAAAAATTCTTGCGTGAGCAACACTATGACCGCTTCTTCTTAGAATGGGACAGTGACGTCTCAGGTGATTTGAAAGCCCTCGCTTCTCTTAAAGATAAAGATGCTGAAGTTGTTCTTGGACTTCTTTCTAGTAAGACAACTGATCTAGATGATGAAGAACGTGTACTTCGTTTATTAGAACAAGCCAGCACTATCCTTCCTAAGGATCGTCTCCTGCTGTCACATCAATGCGGTTTTGCTTCCTGCGATTCAGGCAATGAACTAGCTATTCCACAACAATGGGCCAAAATCAAACAAGGTCAAGAAATCGCTAAAAAGTTTTGGGATTAAGTTGTACGTGACGACATCTTATGACTGTTTAGTGAATCCTTATAAAACGCGAGACAAACTTCTTTTTGAGGTTTGTCTTTTTTGACCTTTGGCAATAAATACGACTGAAAAAGAGTAAAGTCAAAATGATTTCTCTATTTGGCAAATTTTTAAGGTAAAAACAACAGAGAGTGGCACTTGGACATTTTCCTCCTGATATCTATGTTACAACTTTCAGTTCATTTGTTTAACACAAAAAAGGAGGTTGAAACAAAAATTCCCAGCCTCATGTATTTTATCGTTTAGCTTGCAAAACGCAGTGGTTAGTTGGATAACCCTATCCCTGACCGTACCGGCGATAGTGGCTATCCCAACCATCTGTGCGGAGGTGGGAGTAAAACAGTCCACTGGACTGTTTTAGGTCAGCAAGTAGAAACTAGGACTTGCTGAAAAATCACATTCTTCAAATGATTGATGTCTGTCCCACTCTCTATTTATAAGGAGCAAATTTATCAAATTACACTGTCAATTCAATCTGATTGCCTTCTAAACCCAGAATGCAGCTTTCATAGTAGCCATCACCCGTCAGACGTGGACCGCTTAAAAGTTGATAACCGTCTGCTTGGAGTCTAGCTGTCAATTCATCTACCTTTTCTCTGCTTCCTAGACTGAAAGCCAAATGATGGTAGCCCAAAAAGAGAAGTTCTTGGTTGTTCTCCACTAAACCTTCCTTTCGGGTCATGATTTCCAATCTTGCTCCTTCGTCAAAGCTGAGGAAGTAAGACTGAAAACCTGTTTTCTGATTATAGTAGAGCTGATTACTTTTTGCTTCAAAATATGTTTCAAAGAAGCATTTCGCCCCTTCTAAATCTCGAACATAAAGGGCTGCATGCTCAATCTTCATAGAGTTTTTCTCCGTTCGTTGCAATGACTTCTTTGTACCAGTCAAATGATTTCTTCTTGTAGCGAGCCAAAGTCCCTGTTCCATCGTCGCTTCGGTCAACATAGATAAATCCGTAACGCTTGCTCATCTGAGCTGTTGAAGCAGACACGAGGTCAATACAGCCCCAAGTGGTATAGCCCCAGAGCTCAACACCATCTTCAATCGCTTCGCCGACCTGTTGCAAATGTTGTTTAAGATAATCAATACGATAATCATCTTCAACAGTTGGACCATTAGGACCATCTACCAAGACATCTTTAGCACCGAGACCATTTTCTACGATAAAGAGTGGCAACTGGTAGCGGTCATAGAAAGCATTGAGAACTAGACGCAGACCAATTGGGTCAACTTGCCAACCCCATTCAGAACTTGCCAGATAAGGGTTTTGCAGACCACCTAGAACATTTCCACGACCAGAAGAATAACTTTCTGGGTCATGAGCTTGAACCACACTCATATAATAAGAGAAGGAGATGAAGTCCACGGTATGTTCTGCCATCAATTCCTTATCACCCGGCGCAAATTGAATCTCAATTCCATTTTCCTTGAAGAAACGGTTCATATATGCTGGGTATTTACCACGCGCATGAATATCTGAAAAGAGATAGTTTTGATTTTCAAACTCACGGGCAGCCAGTACATCCTCTGGTTTTGGCGTCATCGGATAAGCCGGCATGGCTAGTACCATACAACCAATCTTAAAGTCTGGATTGATTTCATGCCCAATCTTCGTTGCAAGAGCTGATGCCACTAGTTCGTGATGAACTGCTTGATAAAGGTCTTGCTTGGACAATTCTTCTACTGGTGTTGCAATCCCTCCACTCATAAATGGCGCATGAAGAACGGAGTTGATTTCATTAAAGGTCAACCAATAGTTCACCTTGTCTTTGTAGCGAGTAAAGACGGTACGAACATAGCGCTCATAAAAGCCAATCAAATCACGATTTGCCCAACCATTGTACTTGCGTGCCAAGTATAGCGGTGTTTCATAGTGCGACAAAGTCACTAAAGGCTCAATGCCATATTTTGCCAATTCATCAAAGAGGTCATCATAAAACTTTAGACCTGCTTCATTTGGCTCCGTTTCATCACCATTTGGGAAAATCCGTGACCAAGCAATGGAAGTACGATAGACCTTGAAGCCCATTTCTGCAAAAAGGGCAATGTCTTCTTTGTAACGATGATAAAAGTCAATCCCTTCTAATTTGAGATTGTCTGCTGTTGGCTCATCTGTAATCAAAGGATTGAGATCACCTGCTTTAGCTGGCATGCCGCCTTTTGGTGTTACATCTTGAACCGAAAGACCTTTCCCGTCCACATTGTAAGCTCCTTCGTATTGATTGGCAGCTGTTGCACCGCCCCAAAGAAAATCTGCTGGAAATTTACTCATGACTTTTACCTCTTTTATTTTTCACTTAATTATATTATAATCTTAGACAAGAGTATTTTCTAACACAATTCTCTTATAAATTGGTATTATTCTACGAAAGAGGCAACACTTATGGATCTGGGAACATTACACAAAGATATCGTTTACAAAAATCAAGGCACTCCTTATTCTCTCACACGAACTATTACAAAAAACGGTCAGCCGGACATTCTCTTTCATTGGCATACGGATGTTGAGCTAGTTTATGTTCATGAGGGAACTGCGCAGTTTCACATTGATTATGATTACTTTAATAGTGAAGCAGGTGATATTATCCTGATTCGTCCCAATGCTCTTCACTCCATTCACCCGATTGAAAATCAACGCCACTATATGGATGCGATTAACTTTCATTTGGACTTAATGGGCTATTCTGCGATGGATCAAGCTAGTATTGAATATTTGCAGCCACTTTATAATGGTCAGCTGGATTTTGTTCGTGTCATCAAGCCCAATCAGCCAGCCTATGCAGACATTCGGCAGTGTTTACTTGATGCCATGAAAACAGGCTATTATCGTACAGAGTATTTTGAATTTCAGCTCAAAGCCCAGCTCAACCAACTCTTTTTTCTCTTATTTGAAAATGGCTATGTGATTTCAAAAGAGCAATCCTTAGAAGGCTATCGCAAGGAAGAAAAAATCCGTACCATCATTGACTATATCGGTAGTCATTATCAAGAGGAACTCACGATTGATCAGCTTGCTCAAATTTGTGGTTACAGCGATACCCATTTCATGAATTTCTTTAAGAAACATCTTGGGGTATCTTGCATGGAATACGTGATTCAATTTCGCTTGCGAAAAGCGGCTGAACTCTTGCAACACTCTACCTTACCCGTCCTAGAAATTGCTACACAGTCTGGCTTTAACAATCTCTCTAACTTCAATCGTCAGTTTAAAAAGTATTACCAAATAACTCCTAGTCAATATCGGAAAAAATAACAAGGAGACATTCAATGAAAGATACTATCTGGTTGTTTCCGCTGCTATTCATTTTTCATGATTTGGAAGAAATCATTGGCTTCATGCCGTGGATAGAGCGAAATGAAAAACTGCTGGCAAAAAAAGCCGTCTTCATTCTAAATACCCACAAAGGCTTATCCACAGAAGGTTTCGCGCTAGCTGTGGCAGAGGAATTTGTCGTGGTGCTCCTCGTCTCGTTCTTTGCTCTTATTTGCCACACTCGCCTACTTTACCTCATCTGGCTGGGCGGATTTGTCGCTTTCGCTCTTCATCTGGTGGTTCATATCCTGCAAGCTATCTGGCTTAGACGCTATATCCCAGCTCTTGCGACCTCTATCCTGTGCTTACCAGTTAGCAGTATCATCATTTGGAAAGCAAGCACTTTACTTCGTGTCAACACATCTGAGCTGCTCTTTTTCAGTCTCATTGGTATTCTTATCGTTATCAGTAATCTCTTTTTTGCACTCTGGTTAGGTAAACAGTTTTCCAAGTGGGTAAATAAGATTTTTTACAACCCAGAAAAGATTGAAAAACTGTAACATAAATGGTACACTAAAAATGTAAACGGATTCATGGAATTAAAGTTAAAAATGCAGCATGATGATTTTGAGGAATAAGAGGAGATAGAATTATGAAAAAAGACATACATTCGTCAATCGTTTTCTTATTAGCCTTCATTGTGATTACTGCGTGTGTTCATGGAAACACAGCACCAGCAAAACCATCAGATACTGTTAAAGCCAAGCAAACACAACGTTCTCATTTTTCTGCCTCTCAACAAAATTCTTCTAGTTCAAGCCAGACAAGTTCTTCTCAAACCTCAACTGCTGGAGAAAACAATTCTTCAGCTACTAATAAAACAGTCCCCTCTGAATCTATAGATAGTACCGACCCAAAAAGTCATGTAGGAGGGGAAAAGGTTCAACTAAATATCTCTACAATTGTCCAACGACGGTGGAATTACTGCGCACCAGCAACCGTATCTATGATACTGGCAAGTCAAGGTCTTCAGGTTGACCAAGCCCAGCTAGCCAATGAAATGGGAACAGATGAAACTTTTGGAACTCATAATAGCAATGCTATAAAAGTTTTAAATCGCCATTTGTTTGGCTACGATGTACCATCAGGAAATCAAGCAGGATATCGTTTAGCAACTGTAACCAATCCTAATTCTGATTCAGAAGATATGAGATTATTCAAAAAACGCCTGATTCAAAATATCAATGGCGGCTATCCAATGTACTACACTTTCAATAATAGCAAAATATATCCCGGCAAAAGTGGAGAGCATAATGTTATCGGTGTAGGATATGTCTTAACAGAAGATGGTTCAGATGTTGCTTATGTCTATTATTTAGATCCATCTTATTTAGTCCAAGATTCTGTTTATGGAGGGTTAAAAATTGTGAGTCCAGAAGAATTGCTAAATGCAATGGTAAGTTGTACTGAACCAAATTATGCATGGTAAAAATCCTCTATACTATTGAATTTTACCAAAAACAAAAAGCCAGAAATTCTCAACGCAAGAATCTCTGGTCTTTTTTCTAAAGGAATAAACTTATTCGTTCCATTTCAAATTGACATGCTCATTCATTTCCTGATAAGCAGTGTCAATTCGTTCTTTGGTGGCTTGGTCTAATTGATTACGGTATTTTCCACCTTCAATGAAATCTTCTAAAATATAGGTCTGATAGGTGTAGAGAGGATAGCCTTCTGGTGAATACGTTCCTTTCGCCACACGACTAACCCAACTTGGATGCGCCTGTACTTTCTTGATAATCGTCCCTTTCTGTGATTTCTCAACTGTCACGTCCATGAGCACGCCGCGTTCTGTCCATTTCTTATTTTCCACACCGTCCATTGTCTCGATTCGCTGATTGGAGATAAAATTTCCCATAGAATAGATAATGAATTTCTTTTGCCCATTTTGTTTGACGACCTCTGATGGTTCAACGACATGCGGATGCCCGCCAAAGATAATATCCGCTCCCCACTCAATCATCTTATGATAAAGAGTTTTTTGCTCCTGTGTCGGTTCCAATTGATATTCAACCCCCATCTGAGGCATGACAACGGTTATATCAGCTTCTTTTTCGGCTCGCTCAATTTCTTTTTTCATCTTTTCTTCATTTAAATCCGACAAATGATGATTATAGTCTGCCTGAGAGAGATTTCCCTCTAAGCCATTAAATCCATAAGAATAAGCTAGGAGCGCAATTTTAATCCCATTTACTTTTTTAATGACAAGTGACGATTTATTCCGACTTTCATGAGTGTAAACTCCAATTGGTGTAATGCCTTGTTTTTCAAAAGCCTCTGCTGTTGTGGTAACACCTTCTAATTGGGAATCTAAAATGTGATTGTGTGCCAAATCCACGACTTGATAACCAGCGTCTTTGATAGCAGATACCACCGACTCTGGCGCATTGAACAGCGGGTAGCCCGCCAAAGGATAATTTGGTCGAATCGTCCCTTCAAAGTCTCCTAATACCAAGTCCGCTTTTTTCAACCAAGGTTTGACATATTGATAATTCTCTGTGAAATCATATGTCCCGTCTGACTGTAAGGCACTCATATATAGAAGGTCATGATACAGCAAATCTCCATTTGCCATGATACGAGCCATCTGTACACCATTTGAGGAAGAAGACATTTTTTTCTTTTGTACAATACTTGTTTTTGTAGGCCTTGTCTTCATCTTCATGCTATCGTTTATTTTCTCAGCTAATAAAATCACACTTGCTACTAAAAACACTACGCAAAGCAAGCCTAAAATAAACTGCCAATTAGTTGCTGACTGTATTTTCCGTTCTGATCTTTTCATCTCCTGTTCTCCTATACCTCTATTGTAGCACAAAGAAGCAGACATGACGCAGGAAATGATAAATAATAAAAAGGACGAAGCATGTTTGTAGTAGCTCTAGTTGATTTTTTCGACCAACTGTTTAGAACTCTACAAGTTTTGCTTGTCCTTTTCTTAGATTATTTACTTACTTTCAGCAAATCATCGCCTAGTTTCACATCGCCGCCAGCTAATGCTTCAACTGTCTTATAATCAGCTGTATTGGTTACAATGATTGGAGTTGTAACAGGATAACCTGCTTTCTTGATAGCATCTATATCAAAGCTTAGCAATAATTGACCCGCCTTGACCTTTGAGCCTTGAGTAACATGTGCCATAAAGCCTTCTCCTTCAAGAGCGACTGTATCCATGCCCACGTGAATCAAGATTTCAGCGCCATCATCAGTCGCTAAGCCAATCGCATGGTTGGTTGGGAAAAGCAGACGAATCACACCGTCAGCAGGAGCGACAACTTCGCCAACGCTAGGCTCAATTGCTACACCTTGACCCATTGCGCCACTTGCAAAAACAGCATCAGGCGTATCTTCGAGTGCGACCACTTTCCCGCTAAGCGGAGCTGTGATGACTTGCTCAGGAGCAATCTCTTCAACTGGCTGACTGATTTCTTCAGCAGCGACTTCTTGTGCCCCACCATAAAGAGTTGGAATCTTTGTAAATTGGGTCAATACAAATCCAAGAACAAAGCTGATTGCAATTGCTACAAGGAAGTGAATGAGTAATAGTGAGTCTTTTGGATCAATGAAAGACGGAATCGCAAAGAGTCCCATTCCACCCATTACTTGCATTTTGGCATTAAAGAAAGCGAGATAGGCCCCTTGAACTGCACCAGCAATACAAGTCATAATAAATGGTGTTCGCATTGGCAAGGTAATCCCGTAAATAGCTGGTTCTGTTACCCCAAACAAAGCCGAGATAAAAGCTGGAATAGCCAACTGTTTGACTTTTTCTTCTTTTGTACGCAAGAAGATATTGAGCAATGCTCCTGCTTGCGCAAAGCAAATAGCAATAGAAGCTACAAGAATGACACCTGGTCCTTTTTGTAATTCCAAAATTGCAAGCGGCACCAATCCCCAGTGGAGACCGAACATAACCAACACTTGCCACAAAGCACCCAGAATAATTCCATAAATAATTGGGCTGAAGCTATAAATACCTGTGAAAATAGCACCGACTATATCAGAAGCCCATGTCATGACTGGTCCAATAACAAGAAATGATAACGGTACCGTGATTAAGATAACAAAGAATGGAACAACAAAGACTTTGACAACATCTGGAATAATTCGTTTAAAGAATTTTTCAATTTTTGAGCCGACCCAAATTGCTAGAATGATTGGCAATACAGTTGATAGATAACTAGAAGCAGGGAAGATAATCGGCAAACCTAAGAAAGTTGCGTAGATTTTTGACTCAATAAAAGTTCCTGCAAATAGCGTGTAGAGTGGTTTAGCAGCTGTAAAGCTAGCTGCGATATTTGGATAGACCAAGGCAAAGCCAATTGCAAGCGCTGTGAATTTTTCCATTTTAAACCGCTTAGCAGCAGTCAAAGCCAGAATCAATGGTAAGAATTGGAAGAATCCGTCACCAGCGGCATTTAAGATGACATAAGCACCGTCTGTCGACTTAACACCACAAGCTGCCATAATGGCAACTACACCTTTGATCATACCAGCTGCAGAAAGAGCTCCCAGCATTGGTTGGAAAAGTCCTGAGATCAAGGCGATAAATCGGTCAAAGAGATTGCCTTGCGGAACATCTCCTTCATCCACATCAATACTATCCTCACCAGAAATATCTGCTTCCTTAATGACCGCCGCATACACATCTGGCACGTGGTTCCCAATCACCACTTGGTATTGTCCACCAGCTTTTACAACCGTTACAATACCGTCTCTATTTTTCAAGTATTCCGTATCTGCCTTGCTCTCATCTTTCAGAGAAAAACGCAAACGCGTCACACAGTGCACTAACTTGATGATATTTTCCTTACCACCAACGTGAGCAACAATATCCTGAGCCAAGTCGGTATAATCTTTTGCCATAATGGACCTCCTTTATTTTTTAGGTCAGCTGTGTTGTTGCACATATAAATATAGAACAACGGTAACAAAAAAACCTAAACACATACCAAATAGAAAGCAGTTCCCCTACCTTATATCTCGTATTTGTCTAGGTTTTGCCTGCATGACCAGTAACAATCCATGAATTAAGTATAACACAAGTTTCTAAAAATGCAAGCGGTTTCTAAAAGTTTTTTTATTTTTACACCAAAAACATCATAAAATCTCAATTATCCGCATAAATACTAGAAGCGATTTCCCCTGTCAAAGATACAACCAATCAAATGACTACTAGTTCACTATGCATGAATGTGCTTTGATACAACGATTTCCCTTAAAAAGTGAAGATGAAACAGGCACTTCCCATACAAACAGAAAAAGGCATCACCCGCTCCATGTCCCGTAAGGGAACACCAGCGGACAATGCCTGTATCGAATGGTTCCATTCTGTCCTAAAGTCTGAAACCTTCTATCTCCATAACTGGAGAAACTTAACCAAAGATAGTATAACAGATATTGTTAATCTTACATCATATTTTATAATGAAACTAGAATTCAACAGAGATTAAACGACCAGTCTCCTGTGGATTGCAGAAATCTGGTCGCCTAAAAAGGGGGGTCTTCTGTCCCATTATTGGGGTGCAGTACCAAGATAGAGATTCTTCTAGAAAAGAAATCGAAAGAACGGGTAATTTATCAATCACATCAAGAAATGAGTTTTTATCTAAAAATATCAATAAGAATTATTTACTTTATACGGATTATTTAGATATTAAAGAAACTGCCAATATCATAAAAACATCAAATAGGTTCTTTGTTTAAGAGGTATCATATAAATTTTCAAAAGACACATGTCTTTTGAAAATTTGATAACCCATTCATAACAGATTACACAAAGAAACGTGAAGTACTTTCCTAAAGAAAAAACGCCCGAAATCTTATATAGCAGGGCGTTACGAGCATTTAAGAATGTTCAAAATGATAATTGGAAATTTGTGATATGTTTATACAAAAAAGCGAGACAAAACCAAGGATATTTATCACTTTGGGCTGTCTCGTTTTTGATTCTAAAACTATCTAAAAAACTCGGCTTGAAGCAATCTATTATTTATCAAATTCTGATAAATTATTATATTTTTCATCTAAGCCATGACTAAACCAACGACCATTTAAAACTTGTGAAATCAAAACTTGTTTTCTATCTGTAGGAACACTAGTATCTTTTTCTATGGCATCCAAAACATCTGCATAGGTAAACTCTTTCTTTCCCATCTTAATATTAGCATCTTTTTTAGTTGCATCTAAATAAAGAGTCGTTTCATCGCCAGCTGCTGACCAAGTTTTCCATTCTGGCAAATTTTTGCCATTTGGATTGCCGTTAGAGATAAAATGATAGATATAATCTTGGAAAATAGTAGATAATTTTTTTGCGCCATTGCTCTTATAAGCATCACCAACTAATGCTTTATAATTTTGATTATCTTGATCAAAAAGCGGGACAAAAACTCCATGATACGAGCCAAAAGTTGACATTGGAGAGCCAACAACAGCTGGATCGTGACCGAATTGAACCTCACCTGCATAAATTGGCGACTTATAATTGGCAATCATTTTTTCTGCTGATTCTTGAACATTAAAGAGACTATAAAGTTGACCACCGTATTTATTGATAAAGGTGTAATCGCTTGCGGCAAGCTCTTGAGTCATGGTTTTATTTTCTTGAGCTTTAGCGAAATACTTATCAAAATATCCAAATAAGGAGAATTCATCTTGACCTGTTAACATCAATAATGGAACATTGTTGTAATTCTTAGTGTCAAATCCTTCTTTTGGCAACACAACCCCATCAGGATAGAGGTGTGGGAAAACACTCATGCGGATAGAGGCATTTCCCATCAAAGAAGCCAAGCGTTTCGCATCTAAATGATATAAATAATCCTTAACCTCATTGTCGCGCGTTAACAACCAAGCTTTCGCTTCTTCTACAGATTCTTTTTTACCATCTTCTACAACCAGTGGCGCTAAAGCCGTTGCGAATACATCTTGGCTCTTAGACTCATCAGCCAGTGTCATACCGCCACTGAAGGAAATAGCTTTATCAAATTTCCCTTTGAAAATTGGCGAAATCAACATCGCCATTACATCACGACCGCCTGCCGAAAAACCTGAAACAGTAACGTTTTTAGAGTCACCGCCAAAGTTTTCAATATTTTCTCGAATCCAATCTAACGATTTTGCAATATCCAGCAGAGTATAATTGCCAGAATTTTCTTCATCACTGCCTGTTTTCAGTGCAGAAAGAGGATTGAAACCTAAAACACCCAAACGATAGTTCACAGAAACAAAGATTGCATCATGGTTTTTGACAAACGAAGCCCCTGACAATTCTTCTGATTTCCCAGTTTGATTATTTCCTCCATGAATATAAACCAGAACTGGCAGCTTCTTTTTATTTGAATTTGGACGATAAATATCTAAATTCAAAGCATTTTCACTACCAATAACGCCATCTGTACTTGATTGAAGAGCTACTTGACCAGATTTACTAGCATCAAGTTCTCCTTTCCACTTTTTAGGATTGCTTGGTGCTTTCCAGCGATTAGCTCCAGAAGTGTCTCCGCCGTACGGAACACCTTTCCAGGTAAGGATACCGTTTGTAGTACTCCCTTTCACCAGACCGTACTCTGTCTGGCGAACAATCAAATGATTATTTTTTTGTTCTCCCTGCTTTGAAGTCTGACTACAAGCGACTAAAATTATAAGTGAAATAGCTAACCCTATCCATTTACAAAAGTTTCTAAAGTTCATGTATTGTCTCCTTTATATTGATATTGAAAAAGTTTTCTTTGTTTTCTATGCTACCCTCCTTCCTAAAACAAAGAAAAAACCTAAACACATACCAAATAGAAAGTAGCTTTCCTACCTTATATCTCGTATTTGTCTAGGTTTTGCCTGCATGACCAGTAACAATCCGTAAATTAAGTATAGCACAAATTTATTTTATTGCAAGCGGTTTCTAAAACTATTTTAAATAATTATCAGGTGATAAATAAAATAATCGTCTGTTAATTATTTAAAAGAACTTTGATAAGTCGTTCAACCTATCAAAGTTCTTAAAGAGAATGTTATTAGATTATTTAACCATTTGATTTAGTCGTTCATACACTGCAACAACTTCTTTTGCTAAATCAATAAACGTTAAGCTCGTCATCAAGTGATCTTGAGCATGCACCATCAAAAGACTGAGCTCAATTTTTTCACCTTGAGCTTCTTGTGTCAGCATCACTGTCTGTGACTTGTGTGCTAAAACTAATGCCTTATCTGCTGCTTTTAACTTTTCATGTGCTTCTTCAAAGAGACCGTTCTTAGCTTTTTGAATCGCTTCAAAAGCATTGCTCTTCGCCTCGCCACCATACATAATGAGGGACATGATACTTTCTAAATTTGAATTTTCCATATTAATCTTCTAGCCTCCGATCAGTTCCTCAGCTAACGCTAGCACCTTTGAACCGTTCATCATGCCATAATCCACCATTGGGATAACTCCAACTGGGATATTCTTTTGAGCTAACTTTTCTGTGAATTGATCTAAAAGATAGCGCACCTGTGGACCTAATAACAAAACATCTACTTTCTTCTCAGAAAGGATATCATCTACTTCTGGTGCTGGAACTGCAAAAATTTCTGCATCTAATCCTTTTTCATCGGCTGCAGCTTGCATTTTTGTAACAAGCAAGCTGGTACTCATACCCGCAGCACATGCCAACATAATGGTAACTTTACTCATAATTGTTCCTTTCTATTCATTAAAGTCAACGATCTTTTCTACCGATTAACGGATCTTGCTAAACGTGACACAGTATGTCGAACGCCACGAATCGTATTGCTCAGTGCATAAATATTATCCACTACTGCCAAACCACCATAGCCTGCATCTCCAATATGTTGAATATCCACACCACAAATTTTATTGCGAAGTGCGATTTGTTTAATCGTATCCACATCTGATGTCTCTTGGCTAGTGCCAATAGCGCTTAAGACTAAACCTCTTTTACTATGTACTAGATCTACGACAGCTCTCATTTCTTCATCGTTGAAAGCAGGAACTGTACCAACCGCTGGTACCAAAATCACATCTGCACCAGCTTCTAATAATTGTTCAGCTATCTGAATGTCTGCAACCGGCTCGGATACCCCTGCACCGTGCATTTTTCCAGCTATAATCAAACCTGAAAAATGCTGCTTAGCTAATTTTACTGCATCAATAATTTCTTTATTGCTAACTCCTGTACCGGGATTTCCTGTCAAACAGACAAAATCAAAACCTAATTTTTCGATTTGCTCAAAAGAAGCTTGACTGGCTTGTCGACCAGCAGCAATCACTTGCACTTCTTCCAACATATCTGCTTGCAAATCAACAGGTTCTAGATTGACCCCGATTGGTGCTCCGACTAAGCGATGGAGCTCTCGAACCACTTGACTGTCTTCACAGTCCAATCCAAAGATCTTTGGATTAAAAACATCTAAACAATTCAGTAAAATCATATCTGCGCCGAAAGCTCTTGCAATTTCAGCATTGGTGATATCTCCGATAAAGGTTTCACGAATGACCACATTTTCAGACAACACAACACGCCCTTCACTCGCTTGAATGCTTTGCTTGAGCTCTTGGGCTGTCATATTCAAAATTTCCGAAGGATTTGCACTAATTAATCGTTTCATATTCCCATCTCCCTACTGATTTTCTTCTGCTTTAAAGCGTTTTTCAATAGCAATCACAAATGGGATATAGATTAAAATATCCATCACAATAAGAACAGCTTGTAAAATAGACGCTTTAAAACTTCCCGTTGCCAGCAAGCCACTAATAATCGGAGGAGTTGTCCAACCTGGGTCAGTATATGTTAACGGTACAAGACCACTTGCCATGGATGACCATGCAACGATGAGATTCGCAATCGGTGCCAAAATAAATGGGAACAGAAGCAAAATGTTTAAGACAATTGGAACACCAAACATCGTTGGCTCATTGATATTGAACAAACCTGGAACCACTGTAATAGGTGCCAGTGTTTTGATCTGCTTACTTGATTTTTTCTTTTTCGCTAAATAACCAATCGCTAATACCAAGCCAATAGTTGCGCCACCACCGCCAATGAAGACGAAATTATCCATAAAGACACTGGTAAAGATATGCGGTAGTTTTTCCCCTGCTTGATAAGCAACTTTATTGGCATCGAGATTCGAAAGCCACAATGGTTTCATAACCGCATTGACAACATTTCCTCCATGAAGTCCAACAAACCAGAATGAACTATTTAAAGCAACTAGAATCATCAAACCAAATAAATTATTACCTAGTAGGCCTAGCGGTTTTCCTAAGATAGTCTGGGCGACAGCATGCAAATTTGGTAGTTTTAAACTTGCTAAAAGGGCATAAACCAACAACCAGCCTGTGATAATCACTGCACCTGGAATAATGGCGCTGAAACTTTTTGAAACTGCCGGTGGAACACCATCAGGCATTTTAATTTGGACATTATGATTGATGAACCATTGATAGATATAACCATTTACCAAACCAAGAATGATTGCTACAAAAAGGCCTTGTGAAGCTAAAAATGCTGTAGGAACACCGTTTCCTGTTTTAGTAGTAAGGAATGGTGTCACTGTGATAAAGGCAGCAAGCGAGATAATCCCAGAAGGAATCCCATCCACTTTGTATTGGCGACTCATATAGTAGGCAATCCCAAAACTGGCTACCAAACCAATCAGACCAAAACTACTATCCACGCCTTTCCATAGATAGGCAGAAACCCCAATTTTTGTCAAATACGCTTCCCATCCTGGAACAGGAAAACTAGCAATAACCATAAACAAAGAACCAATCAACAATAATGGTACTGCAAGCGTAATTCCATCCCGAATTGCCACTAAGCCTTTATTATTTCCCAGCTTAATGGCAATGGGCATTAACTTCTTTTGTAAAAATTTGTCCATCTTTACAATCTCCTTTGGTTATAATATATTATTAAATAGCAGACAAAACCAACTTTATCTCGCTTTTTAATTATATTTTAAAACGATTTTCCGTGAAAGTCAAGCGCTTTCACTTATATTTGATAATTTTTTATAATCAATATATAATAGATGCAGGGAAGGATGGTAGATAATGAATCAAACAAAAAAACAAGCTGAGTTACGAGCGATTATTTTAGATAAAATTTACGCCAAGGGGCCAATTTCTCGCATTGATATTTCAAAAGAGACTGGCATTACTCCTGCCACAGTTAGTGCGATTACAGGAAGTTTGATCCAAGAAAAACTGCTGTATGAGCTGGGGGAAGATGAAGAACACGCAAAAGTCGGACGCAAGAAAATCCTCTTGGGTATTAAAAAACAGCACTCTTATTTCATCGGCTGTGAACTGTCTGAAAAATACTTTTCTTTTGTGTTGAGTGATAATACAGGAAATGTGATTGATAAAGATAAAGCAACCGTCACCTCGGAAAAAATTCTAGCAGAAGGCGCTGATTTGTTTTGTCATTTACTTGAACAATTCATTTTTCGGAACAATTCCTATACAATTCAAGCCGTGGGAGTAGCTATCCCTGGACGCTATTTGCACAATGACTTGATTACAACAAACAATCAAACATGGAAACAATTTGATCTAGCAAAGATTAAAAACGAGTTTTCTTTTCCAATTTACTTTTCTAATAATGTCAATTGCATGGCACTAGCAAAGCGCCTTTTTTCTGCTTACCAGCTGGATGAGAATTTTATCTATTTTCATTTTGCACGGGGTATGCACTGCTCTTACATGTACAATGGCAAAATCTACGGCAAAAGCAATATTGTCATCGGTGAAATTGGTCATACCGTCGTTTGTCCTGACGGAGAAGTCTGTGGTTGCGGACGCAGAGGCTGTTTGCAGACTTATGCTAGTGAAAGTTGGCTGATAAAAAAAGCAAAAATCATCTTTGAAACTGCCGAGTTGACCTATTTAAAATCGCTTGTCACAGATAAAGAAGAGATCACGATTCAAACCATTCTCACAGCCTACAAGCTAGGAGACCAAGCTATTCTCAATCTCCTTCATTTGGCATTTAAGTATTTAGCACAATCCCTGCTAAACCTTAGCATGATGATTGATGCAAAGAAAATTTATCTGCACAGTCCCATCTTGACTGATGACAAAGTCATTGCAGCTTTCTATCAAGAAATCTCACTACAACCAAAACTACTCTTCAAAGACTTGCCTGAACTCATTATCGAGCCTTATAGTGATTTTACTGGCGCAGTCGCTGGCGTTGCTCTTTGTTTGCAAAAGGAGTTTTTATCCATTTAGCTTCATTATGGCTCATAAACTTGTTATACTTATTACAAAAATTAGAGGTCAGAACAATTGTCACGAACCTCTAATTTTTACTATACAATACAAGATGGACTTACTAACTTGTCTGAAATATTTATAAAGAAAGAACCTCTATTGTGTCAAAGAGGTTCTTCAAAGATTCCTTTAGAACTTTCATTTTTACATAACTACATCCATCGTCAGGACTTGTCCGTCTTTTACAACTTGCTCACCTGCTATATAGACATCTTTAACATCATTTCCCTTGACAGCATAGACAAGGTGGGAGAGCATATTTTCCTCTGGGTACAAGTGCACTTTTCCTTTTGGCTGAATGATTAAAAAATCTGCTTGTTTGCCAACTTCTAGGCTGCCGATTTGATCATCCATGCCGAGTGCTTTGGCACCTTCAATTGTCATTGTTTTCAAAGCCTGCTCAATGGTAAATTGAGTGGCGTCACCTGTGCGCATTTTTTGTAAAAGAGCAGCAGTACGACTTTCTTCAAACATATCCAAATTATTATTGGAAGCGACCGAGTCCGTTGCAAGTCCGACTGTCACGCCAGCTTGAATCAAGTCTGTTACGGGAGCGATGCCAGATGCTAATTTGAGATTGCTGATGGGATTGTGGGCGATATGAATCTTAGAGGCTGTTAGTTCTGCAATTTCTCGCTCATTTAATTCCACACCGTGGGCAAAAATCCCCTCATGCTCCAGATAACCTAATTCTTTCAAGAAAGCAAGTGGGCGTTTTCCATAACGCTCTAAAATTATGCCATTTTCTGCTTGTGTTTCTGCCACATGGATATGCAATTTCAGCTGTAATTCACGCGCCAGCTCCAAGCTTCCCTTTAGCAACTCCTTACTGCAACTATATGGCGCATGTGGTGCTACCATTACTTTAAAGCGGTCATCGTTGTAGGACAGAATTTCCTCAATAATAGTCCGAGTACGCGCCAAGGTTTCTTCCGTCGTCTCCATATCGGAGCTAAACAAAGTCGGTGAAAAATAACAACGCATTTTAGAGCGTGCCACCACTTCATGAATCTGCCCAATTTCAACACCGTTGGGATTGTACATATCATTAAAAGTCGTCGTCCCAGTCTGAAGCATTTCTGTAAGTGCCAGATTGACAGCTCTTGTTGTGACCTCTGGTGTAAACTCGCTTTCTGCCGGCCAGATATAATCTTCTAGCCATTCGTGGAGATTGCTGTCGTCTCGAATGCCACGAAGTGTGGTCATAGCAGAGTGGGTATGGCAATTGACTAGACCCGGCATAAGCCAAGCTCCCTCACAATCTACCGTCTCATCTGCCCGCGCTTCCCAAGTGGCATCCTCATTCCCACAATAAACAATCTTGTCCTCGTTTACCACCAACAGCCCATTCCGATAGACATGAAAATCTGCATCACATGTCACCAAATTCACCTGTTTAAATGCTTTCATCGCTTCTCCTTTAAACAAGAGCCATAAGATGATGTTCAATTACTGTGCATCGTTAGCAGCAATCGCAAAAACAAAAGCCGTATGGATACTCATTTCACATTCACCTTATGCTCTATTTGTATTTGACAACATAACTAAGGACAAAGCCACGCTTATTTACGGTAAGACGGTAGAAACTCTCCAACCCTATTATGGAGATTATATGTTTTCATTGAATTTTTTAGTTATTGTAGCAAAATCTATACCAAATAGCAAGCTTTAAAAAATGGGAAAAACATTAAAATTTACTCCGCAAATCCTATCTGCAATACTTTGAGCAATCAATCACTACAACATTTGTTTAGTCTGTAATTAGTTTTGAAACTGCTAGTCGCTCTATCCACACATTTATGAGTAGTTGCGAAATAAGCAGAGCCGTCTAGCTCAGTCACTGTTTACTCTACTGATCTTACTTCATATATGAAAGCAAGTAGCCATATCCTGCAGCTTCCATATCTTCTTTTTTAATAAAGCGTAGCGCTGCTGAATTGATACAGTAGCGAAGTCCGCCTTGTTCCTGTGGACCGTCTGTGAAAACATGACCTAAGTGTGCATTCCCTGAACGCGACCGCACCTCAATCCGCTCCATACCGTGACTTTTATCTTGATAATACTTGATCACATCTTTGGCAATCGGTCTTGTAAAACTCGGCCAGCCACAACCAGCATCAAACTTATCACTGGCAAAGAAAAGCGGTTCTCCCGTTGTCACATCCACATAAATGCCTTCTTCAAACGTTGCAAAATATTCGTTATGAAATGGTCGTTCGGTTGCGGCATGTTGAGTGACTTGGTAGGATTCTTCAGACAAATCTGCCTTTAAAGCTGCTTCGTTCGGTTTCTCATACTGTCCCGGATCAACTAAAGGCTGATAAGCATCATTGACATTGATATGGCAATAACCACTAGGATTCTTCTTGAGGTAATCTTGATGATAATCCTCTGCCAATACATAATGGCGCAGCGGTTCTACCTCCACCGCAATCTTCTTGCCAAATTGCCGTTCTTGCTCTTTTACGACTTCGCTAATGACTGACACATCCGTATCGTTTATGTAATAAATCCCTGTGCGGTACTGACGTCCGACATCATTTCCTTGCTTATTGATAGACAGCGGATCAATCACCCGAAAATAATAGAGCAAAATTTCTCGTAAGCTAACCAAATTTTCATTATAAGTCACATGAACTGTCTCAGCATGGTCGGTTTGATGAATCAGCTGATAATTAGTCGACTCTACTTGCCCATTAGCATAACCGACGGTCGTGTCAATCACGCCTGTGATACGGGAAAAATATTCTTCCAACCCCCAAAAGCAGCCACCTGCTAGATAAATTTCAGCCATAAAAACACCTCATTTCTTTGTTCTTATTTTCTCACAAATTCCTAAAATGTTATAAGAATTTGATTAGAACTTTCTTGAGAATGATATGGCAATGAACTGTTAAATACCACTCTGGTTTAATCCAGATAGTTCAACTTCCCACGAAAATCTTCTATGCTTTCATAGCCTTTTTCTAACATGATTGCTTTCAGCTCCTCAGTAATACGCTCAAAAGCTCCTACACCTTCTTTGTGCAGCGTTGTTCCTACTTGCACCATACTAGCTCCACAAAGAATATGCTCAAAAGCATCTCGACCCGTCAACACACCACCTGTACCGATGATTTGGATTGTAGGATTGAGCCGTTGATAAAAAGCATGAACATTAGCAAGGGCAGTCGGTTTGATGTATTCACCACCAATTCCGCCAAAGCCATTTTTCGGACGAATAACAACTGTTTCATCGTCAATATAAAGACCATTTCCGATTGAGTTAACACAGTTGACAAAAAAAAGAGGAAATTTGTTAAAAATTGCTGCCGCTTGATCAAAATGTGCCATATCAAAATATGGTGGCAATTTAATGCCCAGCGGCTTGGTGAAATAGTCAAACACTTCACTCAAAATCTTCTCTGTCGCCTCAAAATCATAAGCGATTTGTGGCTTTCCAGGAACATTTGGACAAGATAGATTGAGCTCAGTCAAGCCTTTAAAGTCACTGTCCTGCACCTTTTTCAAAAGGGTGTGGGTTTCTTCTAGCGACAGACCTACCAGCGACAAAAAGAAGGTTCGATTGGACTCTGCTTTTTGTAGGTCTAATAAATACTCCAAATAATAATCCAATCCATGATTGGGTAGTCCCATTGAATTGATTGAACCTAGTGGTACATCTTGGTAACGAGGTTCAGGATTTCCTGCTCGCGCTTGCAAGGTTGCTGTCTTAGTCACAAAAGTTCCCGCAGCTGAGTTTTTAACTTCTTCTAGTTCTTCAATCGTCATGCAGGCAACGCCAGCCGCATTCATCAGGCAGTTGTCAAAAGAAAAACCAGCAATTTGTGTTTGAGTTGATAGCATGAAATGCTCCTTTCATTTTTTCTATTGTACCACTAAAAGCAGAAATATGACTCTTTGAACGGAATAGAAAGAAGAAACGTTCGGGATAAACAACTGAATCTTTGTTGAGCAAGAGTTTGATGTAAAATTATATGTTTGAATTTTCAGAAAATTCAACTTTTTTCTTTACAGCTCTTTTGTTTTCTGTTATAATGGCACATGTAACAAAAGATAACACACACAGAACTAGGACGAAAGTCTCGTTCTGTGATTGGGCTAAGACCATTGATAGCTAGAACAGACAAGTCTAACAAATCTTGCAAAGCAACTTTTGTTGAGCTACCTCTTTTTCCCATGACCGTTCGAGCATAGGGAATTACGGACGTGGATATTAAGGAGCATAGCGATGTGATTGCTTTTATTTTTTACGGTCTTAGTATCTTATTGCAACTGAACTCGGATGGAAAGTCTAGCAAAAAAGATAGGTTCCCTTGTGTTCATCGAACACGGCGTCAGCCTCCTATTTTTGTACGACTTTTACTCGTCCTCGTATCTTATTTAAGGAGAAATCTATGACAACTGCTAAAGAATATATCCAAAGCACTTTTGAAGCTGTGAAAGCTCGCAATGCTCACGAAGCAGAATTTCTGCAAGCGGTAGAAGAATTTTTAAACACGCTTGAACCAGTTTTTGAAAAACATCCTGAATACATTGAAGAAAACATTTTGGCGCGCATTACCGAGCCAGAACGTGTGATTAGTTTCCGTGTTCCTTGGGTTGATCGCGACGGCAAGGTTCAAGTCAATCGCGGTTACCGCGTACAATTTAATTCCGCAGTTGGGCCATATAAGGGCGGTCTTCGTTTCCACCCAACGGTTAATCAAGGGATTTTGAAATTTCTTGGATTTGAACAAATCTTTAAAAATGTTTTGACTGGACTGCCAATCGGCGGTGGTAAAGGTGGATCTGACTTTGATCCGAAAGGCAAGACAGATGCTGAAGTGATGCGTTTCTGCCAAAGCTTCATGACAGAATTGCAAAAATATATCGGTCCTTCTCTTGACGTTCCTGCTGGTGACATTGGGGTTGGCGGACGCGAGATTGGCTATCTTTACGGTCAGTACAAACGCCTACGCCAATTTGATGCTGGTGTCTTGACTGGTAAACCACTTGGATTTGGAGGTTCTCTGATTCGCCCAGAAGCAACTGGTTACGGCCTTGTTTACTATACGCAAGAAATGCTTAAAGCAAACGGTGAAAGTTTTGACGGAAAGACCGTTGTCGTATCCGGTGCTGGAAATGTAGCTCAGTATGCTGTGCAAAAAGCAACTGCCCTCGGTGCTAAAGTCATTTCTGTGTCTGATTCAAATGGTTATGTCATTGACAAAGATGGTATTGATTTTGACCTTCTAGTTGATGTAAAAGAAAAACGACGTGCTCGTCTGACAGAATACGCTGCTGAAAGGGCAAGCGCTACTTATCACGAAGGCTCTGTCTGGACTTACGAAGGTGCATTTGACATTGCCCTGCCATGTGCCACTCAAAATGAAATCGATGGTGAAGCAGCAAAACGCTTGGTAGCGCAAGGCGTATTCTGTGTATCAGAAGGTGCTAATATGCCAAGTAATCTTGACGCCATTGCCGTTTACAAAGAAAATGGTCTCCTTTATGGTCCTGCCAAGGCTGCCAATGCCGGTGGGGTGGCTGTATCTGCTCTTGAAATGAGCCAAAATAGTCTCCGTCTCTCATGGACGCGTGAAGAAGTAGACACTCGTCTGAAAGACATCATGATCAACATCTTCAACACTGCTAAGACAACTGCTGAAAACTACAATCTTGGCAAAGATTATCTAGCAGGAGCAAACATTGCTGCTTTTGAAAATATCGCCAACGCTATGATTGCCCAAGGAATTGTTTAAACGAATATACAGGATAAAAGGCTGTGGACGAATTTGTCCACAGCCTTTTACTGTTCTTCTGCTGAAATAATCAATAGCTATTTCTAAAATTTCACGCTTTGGGTTTCTCCCCACTTGACATTGTCATAAGTGAGAGTGTAAGGCTGCTGCGCGCCGTCCTCACCGTCATACATCAGCTTCCATTCTACCTTTTCACCCGCTACGAGTTCCTCTTTGATTTTGTTGGCCTCAAAAATGGCATCATCCATTACATAGGATTCGCCCATTTCGTCTTGTAAATCAAAGTCATAAACATTGAGTGGGAGCTTTTCGCTAGAGGTATTTTCGATAATAACCTTAGCCGTAATCATCGCACCTGTTGCTTGGCCTTCCATTCGCTCTTTAGAATCCACGTGAATGTACTGGACAGTAACTTTCAGACCATTTTCAAAACGAACGCTATCTCCCAGGCGATGATGTTTGTAATTATCTTGATAAATTTCAGTTCGAGTGCCATGTCCTAAAAAAGCAAGGTTGACAATACTTAAACCAGCCACCATGAGGGTGATGCAAAAGAGCATGACACAGCTAATGATTGTCGTCCAAAACAAAGGCTGTTTATACAAAGGCTGTTTCAAGCGATAGACGTGACCGTCAGGGGTCGTTATTTCATGCGGTACTTGTTCTTCCATAGTAATCTCCTTTCTGCCTATGCTGGCGCATAAATCGTTGGCAAATCAATTCCTCCCTTTAATAGAGCGTCATGATACAGTCTGTAAAATTGATGATAAACGGTGCTTTGGCTACCGCTTTGGACGGTGATACTGACACGAAAATAAAATTGTCCATTGTCTGCGAGTTGAGGGCCTAGAATCACTGGTTCCTGCAAAATTTCTACTTGATCGCCCGCGTATTCCTCATTGACCTGCTGGATAATCTGAGTGACCTTCTCCAAATCCGTCTGAGCGTATAATGGAATATCAATGAGCGCTCGCATATTGCCGCGTGAGAGATTGCTGACGACGGTAATGTTGCGATTAGGAACGTAATGCAAAGTGCCATCTGCATCGCGCACTTGTGTCGTCCGAATCCCGACGCTCACAACCGTTCCTGCGATTTTAATCGAGCCATTAGTCAGACGAACGCTGTCTCCGACATCCAACTGCCGCTCCAACAAAATAAAGAAACCATTGACTAAATCGGACAAGAAACCTTGAGCGCCCATCCCGATTGCCACCCCAGCAATCCCAGCTCCTGCCAGTAAACTTGACACCGGCAAGCCTAAAATCGCCAATATCCAATAAATCAAAAAAAAGTAAAGGGTGTAATTCAGCAAATTTTCAATCAAACGAGTGAGGGTCTTTTGCCGCCCTTCGTCTTGACTGGAGAGTTTCAAAGAGGGGGAGATAATCTTTCTTACGAGTACATGTACCAGCTTTTTAGCGAGGTAAAAGAGAGCTAGCAAGAGCAAAAGTGAAACGAGCTTGCTAAAGACATCATCTACCAAATGAGACCAGTTGAGTTTTTCAAAGTAGCGAGAGAATACATTCTTGTTTACTGAGAGCATACTTCACCTCCTCGTATTTATCTCTATTATACCATATCTGAGCCTAATTGAATCAGGGGAATGCTAACTCCCCCTAGTGTATTCTATTCTAAAACAGATTGATTTTTCAGAATATTTATACTATAATGGGAGACATTATGATTATGAAGGGATTATATGATATGAAAAGAATAGTTTTAGCTTGGAAAAAATCTAGTTTGATTAAGCGTATTGCTATCGGGATTGCATTAGGAGCTGTCCTTGGCTTGACCTTTCCTAAGCTATCAGCAATTGGGTTATTAGGAGATATATTTGTTGGTGGCTTAAAAGGCATTGCTCCACTGTTGGTTTTTGCTTTGGTGACCAATGCTCTATCACAACATCGAAAAGGGCAAGAAACCAACATGAAAACTATCATTATCTTGTATCTTTTGGGAACATTCTCAGCAGCTTTAGTCGCAGTGCTAGCTAACTACCTTTTTCCTTTACACATCACACTCACAGCGTCAAAGACCAAGATTACACCACCAGATGGGATTGGGCAAGTCCTCAGTAATTTGTTGCTCAAAGTAGTGGACAATCCAGTCAATGCTCTCATCACCGCAAACTATATTGGAATATTATCTTGGGCTGTGGTATTTGGACTTGCCATGCGTGAAGCCAGCAAAAGCAGTAAAGAGCTTTTGCAAACTATGGCAAGTGTAACCTCTAAGGTCGTTGAATGGATTATCAATTTGGCTCCTTTTGGAATTCTTGGTTTAGTCTTTAAAACGATTTCTGACAAAGGGTTGGCAGTGTTGGCTAACTATGGCAGCTTGTTAGCAGTTTTAATCGCTATCATGCTTTTTGTAGCTCTGGTCGTCAACCCTTTCATTGCTTTTGTTCTGATGAGAAAAAATCCCTACCCACTTGTTTGGCGGTGTTTAAAAGTCAGTGGTGTAACAGCTTTCTTCACACGTAGTTCAGCTGCTAATATTCCTGTCAACATGAAACTTTGTGAAGAACTAGGACTCAACAAAGATACCTATTCCGTTTCTATCCCACTTGGTGCCACTATTAACATGGCTGGAGCAGCTATTACCATCAATGTGCTCACCCTTGCTGCAGTCAATACATTAGGCATTTCGATTGACTTTGCGACAGCATTAATCCTCAGCATTGTCGCCGCTATCTCTGCTTGTGGCGCTTCCGGAGTGGCAGGTGGCTCTCTTTTGCTCATTCCTGTTGCTTGTAGTCTCTTCGGGATTTCAAATGATGTTGCCATGCAAGTCGTTGGGGTAGGATTCATCATTGGAGTTATCCAAGATTCCTGTGAAACGGCGCTCAATTCCTCAACGGATGCCCTCTTTACCGCAGTTGCAGAAAAAAGTACTTGGAGAAAAAGGAAAAAAACGTAATACAATGAGATTGGAAATGTCCCAGCCTCATTTTTTAATTAACCCAATTCTGCCTTAGGCACTTTCCCCTTGCGGCGGGCAAAAATATCCGCATAGTGCTTGCGGCTGTTATTGAGCACGGAAAGGAAGATTACTAATCTTAAGTCCAATGAGCTTTTCTTGCTTCATAAATTTCTTCTTTCCTTTTTTACTTATCACTTAAAGCGACCGTTTCAATGACTTCTCCTTTTTCCGTCAGCGCGGCGGATGACCTCAACTACTTTTCGTTTGCTTCGTCCGCCCGGCGGAAAGTCTCCCTTACTTTTGGTTTGCTCCGTCCGCCCGGCGGACAGCATGAATCAAAAGAAGTTTATCTCGTCCGCCGAGCGGACGGAGTGAACGACAATCAGTTTGCCTTGTCAGCCGCGCGGACGAAATGAAATTGTCTTGTTTGCAATTATTTCCTGCTTAACTTCTAACTTTATTTTTTGAAGATAACTTTGAAAAGAAGGTAGATACAAATGAATAAAAGTACAACAATGACGAATACAGCTACTATTCCAAACGTTCCCATAATTTGACCGCCCCTTCTGATTGAAACAATCTTTCTTCATTTTCATTATAGCATCGATTTGTGCATTTTTCTATTGGCAAAAGGGTGTGGATGACGAAAGTGAATTTACGTCAAAAATACTCTTCTAATCTTAAAAAGAGAAAAGACTTGAAACTTTCGTTCAAGCCTTTTCTTTTTTAACTTAATTCGGCTACAATAGCTTTTAATTGTTCTTTGGTATGAACACCGACAACTTGCTTCACCACTTGCCCGTCTTTCTTGAAGATGAGGGTCGGGATTGACATGATTCCAAATTCACTTGGTGTATTTGGGTTGGCGTCCACGTCCATTTTGAAAATCTTCAATTCGTCTTCATGCACTTCTTCGGCTAATTTTTCCAAAATCGGTGCCTGCATGCGGCAAGGACCACACCATGCTGCCCAAAAGTCAATGAGGACAAGTCCGTCTTTTGTTTTTTCTGCAAAGTTTGCATCTGTAACTGCTGCTACCATATTATTCTCCTCTGACGATGACCGATGTCATCGCTCTATTTCATTTCTTGACATCATTCTACACTAAAAGGAAGCATTTGCAAAATATTTGCTACGGAGCGAAAAGCTCCTCCGCAGATTAGCGTTCAATCATTCCAAAAATAAACTTCTATCCGTTGGAAATTGCTTGAGACGAATCTTTTGTAGGAGCAGAATTCACTACGAAGCAAAAGTTCTTCTGCGGAGTTAGTCGCTCAAAGAAAAATGATTGGTCATCAGATTGCTGGCGTCTAGCAAGATTTTATTCAGAAGTTGGTCCGTTGCTTCTTGAATCTTATCGCTTAGGGCTTGATTTTCTGCTTCAAAATCAACTATTTCTCCCTTTTCCAAGGCACAATCCACGCGCCCTAACATTTCATGTCCCAAAGCCATAGTTGTTTCTTGATAATCATCCAAATCTCCCAGATGACTAGAAAAATGCGCGTCAGCCAAAGCAGCGATTAAGCGATTTGTCCAATAGAACGAATCCGTAGAGACTTTCTCACCTGTATTCGCAAAATAAGTCGGCGTCGTAGAAATTTGAGTAAAGAAAGGCACGGCTGTATTGTAAGGCATAGAGCCATAGGACAACCATTGAATGCCCGTCGTTTCCTGCGGTTTATTGGGTCTCAACTGCAAGATAGATGTTTGACTTGTGCGGTTAATCCCAATCGTGCGGAAGGTCCGCTGGCTGTGAGTTGTGCCTTCTAAGCCATAAGGGTCATAAGGAGAGTCTTGGTAATGGCTGCTAAGGACATACTTGACATCTTCAATCGTGATTTTTCGGTAGGGTTTTTGACACCAAGAAAGGAAAAAGGAGCGCGGATCTTGCTCGATTTCTGGATTGAGAAAACGCTGAATATCCCAAGCACGCGGTGTATTGTAATGACGATCTTTGTCACGCTGACTGCCAAAAGCATAGCGCGGATTGAAAGATTCCCCGTCATAGTTGAGATTCAAATGATTGCGACGAATAAAGTCTTTCAAATCAGAATCACAGAGGAAATATTCTGGATTATTAAACTCAAAATAATCCATTCCCAGCTGGTTTGGATTGGTCACATAGGCGTCATCTGGCACACGGCGAGCTATCCAATGATGTCCGCCGATTGTCTCCAACCACCAAATTTCATCCACGTCAGAAAAGGCAATCCCGTTTGACTCATAAGTGCCGTATTCTTCAAGAATCTTCCCTAAGCGCAACACGCCCTCACGCGCCGTTTTGATATAAGGCAGCACCAAGGTCAGCATATCTTCTTCTCCGATACCAGTCGCCACCAAAGGATCTGCTCCCAGCACTCGGCTATTGGTGGTAATCGTCTCGGTCTCGCTCATGGCTACATTGTAGACATTGATACCAGCTTCACCCCAAATCCCGTCTTTTGCAAGAGCGTCCGGTACACTGGTGTAGCGAACTGGATTGTCCGGCAAATCTATCTCAAAACTTGACAGCACTGATTTATAATGCCGCGGCTGATCTTCTGGGTTAACAACAATAAATTTCTTGGGCGTAAACACACCATTTTGCGAATCCTCTGTACGTGCAATCATAGTTGAACCATCATAACTCGCTTTTTTCCCAACCAGAATCGTTGTACAAGAATCTTGTATTCCTTTTTGTCTCATAAATGTTTCCTCTTTTCAATCTTTCTTCTTTACCATGAACAGTTTTGTTCACCAACTCTGCATTACTTAAACACCACAATCGTCGCTCCGCTACCACCAGCATTTTGCGGTGCATAGCCAAAACTCTTGACATGCTTATTGCGGCGGAGATATTTGGTGACGCCTTCGCGAATGACGCCAGTCCCAATCCCGTGAATAATGTCCACCTGCACCATATTGTTGAGCAAGGCTTGGTCAATAAAAGCGTCCAACTCTTGCATAGCTTCTTCGTAGCGCTTGCCTCGCAAATCCAGTCTAGCTCTTGGTCCACTTGTTGTTCGTTTCACCACATTGACCTGCTTTTTCTTAGGCTGTTCTTTTTCAGCTTTGAGCAGGTTAAATTCTGCTTCCTCTAAGGTCATCTTGATGAGACCAACTTGTGCTTCCCAGCGACCGTCTTTGAGCTGATTGACAAGCGTGCCTCTCTGGCCATAGCTAATCACCAGAATATCGTCTCCCACTTTTGGTTTTCGCGCTTTTTTAGCTTGTTTCAATACTTTATTCTGTGACAAATCCACCGTTTCAGGAGCCAATTTTTTCAGCTGGCTTTTGGCTTCAATAATTTCGTGCGGTTTGAGACTGGATTTAGCATGTAGATTTTTGAGAATCGTATCACTCTCCGTCAACGCCACATCAATGATTTCCTGCGCTTCTAGCCTTGCCTTATTCAGCTCGGCTTCTTTTTCCCGATTAAACTCATTGTAGAGCTTTTTAAGAGCGCGGTTAAATTTGAGATTTTCTTGCTCCACTTCTCGGATATTATCCAACCGCTTGCGGCTTTCCAATGTCTGTTCTTCCAAGCGCTCAATAACGCGATTGACATCGCTGCCCGTGTCAGTCAATTCTTGAGCATCCTTGACCACTCTATCAGACAGACCTAAACGCCTTGCGATCTCAAAAGCATTGGAACGCCCCGGTACTCCCTGCATAAAACGATAAGTCGGTCTTAGGCTCTCTGTATCAAATTCCATGCTGGCATTTTGCACTCCCTCAGTCTCAATCCCATAGACTTTGAGTTCTGGATAGTGGGTCGTTGCCATTGTCTTGACTTGTCGTAGCCGCAAGTCCTCAAGAATTGCCATAGCAAGAGCTGCTCCTTCCTGAGGGTCAGTTCCTGCTCCCAGCTCGTCCAAAAGCACCAAAGCATTCTCATCAGCCTGCTCTAAAATAGAGACAATGTTCGTCATGTGGCTGGAGAAAGTCGACAAACTTTGCTCAATAGACTGCTCATCTCCAATGTCCGCAAAGATTTGGTCAAAAATCCCCACTCGACTCCCTACATCTGCCAAAATAGGCAGACCAGACTGTGCCATAAGCTGAGCCAAACCTAGGGTTTTGAGCATAATAGTCTTTCCGCCTGTATTCGGACCCGTAATGACAATCTCAGTCAAATCCGCCGCAAAGTACAAGTCATTGGCTACTGCATTTTCTATCAGAGGATGAGCAACATGGAGCAGTCGAATATCCTGACGGTCAGACAGCTCGGGCACTACCGCTCCTTTCTCCTGCATAAAGCGCACCTTAGCTTGAACAAAGTCCAGATGTCCGATAATCCAAGCATTATTGGCAATTTCAGCAGCATGCGGACGAATGCGTTCTGATAACTCTTGCAGAATCCGCAAAATCTCATAGCGCTCGTCTGCACGTGCATTGGTGATTTCTTCATTGAGATTGACCACCGCCCGCGGCTCAATATACACCGTGTTTCCACTGGCAGAAATATCGTGCACTACGCCTGAGATACGATTGCGGAATGTATTTTTGACCGGCAAAACATTGCGACCGTTTCGACTGGCTACTACTTGATCTACTAACATATCGCCCTTGTTCTTGAGAATATCCTGCAAAACATCTCTCACCTGAACTTCATTTTCTTGAATTTTCCGGCGAATGTGAGCCAAATTATCACTAGCAAAACTTTCAACAAATCCGCCTTCATTGATAGCTTGCAGCGCTCCTTGCAAGCTCGGAAAAGGAACCAGATTTTCAAAAAGCCGGTTCAATCTTTGTAACTCAACATTTTCCAAATCCTCATAAAAATCAGTCAATTCTTGCGTGACAGCCAGAACCCGCTTCAGAGCGAGAAATTCTTCAATGTTTAAGTCGCCTTCCAGCTCCAAGCGCTTGGTCAAGCCCGTAATGTCTTGGGTCGCAGCCAGACTAAAATGCGGACGCTGTACAAAAATCTGCTGCATGTCCGTCATTTCTAAGAATGCTGTCTCCAGCCTTTCCTGTTTATTGGATGGGAACAGCTGCTGCAATTCCAAGCACCCTTGTTCTGTCAGAAGATAGGGTTCAAAGAGCGCCTTGATTTTCCCAAATTCTAATGTTTCTAAAATTTTTCTATTCATATTCTTATCTTCCCTGATGAAAAAGAAACTCAGCTAGCACCACCAACTGAGTCTTTGTATTTATCCGATGATTTTGGTCACCCAGAGTTGTTTCAACATTCCTGAAGTAATTGGTGTGTGACTGATGATAAAACGAGCTAAACCACTGGCATTGAGATGATTTTGAACAAGTGGTAAAGGAATCGTTGCTAAAACGGTCAGCAACATTTGAATCCCAAACAAAGTGACGCAAACAGCCAAAGCACCGCTAGCAACATTGTACCAACGCTCATTGGCTTTCTTGTTTGGCACCAAGTGAATAAAAATCCCAATAAAACGGGCTATGCTATAAACAATCGTATAAACTGCTAGATAAGCCAGACCGGCATAAAAAACCTTGTCCAACTGGAACAATTGACTGCTGGGAAAGAAATAGGTAAATGTCCCTTCCTGTGCACTCGCATAGGGTACTAAAAGATTAATTTTTTCACCTAGAGATTGGTACAATTGCCCCGCAATAATAGCTGAAACAACCGCCGAAACAGTATAATAAGCTTGCAAAATAATTCCGCGCGAATAGCCAATGTAAAAACTCCAAGCTAAAATCAGCAAAATTACTAATGAAATCATAGGGCGCCCTCTTGCTCACTTACCTTTTGCTTGTTGGCTTCTAGCACTTTTTTACGAAGTTCTTCCAGCTCTTGCTCCTTGTCATCGAACTCAATCTCACGTGACAATTGCGTCGCTAAACTATTAACCGCCAGCAAAATAGCTAATGTTTCATCATCTGCCGCAGGCATCTTCTCTTTAATTGCGTGATATTTTTCTGTCGCAACCTTTTCAACTTCTTCCATGAATAAATTATCGTGTTCTGTTGTTAAGGTTACACTCTTCTTTCCGAAAGTAAATTTGTATCGATTTAAGTTTGCCATAAAATCACCTCAAAATATTATACCAAAAGGAAGCGATTTTGTCAGTTTTTAAAGAAATTTATCACTTTTATGGTACAATAACAATATGGAAAGTATTACCTTACAACCCAGTGAGAAACAAATTCAAGATTTTGTTGCCCAATACCAGGCACAGCTTGTTTCTAGTAAAAATCCTTATATTCGTTACCTTTTTAAGCTTGATAAGGCAACTGCCTCCATCTACACTTCAGGAAAAGTCCTCTTCCAAGGAGAAAACGCAGAGCAGGCAGCACAATTTTTTGGCTATCAAGCGTCCAAAGAAAAAACGACACCTCATTGGCAGAATTGTCCTCTGATTGGAACAGATGAGGTGGGAAATGGCTCTTATTTTGGCGGACTCGCTGTTGTGGCTTCTTTTGTCACACCAGAGCAGCATTATTTTTTACGAAAGCTAGGAGTTGGCGATTCTAAAACTCTGACAGACCAAAAAATCAGGCAAATCGTTCCTCTGTTGAAAGAAAAAATTCAACACCAAGCTCTGCTATTGTCTCCGAAAAAATACAACCAAGTTATTGATTCTGGCTACAATGCGGTGTCTGTCAAAGTTGCTCTTCACAATCAAGCCATTTATCTGCTCTTGCAAACGGGAGTGCAGCCAGAAAAAATTGTTATTGATGCCTTCACAAGTGACAAAAATTATCAGAAATACCTCCAGCAGGAAAGCAATCGCTTTTCAAATCCTATTACATTAGAGGAAAAAGCAGAAGGGAAATACTTAGCCGTAGCAGTCAGTTCCATGATTGCACGCGACCTCTTTTTAGAAAATCTTGAAAATTTAAGCCAAGAGCTCGGCTACGAATTGCCTAGCGGAGCAGGAGCAAAGTCCGATAAAGTCGCAAGTCAGCTTCTTCAAGCCTATGGTATGAAGAGTTTAGAAGCTAGTGCGAAACTACATTTTAAAAATACTGAAAAAGCAAAAAAACTTCTAGAAAGGTAAGTTATGCAAGCAAAATCAACTACTTTTTCAAAATTTATGAAAGAATGGGGATTGTTTATCCTTTTTATGGCCGTTCTTTTCTTATCACGCGCCTTTTTCTGGGTTCCTGTCAAGGTAGACGGGCATTCAATGGATCCAACCTTAGCTAATGGAGAGTATTTATTTGTCGTCAAACACCTGCCTGTCAATCGCTTTGATATTGTCGTTGCCAGTGAAAAAGACGAAGACGGAAAAACCAAGCAAATTGTCAAGCGGGTGATCGGTCTTCCTGGAGACACTATCCGCTACGAAAACGACCAATTGTATGTAAATGGCAAAAAGACCAACGAATCTTATCTTAAAAATTACCTCGCGAAGTTTAAAGATGATAAATTGCAGAAAACCTATTCCTACAATAGTTTCTTCCAATCTTTAGCAGACAAAGCTCAAGCCTTTACGCAGGACGCAAACGGCAACACTAGTTTCACTATTGAAGTTCCAAAAGGCGAATACCTGCTCTTAGGAGACGACCGTCTTGTTTCAAAAGACAGCCGTCAGGTAGGAACCTTTAAAGCCAGTCAATTGCAGGGCGAAGCAAAATTCCGCTTCTGGCCTTTGAATAGAATTGGCACTTTTTAATCCCAAACAAGTCTATTTTGATTCGTTGGAGGTGGGCAAAAAGTGTTCCAACTTCTATCAGATTTAGGAATAAACGAATAACGCAGCTTCAACAATCTAGTGAATTGTTGAAGGTTGGAAATCAGACTTGCGAAGCAAGTATCAAAGTTGTTCGCTTTTCAAGCTTGGAAGAGCACCTTTGACGAAAACTTCGTTTTCTTCATCTGCAACCTTAAACAGCTTGATAACTGTTTAAGCACCCTTGCGGGGGTGGGACTACGAACTAAAAATTTTCGATTTTTAGTTCTGTTCCACTCCCATTCTTTTAACATTGATACAGGAAGATGATGGAATTTTACTTTTCAGGCACTATTGAACGCATTATTTTTGAAAATCCCAGCAGTTTCTTTCGGATTCTGCTGATAGATATTGACGACACCGATGCAGATTTTGATGATTTTGAGATTATTGTCACGGGCACCATGGCGGATATTATGGAGGGCGAAGACTATACTTTTTGGGGAAACCTCGTGCAACACCCTAAATATGGGGAACAGCTCAAAATAACACGCTATGAGCGGGCAAAGCCAACCAGCAAAGGCTTAGTCAAATATTTTTCAAGCGATCATTTTAAAGGGATTGGTGTAAAAACAGCGCAAAAAATCGTGGATCTCTATGGCGATAACACGATTGACAAAGTTTTAGCAGAGCCAGAAAAATTAAAGGATATTGCAGGTCTTTCTGCCAAAAATCGCGAAGCCTTTCTCACGAAACTAAGACAAAATTACGGTACCGAGAGAATCCTTGCCAAGCTATCTGAATACAGTATCCCCAACAAACTAGCTTTTCAAGTGCAAGATTTCTACAAGGAAGAAACCTTAGAAATCGTGGAACACTATCCTTACCAATTGGTAGAAGACATTCAAGGAATTGGTTTTAAAATTGCCGACCAACTGGCACAAAGCTTAGGGATTGAAGGTACCGCTCCAGAGCGTTTTCGTGCTGGGTTGCTTCACACGCTCCTCACTCAATCTATGGAAAAAGGCGACACCTATCTTGAAGCAAAAGAACTTCTGGAACATACGATTGAACTCCTCGAAAGTTCCCGTCAGATTGAGTTAGACCCAAGTTCTGTTGCGGATGAGCTGGCACATTTGATTGAAGAAGATAAAGTTCAAAATATTGATACAAAGATTTTTGAAAACAGTCTCTTTTTTGCCGAAGAAGGGATTCGTAGCAATCTCTTGCGCATTTTAGAAAAAGGGAAGCAAAACAAGTTTGAACCGAAAAAGATCGAAGCTGCTATTGCTCAAATCGAAAATGAGTTTGCCATTTCCTATGATGTGACTCAAAAACAAGCAATTTGTGACGCTATCAATCACAAAATTTTTATCCTAACGGGTGGCCCCGGAACAGGAAAAACGACCGTCATCAATGGAATCATTGCTGTTTATGCTCTGCTGCATGGGTTGGATTTGCGCAAATCTCAGGATTTGCCTATCCTGCTAGCAGCTCCTACTGGGCGTGCTGCCAGACGCATGAATGAATTAACAGGGCTTCCAAGCGCTACAATTCATCGGCATTTAGGCATGACAGGAGACGACGACACCAGCCATTTAGACGATTATTTGGACGCAGACTTTATTATTGTGGACGAATTTTCAATGGTAGATACTTGGTTAGCCAATCAACTCCTCAGCAACATTTCATCAAACACCAAACTCCTAATCGTCGGAGATGCCGACCAGCTGCCTTCTGTCAGCCCCGGACAAGTGCTGGCAGATTTGCTGAAAATCCCTCTTCTTCCGCAGACCAAATTAGAAAAAATTTATCGACAAAGCAAAGACTCCACTATCGTCACCTTAGCCAGTCAGATTCAAAAAGGCATCCTCCCAACTGATTTCACTGAGAAAAAAGCTGACCGTTCTTATTTTGAAGCGCATAGTGAGCATATCCCGAAGATGATTGAGCGCATCGTAGAGGCTGCTCTCCGCAGCGGCATTCCAGCTCAAGATGTGCAGGTGCTTGCGCCTATGTACCGCGGACAGGCTGGGATTGACCACATCAATCAACTCATGCAAAATCTAATCAATCCTGTCGAAACAGAACAAATCATTTTTGAAGCAACTGATTGTCAATATCGACAAGGCGACAAGGTGATTCATCTGGTCAATGATGCGGAAAGCAATGTCTTTAACGGCGATTTGGGTTATATCACTGATTTGCTGCCAGCAAAATATACGGACTCTAAACAGGACGAGCTGACTATCAACTTTGATGGCAATGAAGTCATTTACCCACGCAGCGAATGGTATAAAATTCGTCTGGCATACGCTATGAGTATCCACAAATCTCAGGGTAGTGAATTTCCTGTAGTCATTTTACCGATTACATCCAGCAGCCACCGTATGCTGCAACGCAATCTTATCTATACTGCTATCACCCGTGCCAAGAGCAAATTGATTCTTCTTGGGGAAAAGTCTGCCTTTGACTTTGCTGTCAAAAACACTGGCACAGCTCGCAATACCTATCTAATCCAACGCTTTTCAGACCTCCTAACTGATGAAAAAGTTATACACACTTCTGTGAATAATTTGGAAACAACTGTGGAAAAATATATCTTGACTGAGGAAAATTTCTTGAAAATCAACCCTATGATTGGAATAACGGATGAGGATATTCAAAATGTTTTTGGAGAATGATAGAAAAAAGTAGCTCTTTGTCAACTGTAGTGGGTTGATGTCAGCTAAGCTTTAGAGAGGACGAGATTCGTTCTCTCTCTTTTGATGTTCAAAGCGATGAGAATGCGTTTCTTAAAGTTGTCAAAGTTCCTGAATCCAAAAGCGTTGCGCTTAATGACCTTGATGAGATTGTTAGTGCTTCCAGCTTAGCGTTGGAGTAGGGTAGTTCCAAGGCGTTGGTAATCTTGTCTCTGTCCTTCAGGAAAGTCCGACAGACGGTTTGAAAAATTGGGTGAACAGCTGAAAGATTCTCCTCAATTAGGTCAAAGAAATGATTAGTTTGCTTTTCCTGAAAGTGAAAGAGCAGAAGCTGATAAAGCTCATAGTGCTGTCGAAGTTGGTCCGAATAGCTGAGCAGCTGATGGAGAATCTCCTGATTGGTTAAATGCGCCCGAAAAGCTGGCCTGTAAAAACGCTTATGGCTGAGCTTGCGGCTGTCCTGCTGGAGGAGTTTCCAATAGCGTTTGAGGGCTCGGTATTCCTGAGATTTTCGGTCGAATGGGTTCATGATTTGGATGCGGACACGGTTCATAGCTCGGCTGAGGTGCTGGATAATGTGGAAACGATCGAGAACAATTTGGGCATGCGGGAAAAGCTGCTTGGCCAGCTGATAGTAAGGACTGAACATGTCCATGGTCATCACTTTGACCCTCATACGAACCTGTCTAGGATAGCGTAGAAAATGGTTTCAAATGACCGCTTGGGTTCTGCCGTCCAGGATGGTTAGGACCTCATTGGTATTAAAATCCTGAGCGATAAAGCTCATCTTCCCTTTCTTGAAGCTATACTC
>NZ_KV841600.1:0-525 GCF_001839535.1 Streptococcus sp. HMSC36C04 | reverse complement strand
TGAATTCCTTGAGCTTGCGAATGACGGTTGAAGTCGAGATCGATAGCCTGTGGGCAATATCAGTCATGGCTTGCTTCTCAACTAATAATTGAGCGATTTTCTGTTTGACTGCAGAGGCAATCTGGTGATTTTTCTAGACGAGGGAGGTTTCGGCGACAGCCATTTTTCCACAGTTCTTACAGCGAAAGCGCCGCTTTTTGAGTCGGATAAGGGTTTTGTATCCTGCTGTCTCCAGATAAGGGATTTTAGAAGGTTTCTGGAAGTCGTATTTGGCCATCTGTCCCTTGCAGGCAGGGCATGAAGGGGCATCATAATCAAGATGGGCTAGGATTTCTTTGTGAGTACCGGCATCAAAAAGATTGTCTATTTTGATATTTTGGTCTTCAATTCCAAGAAGTTTTGTGATAAAATCGAGTTGTTCCATATGAGTCTTTCTAATGAGTAGTTTCGTCGCTTTTCATTATAGGTCATATGGGACTTTTTTTCTACATAAAACATACTAAGATTAGTAGTGAAGAAATCTCC
>NZ_KV841599.1:42804-55581 GCF_001839535.1 Streptococcus sp. HMSC36C04 | reverse complement strand
CTCTAGAGGATGAGTTCGAATAAATGTTGCACTTTTTATTGCAATTTATCTAATAATATAGAAAATACATTTAACCTCTGTCAAAAAAACAGAGATTTTTTGTTTGAAAACCTTTACATTTTGTCGACAAATGTATATAATATCTACAGAAAACGTTTGCACTAGCCTAAAAATATTTGTGCAACTAAAAAATAAAGGAGTTTTCTTTTTATGAAGAAAGTTTATCGTTTACAATCTCGAACAGCTGAGAAGCGTCAGCATTTTGGAATCCGCAGATTAAAAGTGGGGGTGGCGTCTATTGCTATTTCTGCTAGTGTCTTTTTGGTGGGGAATGTCTTGGCGCAAGCAGAGGAAGCAAATAGTGTTGAAAACACATCTATTGAAACGGTGCAACCAACATCACCAACAAGTGAGCAGTCTGATAAAGTAGAAGTGACGAATCATCAAGCAGTCGTTTCGGAAAAGTCGGAAAATCAAGAGCAAGCAAGCAGCTCGCTTTTGGTAACACCTAGTGTTGACAATTCTTCACGTACAGCTTCAACTGAGGAAAGCTCAACAGAAAAACTTGACTTGACTCAAGCTCACTCCGTAAGAGAAAATACCCCGGCTTCAACGACGGATTCAAGTACGAAAGTTCAATCTACGGAGAAGGAAACTGCACAAGCAGCAGAAGAAAAAACGGCAACGAAGCCTGTTGAGAAAGTTGCATCAGATGCGACACCAGCTAAAGAAGACAAAATTGAAGAGGGCAGCATTCGTCTGCATTTTAAGACACTTCCGTCGGAGAATTTAGCTAGTCTTGGCTTGTGGACCTGGGATGATGTGGAGACACCTTCCAGCCAAAAAGGCAGCTGGCCGACAGGAGCAACTAGCTTTTCAATGGCTAAAAAGGATGATTATGGCTATTATCTTGATGTCAAAATGGCACAAAAACGGAGTAAAATTAGTCTCTTAATCAATAATACAGCAGGTACAAATCTAACAGGTGACAAGACGATTGAATTGCTGAGCCCGAATATGAACGAGGTCTGGTTTGACAAGGATTGCAATCTTTATACCTATGAGCCTCTAAAAGAGGGCATGGTACGAATCAATTATTATCGGACAGACGGGAATTATGACAAGAAGTCTCTTTGGCTTTGGGGAGATGTGGAAAATCCTAGCAAAAATTGGCCTGACGGAGTGGATTTCGAAAAAACAGGCAAGTATGGTCGCTATGTAGATGTTCCTTTAAAAGATGCTGCAAAAGCAATTGGTTTTCTGCTTTTAGATGAAAGCAAATCAGGTGACGATGTAAAGATTCAACCGCAGGATTATAATCTGACAAATTTGAAGAAAAACAGTCAAATTTTCCTCCGAGATGCAGATCCGAATATTTATACCAATCCGTATTTTGTCAATGATATCCGCATGACAGGTGCTCAGCATGTCAGCTTGACGGAGATTGAAGCAACTTTCTCAACCCTTGAAAATGCCAAAAAGGAAGATATTCTTAAGAATCTAAAAATTACAGACAAGGACAGTAAAGAAGTGGTTGTGAAAGACATTGTGCTTGATCCTAAAACAAAGAAAGCAAAAATCATAGGAGACTTTGGACAATTGCAAGCTCCTTATACGGTAAAGTATGGCAACGACCAATTTAAAATCAGTATGAATTGGCAGTTGAAGGATAGTCTCTACAAATATGATGGTGAATTGGGTGCGCGTGTTAGCCAAAAAGGTACGAAAGTGGATGTGACCTTCTGGTCACCAAGTGCGTATCAGGTAGATTTGGTTGTTTATGATAAAAATGATCAGAACAAAGTAGTTGGTAAAGTAGCGATGACAAAAGGAGAAGCTGGTACTTGGAAGACAACATTGACATCGCAAACAAATCTAGGAATTAAGGATTATCGCGGTTATTTCTATCATTATGAAATTACGCGCGGTGATAAAAAAGTACTAGCTTTGGATCCATATGCCAAATCTTTGGCAGCTTGGAACAGCGAAGATGCCGAAAAAGGTGAGTCTTACAAGATTGCAAAGGCAGCTTTTGTTGACCCAAGTGAGCTTGGTCCGAAAAATCTGACCTATGCGAACATTCCAGGATTCAAGAGTAGGGAGGATGCAGTTATCTACGAAGCGCATGTCCGTGATTTTACTTCTGACGCAGCTATTTCTAAGGATTTGAAGTCTCAATTTGGAACATTCTCAGCTTTCGTTGAAAAATTGGACTATTTAAAAGAACTTGGGGTTACTCATATTCAGTTGCTGCCGGTTTTAAGTTATTATTTTGTCAATGAATTGAAAAATGCCGAAAGATTGGACAAGTATGCTTCTAGCAATAGTAACTACAACTGGGGTTATGATCCACAAAACTACTTCTCCTTGACAGGAATGTATTCAACCAATCCGACAAATCCAGCTAAGCGCATTGAAGAATTTAAAAATCTTGTTCATGAAATTCACAAGCGCGGAATGGGTGTGATTATGGATGTGGTTTATAATCACACGGCAAAGACCTCTATTTTTGAAGATTTAGAGCCGAATTACTATCACTTTATGGATGCAGACGGCACTCCTAGAACTAGTTTTGGTGGCGGACGTTTGGGAACGACGCACTACATGAGCCGTCGTGTTTTGGTGGATTCTATCAAATATTTGACGAGCGAATACAAAGTGGATGGCTTCCGTTTTGATATGATGGGAGATCACGATGCAGAATCCATTCAAAAAGCGTATGAGGAGGCTAAAAAGCTCAATCCAAATCTGGTGATGCTAGGTGAGGGGTGGAAGACTTACGCTGGAGATGAAAATAAACCAGTCCAACCAGCGGATCAATCTTGGATGAAATCTACCGATACAGTCGGTGTATTCTCAGATGATATTCGAAATACCTTGAAATCTGGTTATCCGAACGAAGGAGCACCTGCCTTTATCACAGGTGGAAAACGCAATGTCGAAGATGTTTTCAAAAACATCAAAGCACAACCAACGAATTTTGAAGCAGATGATCCGGGAGATGTGATTCAGTACATTGCTGCGCATGATAATCTGACTCTCTTTGATGTGATTGCTCAATCCATTAAAAAAGATCCAGCTATCGCAGCGAACAATCAAGAAATTCACCGTCGCCTGCGTTTGGGCAATCTAATGGTTCTTACTTCTCAAGGGACGCCATTCCTTCACTCTGGGCAAGAATATGGACGAACCAAGCAATTCCGTGACCCTGCTTATAAATATCCTGTTTCAGAAGACAAAGTACCAAATAAATCACATCTACTGACCAATGCGGACGGTACACCATTTGAATATCCTTACTTTATCCACGACTCTTATGATTCGAGCGATGCGGTTAATCATTTTGACTGGACAAAGGCAACAAACGGTGACAAATTCCCTGAAAATACGAAGAGCCGCGACTATGTGAAAGGGCTGATTGCTTTGCGGAAGTCAACAGATGCCTTTACACGCAAGACCAAAGCCGAAGTCGATCAAAATGTTACTTTAATCACTCAGCCGGGTAAAGACGGGGTTGAAAAAGAGGATACAGTTCTTGGTTACCAAGTTGTGGCTTCAAATGGAGACATTTACGCTGTCTTTGTTAATGCGGATAACAAGGAGCGGAAGTTTAACTTTGGCGAAGCCTACAAGCATTTGGCAAATGCTCAAGTCGTGGCAGACGGTAATACCGCAGGGGTAACGGCTATTTCAAATCCAGCTGGTGTGACCTTAGGAGCAGACGGGGTTACCTTAGCACCATTGACAGCGACGATTTTACGCATTCAAAAAAATAGCAAACCAAATCAAGAAAAACCAAAAGAAGAACAAAATCAAACTAAGCCTTCTACGCCGAAAGGAGAGTCTGGTCAAACAACGACTTCGTCAACACAGTCAAATACTTCAGCTAGTCAGACGCAGCAACAGCAAGCAGGAGCTGGAAAAGCAGATAAGACTTTACCGTCCACAGGGACGACAATTTCCATTGCTGGCGTACTAGCAGGAATTGGCTTGTTGTTATCAAGTGTAGTTGTCCTTAAGAAAAAGAAATAAAGATTGAAGGTTTGTGAGCTGTAGGGATTCTAAGCTCCTTACAGCTCATTATTTTAGATGAACTTGTTAGCTGTCTTCTGTAAATCTATTTTTCTTCTACATTTAGACAGATATCTTGAAATGTCTTTATGAAAGCGCTATAATTTTGACAGATTAATATTAGGAGGATTGGTTTTATGAAATCATCTAAAGCCACAATCACAATTTTTTCAGCTCTTGCTTCGGTTATTTTATTGACCAGTTGTGGGACAAAAGCAACTGATAATAAGGCTACGCAAAGCAACACATCTGACAATAAAGTTACGATGACTTATGATCAATTGCGGTCAAGGGAAAACACCATGTCCACTCTTTGGTATCAAAAGTCAGATGAAGCTAAAGCGTTGTACCTGCAAGGTTATAATGTTGCGACGAATCGTTTGAAAGAATTGTTGCAAAAACCGACAGATAAGCCTTACTCAATCGTTCTTGACTTAGATGAAACGGTATTAGACAACAGTCCTTATCAAGTTCAAAATGTCAAAGACGGTACGGCCTTTAATCCTAAAAATTGGGATGCTTGGGTACAGAAAGCTTCAGCTAAAGCTGTTCCTGGTGCCAAAGAATTTCTCCAATATGCACATCAAAACGGTGTTCAAATTTACTATATTTCTGACCGTGATGCGAGCCAGGTAGACGCGACAATTAAGAATTTGGAAAAGGAAGGTATTCCAGTACAAGGGAAAGATCATTTGATGTTTTTAGAAAAAGGTGTGAAATCAAAAGAAGGTCGCCGTCAGAAAGTACAAGAAACGACGAATTTGGTCATGCTTTTAGGTGATAACCTCGTTGACTTTGCAGATTTCTCAAAAACATCAGCAGAAGAACGTAGTAAGAAATTAGAAGAATTAAAGAACGAATTCGGTGAAAAGTTCATCATCTTCCCAAATCCAATGTACGGTTCATGGGAAAGCACCGTTTATAAAGGTAAAAAATTAGATGCGAAAGGCCAAACTGAAGAACGCCAAAAAGCATTAGAAGGATATAAAAAATAAAAAGGAAAACAGACTCAATGTCAACTGTAGTGGGTAACCTATCGCTAAGTACGAGAGAGAATCAGATTGGTTCTCTCTTTTTTGATGTTCAAAGCGATGAGAATTTTCGTTTTAAAATTGTCAAAGTTCCGGAAACCAAAAGCTTAGCATTTGACGTCCTTGATGAGATGATTGGTTTATATTAAAAACAATGAGGGGATATTCCTTATCTATTTTTTAATCGAAAATTCATTTGTTTTATGGTAAAATAGTTTCATTACAATACGAGGAAAAAAGATGTCATCTACGTTTGAAATTTTAATGAATCAAATCAATATGCCACTTGATATGAGACAATCAAGTGCCTTTTTACATGCAGAAATTGAGCAAGTTTTAGTGCATACCGTCAGTCATGTCTGGGAATTTCAGTTTGCTTTTGGAGAAATTTTACCCATTGAGTTGTTTCAAGAATTAAAAAAACGTTTAAATGAAGAATTTTCTAAGACGGGCAACCAAGCTATTTTTGAAATTAAGGCTGCCAATCAAGATTTTACAGAGGAGCTGTTGCAGGCTTATTACAAAGAGGCTTTTACAGAAGGACCTTGCGCCAGTCAGGGCTTTCGTAGTATGTACCAACAGTTAAAGGTACACGCGGACGGCGATCAGCTCTGGATTGAGGGCCCCTCCAGTATTGATACGGAGCATTTTCGGAAAATCCATTTGCCAAATTTAGGCAAGCAATTGGTGAAGTTTGGCTTTCCGCATTTTCACTGTCAGGTCAAAGCAAGTGATGCCTTGACTCAGAAACAAGTCGAGACTTTCCAAGCTGAAAAAGAAAAGATTGTGCAAGCGGCTAATGATGAAGCTCTCAAAGCTGTCGAAGCGCTGCAACAAATGGCACCACCACCAGCTGAGGAAAAACCAAGCTACTCTGATTTTCAAGCACGAAAAGCGGCTGCTCGACCAAAGCTGGACAAGGCAGAGATTACGCAGATGATTGACATCCAGACCGAGGAAAATCGCATTGTCTTTGAAGGTATGGTCTTTGATCTTGAGCAAAAAGTTACCCGCACAGGGCGTGTGCTGATTAACTTTAAGATGACTGATTATACTTCTAGTTTTGCCCTTCAGAAGTGGTTTAAAAACGAAGAAGAAGCCAAAAAATTTGACATCATTAGGAAAAATTCTTGGTTGCGTGTGCGTGGCAATATTGAAATGAATAACTTCACGCATGACTTGACCATGAATGTCCAAGATGTGCAAGAAGTGACACATTATGAGCGGAAAGACTTGATGCCAGAAGGTGAGAAACGGGTTGAATTCCACGCGCACACCAACATGTCAACCATGGATGCTCTTCCAGAAGTGGAGGAATTGATTGCGACAGCCGCTAAGTGGGGACATAAGGCAGTTGCGATTACTGACCACGGCAATGTACAGAGCTTTCCGCATGGCTATAAAGCTGCTAAAAAAGCTGGTATTCAGCTGATTTATGGCATGGAAGCTAATATCGTGGAAGACCGAGTTCCTATTACCTATAACGAAGTGGATATGGAACTCAAGGAAGCCACTTATGTTGTCTTTGACGTGGAAACTACCGGTTTGTCTGCTATTTACAATGACTTGATTCAGGTCGCGGCAAGTAAGATGTACAAGGGCAATGTCATTGCTGAGTTTGACGAGTTTATCAATCCAGGTCATCCTTTGAGTGCTTTTACGACAGATTTGACGGGGATTACAGACGAGCATGTCAAAAATGCGAAGCCACTCGAGCAGGTCTTGCAAGAATTTCAAGACTTCTGTCAAGATACGGTACTTGTTGCCCACAATGCTACTTTTGACGTGGGATTTATGAATGTCAATTATGAACGGCATGGGTTGCCACAGATCACGCAACCAGTCATTGATACCTTGGAGTTTGCCCGTAATCTCTACCCAGAATACAAGCGCCACGGTTTGGGACCATTGACTAAGCGTTTTCAAGTATCGCTTGATCATCATCACATGGCTAATTATGACGCGGAAGCGACAGGACGCCTGCTCTTTATTTTCATTAACGATGCGGCAGAAAAACGAGGTGTCACCAATCTTCAAAAGCTAAACACAGATTTGGTGGATGAAAACTCCTATAAAAAAGCGCGAGTCAAACATGCTACGATTTATGTAAAAAATCAAACGGGTTTGAAGAATATTTTTAAATTAGTCAGTTTGTCTAATACAAAGTATTTTGAGGGCGTGCCGCGGATTCCACGAACAGTTTTGGATGCGCACCGAGAAGGCTTGATTTTAGGAACAGCCTGTTCAGAAGGAGAAGTGTTTGACGCGGTTGTTTCGCAAGGCGTCGATGCTGCAGTGGAAGTTGCGAAATACTACGATTTTATTGAAATCATGCCGCCAGCAATTTATGCACCGTTGATTGCTAAAGAGCAGGTCAAGGATATCGAAGAGCTTCATACCATTATTAAGAATTTGATTGAAGTGGGAAATCGATTAGACAAGCCTGTTCTTGCTACAGGTGATGTGCATTATATCGAGCCTGAAGAAGAAATTTATCGAGAAATTATCGTCCGCAGTCTAGGGCAAGGAGCGATGATTAACCGTACCATTGGGCATGGCGAAAATGCTCAACCAGCACCACTTCCAAAAGCGCATTTCCGCACAACCAATGAAATGCTGGATGAATTTGCCTTCTTAGGTGATGAATTAGCTCACAAAGTGGTTATTGACAATCCAAATCAATTGGCAGCAACCTTTGAACCAATTGAAGTGGTGAAAGGTGACCTCTATACGCCATTTATTGACAAATCAGAGGAAAAAGTCGCTGAAATGACTTATGCCAAAGCCTTTGAAATTTATGGAAATCCGCTGCCGGATATTGTAGACCGACGAATTGAGCGGGAATTATCCTCCATTTTGGGGAATGGATTTGCCGTGATTTATCTGGCTTCGCAAATGTTGGTACAGCGTTCAAATGAGCGTGGCTATCTGGTGGGTTCACGTGGTTCGGTCGGCTCTAGTTTTGTGGCGACCATGATTGGGATTACTGAGGTAAACCCTTTATCTCCTCACTATGTTTGTGGCAAATGCCAGTATTCAGAATTTATTACGGACGGTTCTTACGGTTCAGGCTTTGATATGCCAGATAAAGATTGTCCGCATTGTGGATATAAGTTGAGTAAAAATGGACAGGATATTCCTTTTGAAACCTTCCTTGGCTTCGATGGTGACAAGGTGCCTGATATTGACTTGAACTTTTCTGGTGAAGATCAACCGAGTGCTCACTTGGATGTCCGAGATATTTTTGGTGAGGAATATGCCTTTCGTGCTGGTACGGTTGGTACAGTCGCTGCCAAAACAGCTTATGGTTTTGTGAAAGGGTATGAGCGGGATTACAATAAATTTTACCGTGACGCAGAAGTAGAGCGATTGGCGCAAGGTGCAGCAGGTGTCAAACGGACGACTGGACAGCACCCTGGAGGAATTGTGGTTATTCCAAATTATATGGATGTCTATGATTTCACACCAGTTCAGTATCCGGCGGATGATTTGACGGCAGAGTGGCAAACGACTCACTTTAATTTCCATGATATTGATGAAAATGTCCTAAAACTCGACGTTCTCGGTCATGATGATCCGACCATGATTCGGAAGTTGCAGGATTTATCCGGCATTGACCCAAATGAAATTCCAATGGATGACCAAGAAGTTATGGCTCTCTTTTCTGGAACAGATGTTCTCGGAGTAACGCAGGAGCAAATAGGTACGCCGACTGGTATGCTGGGGATTCCTGAATTTGGAACCAACTTCGTGCGGGGTATGGTGGATGAAACTCATCCAACGACCTTTGCGGAATTGCTTCAATTATCAGGATTGTCTCACGGTACTGACGTATGGTTGGGCAATGCACAAGATTTGATTAAGCAGGGAATTGCTGACCTGTCCACCGTTATCGGTTGTCGGGATGACATTATGGTCTATCTGATGCACAAGGGCTTAGAGCCTAAAATGGCCTTTACCATTATGGAACGGGTGCGGAAAGGCATGTGGCTCAAGATTTCTGACGAAGAAAGAAATGGCTACATCGCTGCTATGAAGGAAAACAATGTACCTGAGTGGTATATTGAATCTTGTGGAAAGATTAAGTACATGTTTCCCAAAGCTCACGCGGCTGCCTATGTGATGATGGCCTTGCGGGTGGCCTACTTCAAGGTGCATCATCCGATTTATTACTACTGTGCCTACTTTTCTATTCGTGCCAAAGCCTTTGACATCAAAGTTATGAGTAGTGGGCTAGATGCAGTGAAGCGCAAGATGAACGAAATCGCTGAAAAACGCAAAAATAATGAAGCTTCCAATGTTGAAATTGACCTTTATACAACTCTAGAAATCGTCAATGAAATGCTGGAAAGAGGCTTCAAATTTGGCAAACTCGATCTTTATAAGAGTGATGCGACAGAATTTCTTATTGACGGAGACAGCTTAATTCCTCCATTTTCTGCTATGGATGGTTTGGGAGACAACGTTGCAAAACAATTGGTTAAAGCGCGTGCCGAAGGAGAGTTTCTTTCAAAAACCGAATTGCGCAAGCGCGGTGGCTTATCCACTACTCTAGTTGATAAAATGGATGAAATGGGGATTCTAGGCAATATGCCAGAAGACAATCAGCTCAGTCTCTTTGATGATTTATTCTAAGATCTTTTCTTTTGATGAATGTGGGAAACTTTCATCAGAGACAGTTGCCATTAGACCAAAATTTTCGCTCGTTTGTTTGAAAAATATGATTGGTTTTGCAGCTCTTTCACGGTAAGGACTTCCTGCGAGTAGCTGGCTGTTTTTTGAAAGGTTCTACTAAAATAGTCAAAGTAGAGTGGAAATTTTACTACTTGTAAAGTTTTTTACAAAATTTTATAGATTACTGTTGTTCTTTGTAAGCTATTTACACAAATAGAAAGGATACATTATGAAGTTAATGATTTCAGCTGAAGATAAAAAAGCCCTAAGAGATTTTCATTATTCACTAGAATTTTCTGGAAAAGTAGTACTTGCCTCGGTGGCGTTGGTCAGTTTGGCTGTGTTAGCAAGTCGTGCCTGTTCTTCCAAAAAGAAGAAAAGCTGCTGTTTGCATAAAAATAGTGCAAAAGTGAGAATAATAAAATAATCAGGAAGGATAACTAAATGATTGGGAGTATGTTTGTCGGCTTCATTATTGGTCTAATTGCAGCAGCAATCACCAATCGTGGAGAACGAATGGGCTGTATTGGCAAGATTTTACTAGGTTGGTTTGGAGCCTGGCTTGGGCAAATGCTATTTGGTAACTGGGGACCTCATCTGTCAGATACAGCGATTATTCCATCTGTGTTGGGAGCGATTATTCTTTTAGCTATTTTCTGGGAAAGAGGAAGCTGACTTCTAAAAATAGGAGTGAGACCGATACCTACAATTGCTAGTGCAGTCGCTCACAAAGGAATTAAAATTTGAAAATGTTAATCTCAGCTATCTTATTTCAAAACTTCGGTGCAAAATGTCTCGTATAGTCTCACCCCACAAGGTGACTTAACAGTTTTCCCTACTGTTGAGGTAATGAATGCAGAAAACGAAATTTTCATCAAAATTGCTCTTTAGAGTTTCAAAAGCGAATGAAGATGAGACTTGCTTCACAAGTTCTATTTACCACCTCAAAACGGTGCTTTGTTTTGTGCGATAGCAGTTGCGTTAAAATTGCTTGTCATCCTAAAGTCATGAGTCTGAGACAGATTCACACGATAACTACAAAAAAGAACAACCTTGATTTTCTGTTTATCAGAAGCCAAAGTTGTTCTTTTTATTTGTATTCTTGAGTTATAGTGCTTTTATAAAGAAATTTTAATTGGGAATGCTGTTATATCAGAGATTCCCTTTTATTTATTATTCAATCACTAACATACCGTCTTTGATTGCGAAGGGTTCTTTTTCATTGATGCGGTCATAGAACATGATGCCGTTGGTGTGGTCAATCTCGTGTTGAACCACGATTGAGTTGTATCCTTTGAGTTTGATACGGTGTTTTTCACCTTCTTTGTCAAAATATTCAACAGTGACGCGTGCATGGCGCACGACATAACCAGGCACTTCGCGGTCAACTGACAAGCAGCCCTCCCCTTCAGCTAGTGCGGCATCTTGAACAGAATGTGCCACTACTTTAGCGTTGTACATAACCGTTTGCAAAGCATAGGATTCTTTAGGAGGATTGCCTTCTTTATCTGGCAGGTTTGGGACCAATACGGCAATAATCCGCTTTGACAGATCTAGCTGAGGTGCAGCTAGACCAACGCCGCCTCGAAGTCCCATTTTTTCAGCCATCACAGGATCTTGTGAATTCCTCAAAAATTGGAGCATTTTTTCACCCAAGATAACTTCTTGCTCGGTAAGTGGAAAGGTGACATCCTTGGCGACTGCCCGAAGTGTTGGATTTCCTTCGCGAATGATGTCATTCATATCAATCAAATGAGCTGGTTTTGTTAATTTTTCAATAACAGACATGTTTTCTCCTTCGTTCTAAAAATGGATTTTCATTCCAAATTAAATTCTTCGTATATGATAAATATAACACAAAATAGAGGAGAAAGAAAGGAATCGAAATAGCGTGTAATGAATATGTGGAGAAAACACGAAATAAATTAGTAAAAAATTAGTCTATTTTGCTTGATATTTAGTTGGATACCTAAAATATTATTAGTAACAAAATAAATTACTTTTTAGGAGGGACAAAAAATTGAAAATTCTACTATTTGGAAATACGGGATATGTAACCAAAAAGTTTATACAAGAAGCTTTTCCAAAGGATACGGTTTATCTTTTGGGAGAAACAGGTTTAAAAAGTTCAAAAAAATTAAAATTGACAGTTTTTCCGAAAACAAAAGAAACCATTTTAGTAGAAGTTTTAAGAACCTATCAATTTGACCAAATTGGGCTCTTTGTCAACTGTAGTGGGTTGATGAAAAGCTAAGATTGAGAGAGGACGAGATTCGTTCTCTCTCTTTTGATGTTCAAAGCGATGAGAATGCGTTTCTTGAAGTTGTCAAAGTTCCTGAATCCAAAAGCATTTCGCTTAATGACCTTGATGAGATTGTTAGTCGCTTCCAGCTTGGCGTTGGAGTAGGGCAGTTCCAAGGCATTGAGAATCTTGTCTCTGTCCTTCAGAAAAGTTCGAAAAACTGTCTGAAAAATTGGGTGAACATCAGAAATAACCTCCTCAATCAGATCGAAGAAATGATTAGCTTGCTTTTCCTGAAAGTGAAAGAGCAGAAGCTGGTAAAGCTCATCTTCCCTTTCTTGAAGCTATACTCATCCCAGCTCATAATTTCTGGCAGTTTCTGCCAGTTGGTTTCAAATTTGAATTCCTTGAGCTTGCGAATGACGGTTGAGGTCGAGAACGAGAGCCTGTGGGCAATATCTGTCATGGCTTGCTTCTCAACTAATAATTGAGCGATTTTCTGTTTGACTGCAGAGGCAATCTGGTGATTTTTCTAGACGAGGGAGGTTTCGGCGACAGCCATTTTTCCACAGTTCTTACAGCGAAAGCGCCGCTTTTTGAGTCGGATAAGGGTTTTGTATCCTGCTGTCTCCAGATAAGGGATTTTAGAAGGTTTCTGGAAGTCGTATTTGGTCATCTGTCCCTTGCAGGCAGGGCATGGAGGGGCATCGTAGTCAAGCTGGGCCAGGATTTCTTTGTGAGTACCGGCATCAAAAAGAT
>NZ_KV841599.1:15315-42704 GCF_001839535.1 Streptococcus sp. HMSC36C04 | reverse complement strand
AAAATCGAGTTGTTCCATATGAGTCTTTCTAATGTGAGTTTGGTCGCTTTTCATTATAGGTCATATGGGACTTTTTGTATACATAAAAATAGCTCCATAACCTCTGCGGTGGTGTTACCCACTACAGAAATTATAGAGCCTATAAAGTTTCCCTTAAGTTGATATAAAAATAGCAACTTAGGGGGTGTTTGCTTTAACTTTGTGGATTATCAGATTGCGTCTTTTCATAAAAAACTGTATGATAGGGATAGTGTGATTTTAGAAAGAAGATAAGATGAAAAGATTCATGGAGAAGGCTAGTATTCTGGCTTTATCATTTGTGTTGACAACGGCATTTTCAATTTCCAGCGCCTTACCGGCAATGTTTCAGTTTTATAAGAATTATTCTTCTAGTCAGGTAGAATTATTAGTCTCCTTGCCATCTATTGGGATTATGTCTTTATTGCTTTTTAATAGTATTTTAGAGCGTTTTTTATCTGAGCGACAAATGATTATACTAGGGCTATTGTTATTTTCTCTTTGTGGTCTCATCCCATTTTTCAATCAAGCTTATGGTCTCGTTTTTGCTTCGCGATTTATTTTTGGTTTAGGGCTAGGTATGATGAACCCTCGAGCAATTGCGATTATTAGTGAGCGATTCCAAGGGAGAGAGCGTGTGCAGATGTTGGGCTACCGTGGGTCAGCAGAAGTTGTTGGGATGGCTTTGTTGACTTTAGCGGTCGGGCAACTCTTGCGTTTTGGCTGGACAACTACTTTTCTAGTTTATACAGTTGGCTTTATTATTTTAGCACTATATCTTTTGTTTGTTCCTTATGAAAAAAGCAAAGTCGATAAACATGAGCATCTCAAGTCTGCTCAGAAAATGACCACAAAACAAGTGCATTTAAGCATATTGTTGGCTTTTATAGCTGGAATGATTGTGTGTACTAATGTCGCTATCAATTTACGTATTCCAAGTCTTGTCTTACAGAATAAAATGGGAAGTGTTGAAACAGCGAGCTTAATTCTCAGCTGTATGCAGCTTGTCGGGATTCTAGCTGGCGTTAGCTTTGCCAGCTTAGTGAGTATGTTGAAAAATCGCTTATTGACAGTAACGGGAATTGTTTTTGGTTTCAGTCAAGTGATGATTGGTTTTTCGAGCCACATTTGGTTCTTAAGTTTAAGTGCTCTGTTGGCTGGTTTTGCTTATAGCGTATCTCTAACAGCTGTATTTCATATTGTATCAGAGAAAATTCCTGCCCATTTGGTCAATCGCGCAATAGCGATTGTTGTCTTGGGTTGCAGTAGTGGTGCTTCAGTATCAACATTCGTCCTATCCTTGATTGGAATCATTTCTTCTGTTCCAACCTTTATTTTTAGTGTACTAGGGGTTCTCATGATAGCAGTATCCATTTTAGCTGCTTTTGTCACTCATCAACAAAATGAGGAAAAAGATGCGATTAGATAAGTTTTTAGTAGAAATGGGGCTTGGTTCACGAACAGAAGTCAAACGCCTATTGAAAAAGAGGCAAGTTTTGGTTAATGGAAAAATAGAAACATCTGCGAAAATTCAAATAGATGAAAATCAGGACGAAATTTCAGTCAATAAGCGAGTATTGGACTATGAAAAATTTGTATATTATCTTTTAAATAAGCCGAAAGGAGTCATTTCAGCTACTGAAGATGCTAACCATCAAATAGTTTTGGATTTGTTAGATGAAAGTGCACGCCAGAAAGAAGTTTTTCCAGTTGGACGACTTGATATTGACACTCACGGACTTTTGTTATTAACCAATAATGGTGCTTTGGCACATGCGATGTTGTCTCCTAAAAAGCATGTAGCAAAAGTTTATCGTGCAAAGGTAGATGGGATTATAACTGAAAAAGATGTGGAGCATTTTGAAGCAGGAATAGAGCTCAAGGACTTTACCTGTCAGCCTGCAAAATTGACCATATTAGAAGTGAATGAAGAGCAGCAAACTTCTCTGGTGGAGATTATAATTTCTGAAGGAAAATTTCACCAAGTGAAGCGAATGGTTCAGGCTTGCGGAAAAACGGTAACAGATTTGGAACGCCTTTCTATGGGACCGCTTATGCTGGATGAGCGTTTGGAATTAGGCACTTTCCGCCGTTTGACAAAAGAAGAATTAGAAAACTCACTATTTTTGGTGTAGAACTCTAAGCCGGAATGTCCCATTTGACAAAACCTTTCCTTCTTGGTAGAATAAGGATGTCGTTAAAGACAAATAACTTTTTCTTGGTATTAGGTGGGCCAAGCCTAACACTCGGATGAAGCGTAAAGAAAAGGAGTCTATCATGGCAATCTCAAAAGAGAAAAAAAATGAAATCATTGCACAATATGCACGTCACGAAGGTGACACTGGTTCAGTAGAGGTACAAGTAGCTGTCCTTACTTGGGAAATCAACCACCTTAACGAACACATCAAACAACACAAAAAAGACCACGCTACTTACCGTGGTTTGATGAAGAAAATCGGTCGCCGTCGTAACCTTCTTGCATACTTGCGTAAGAACGACGTTAACCGTTACCGTGAGTTAATCAACTCTCTTGGACTTCGTCGCTAATCTTGCGTCTAAAACGTTTCTATACTTCGTTGGCTTCGCCTCGATGTACCATCAGTACAATCTTCGGCTTGTCGCCTTGTCTATAAACGTTTTATCCAGCAAGAATCATGATGCTAAGGGCGCCAAAAATCCGTATGAAAATAGGGAAACGATACAGTGTTTGATGAACACAAGGAGTTTCATCTTTTTCACTAGGAGTTTAGCCCGAGCTCAAATTAGCTCTCTGATTTCAGAGAGTTTTTTATTTTGTGACTTTTAGTCCGTCTCGCTCCGTAAGGTGCGAGACAAATAAACCACTTGCTATTGATATGCCCCCTGTCAAGTAGACAGGTAAAATATCTAATAATAGTGTCTGTTTTATAAGGTCAGTCGTACAAATAAATGTACGGCTGATTTTTTATGCAGACCACTTGGACTTGTACTGTTCAATTTTGTTATTCTTAGCGATTGGGTATGACAAAGGATGTTCTGATGTTAAGGCAGAGTTTCTTACTTCTCAAGGCGTTTTACAGTCGTATCTGCTTTGTGGTCGTTCATGACTATAAAATCAGATATAATCTTTGATGGCATATCGGAGGGAGGTCTCATCTGAAATATCATACATCTGATACATTTCTGATTTTATAATTCCCCAAAAACCTTCTATTGGGCCGTTATCAATACAATGACCTACTCTTGACATGGATTGAATCATATCAGTATCTTTCAACTTTTTTTGAAAGTTCTTATTAGTATATTGAAACCCTCTATCGCTGTGTAATATAGGCTTAGCTGTGGGATTTTTTTCAATGGCTTTGTCAAATGTTTTGAAGACTAACCGATTATCATTTCGACCACTTATGACAAAAGCAATAGGATAACGATCATATAAATCAAGTATGGCACTAAGATAGAGTTTCTTATGAGAGTTAGGGATCTTAAACTCTGTAACATCTGTTACCCATTTTTTGTTCGGAGCAGTTGTATAGAAGTTTCTTGCTAACTTGTTCTCTGCAGTTTCGTCAGGTTTAACAGTCTTGTATTTTTTCTTTTTCTTACGGATAAGGGCGTGAATATCGAGTTTTTTCATAATTCGGTGAATTCTCTTTCTCGAGTAATTCGTATGATTGAAATGATTAATCCAATCGGTCATTCTTCGGTATCCCAAGATATGTGAGAAACGTTCGTCATATTCTTTAATTAATTCCGCAATTTCTCTGTTTAATTGTTCTTGTTCTGGAACTATTCGATGTTTCCATTTATAAAATGCAGACCTTGTAATTCCGAGCTGATGGCACATCCAACTAATGCTCCACCCTTTGTTTGTGTTAAAGTGTTCGATCGCTAAGTATTTTGATTCATAACGCTGTTTACCTAGTCTCACATCCTTCCGAATTCTTTCACTTTTTTTAAGAGTTCAACAGTCATATCCTTCTCTTCTAACTGACGTTTTAAGCGCACATTTTCTCTTCGTAAACGTTCTAATTCATCAACCTCATCATCTAGTTTGTGACGACCTCTTTTATCAATTAATCCTTCGTCACCATCACTATCATACTTCTTCATCCACGAGTATACTTGGCTATAAGAAACATTATAAAGTGCCGCTGTTTCCTTATAATTGCGATTGTGTTCAATACAATAGTCGACAATCTCTTTGCGTTCATCAAATAGTGGTTTTACGTCTTGCTTTTGCCATATAGACCTCCTGTTTTGGATTGTAATCCTTAAGTTCTATATTGGCATTATACATCCTAATCCAATTTCGTAAAAGCCCTGAAGAAATATCATATTGATGAGCTAAATCAACAGATGAAGCCTCACCACTAATATATTTTCTAACAAGTTCCATTTTAAATTCTTTTGAATAGGAACGATTTTTTGTTTTCTTTGTCAATCCTAAAATCCCATATTTTTTATAAATAGCAGCCCAATCTTGAATCGTCCTTGTGGAAATATGAAGACAGTTACATATTTCGGACCTAGAACGATTACCATTAATATAATCAAGACAAGCTTGTTCTTTCTCGTATGGGGTGAATTTTTCTCTTCTAGACATAAAAATACCTCTTAAGTAGATTTTGGTTATTTACCATGTCTACTTAAGAGGTATCATATCAATAGCGGGTGGTTTATTTGTCTCGCACCTTCGAAGCGAGACGGACTAAAGTCACATAAAAAAAGAGTCTGGGACAATAGTCCCTTTGCTACAAAAAAAAGCAACGGATTTGCCGTTGCTTTTTGCATGGTTACGATAGCCTTGCTAAAATAGAATTGCTCAATAAACCATTTAGAAAGGCTATCCCATGCATATTCACTATAACACAAATCAAACGACTTTACCACTAGAACTTGCTTGCATTTTACCACAAGACCATCTTGTCTTTACCATTGAAAAAGTGGTGAATGCCTTGGAGTATAGTCACTTCCACGCTTTCTATCATAACTTCGGTCGCCCGTCTTATCACCCTAAAATGCTTTTAGCCGCTCTACTATTTGCCTACTCGCAAGGGATTTTCTCTGGACGAAAAATCGAAAAAATGATGATTGAAAATCTGGCTATGCAGTACCTAACAGGACAGTTGGTTGTCAGCTATCGCACCATCAATCGATTTCGAGTCGCTGAAGGAATGGAAGAGCTCATTCGTGATCTTTTCATTGACCTCAATCTTCGTTTGAAATTAGAAGAGTTAGTGACTTTAGATTGTCTGTTTATTGATGGCACTAAGATTGAAGCCAACGCCAACAAGTATAGTTTCGTGTGGAAAAAGGCAACGGACAAGTTTTCCCTCAAACTTCAAGAACAGATACAGGTCTATTTTCAAGAAGAAATCACACCCCTTATCCATCAGGCCATTAGGCTGGACGAAGAAGAACCGATTGCTTCAGAGCAGTTGATTGAATTCGCTCAAGTCCTCGAAGAAGAATTGGAAAAACTGAACCAAGACATTGAGGAGACCCCCGTTAAAGGGAAGGACGAACGTAAAACCCAACGTCGGAAACTCAAGAAAGTCTTGCGTAAAGTCAAGGATGATTTTTCAGTACGTGCTGAAAAATATGAAGGCTACCAAGAGACATTTGAAGGGCGTAACAGCTTTTCCAAAACAGATACAGATGCCACTTTTATGCGGATGAAAGAAGACCACATGAAGAGTGGTCAACTCAAGGCTGCTTACAATCTTCAAATCGCTACTGAAAATCAATTTGTTCTTCATTATGATGTCTTTTCAAATCCGACAGACACCAAGACTCTTCTGCCATTCCTTGAAACCTATCCGCATGACTTGAAGACCGTTGTCGCAGATGCTGGATATGGAAGTGAAGAGAACCTCCTTCGTTTAGATGAAAAGGAGGTGAACCACCTGATTAAATATGCCATGTTTGATCAGGAACAGAAGAAAGGGTATAAACAGTCGGCTAGAAACTTAGCGAATTGGTACTATGATGACAAGGAGGATAGCTACACTCATCCTGACGGGTGGTGCTATCGTTTTCATCATATCAAACATCAGAAAACACAGGCGGACTTTCAACAGGAAATCAAGGTTTACTACGCTGATGAACCTAAATCAGCCCCTCAAAAGGGACTATATATCAACGAACGTTATCAACACTTAAAAGCTAAAGAATGCCAAGCGCTTTTATCTCCCGAAGGTAGACAGATTTTCGCTCAACGTAAGATTGATGTGGAACCCGTCTTTGGGCAGATAAAGGCTTATTTGGGTTACAAGAGATGTAACCTAAGAGGCAAGCGTCAGGTGAAAATTGACATGGGTTTAGTGCTCATGGCCAATAATCTCCTTAAATACAATAAGAGAACGACTCAAACTTAAAAAGTTAGAGTTCCATAATTGGGAATCTCTAGCTTTTTTGTGACTGAGAACTATTTTGTCTCAGACTATTCAGATTGAAGACAAACTGGAATTTTAATCCAGTTTGTCTTTTCTTTTACGATTGTTATCATAATTGGTCTTGATAGGATTACTTTTATGCAAAATAAAAAGACTATTCCAGCCATTATCTTACTATATTTTTTCATATTCAAGCACGCTAAAGTAAGCCCAAGGGTTGCCTCCATTTTGGACTTTCCTTTTAGTCTCGTGTAACGTAAGTTGTGATATTCTTTAGCTGTTCCAAACAAGCGCTCAATGGTTTCTTTGCGCTGTTGATAGCGTTCCTTCATCCCTCTTTGGTGTCGGATGTCTTCACAAACCTCTAAATCATCTTTCCATAGATGACGAGTGATGACTTTTTGCTGATTTTTTGATTGGGTACAAACCGATAATAAGGGACAATACTGGCATACAGCTGGATTACTTTTATACTCACGATAGCCGTCTCGAGTAGTCGTTGAATAGGATAAGGGGTGATTTTCTGGACAGAGGTAAACATCATAGTACTCATCATACATAAATTCTTTTGGCCGAAGCATGTCTTTTTTATTACGAGGTCTTGTATAAGGAAAAACGGGTATGACACCTAGTGTTAATAAGTAATGAGCGATGCTTGGGGTTTTATAGCCAGAATCAGCGATAAGATAGTGAGGATTCAATGCTTTAATCTTGTCAAAGAGTTCAGGAAATGCCTGACTATCATGGATATTCCTAGCGTGGATACTATAGCCTAGTGCCCAGCCATGTTTATCGCAAGCTACTTGAGCATTGTAAGCAAAAACCTCTTTATGGTCACCCTTATGAAACCAGCCACTATCTGGGGCGGTTGGAGAGATTTTCTTACTGATGGGCTCTTTTTCTTTGGCGAGCCCTAGCGACTTTTTTCCCTGTTTTTCCCTGTCTTTGGCAATTTCTTTTTCCAATTGGTCACTCATAAATTTAGCTTGCGCATCAACTTCTTGATTGATGTATTTGTGATTGTTCGCTGCTGCCTTGATATGAGTCCCATCCACAAAGATTTCAGTGGGGTCAATCAAACCAGCATTGAGGCAGAGCCCTAAGATATGAGCAAAAATTGCTTCAATGACTTGTTTATCCTGGAAACGACGACTGTAGTTCTTGCCGTATGTTGTGAAATGAGGCACCTTATCTTCTAAAGTTAACCCAAGAAACCAGCGGTAAGCCACATTGACTTCAATTTCTTTGATGGTTTGACGCATGGAACGAATACCAAAGAGACATTGAATCATTGGAATTTTGACTAACATGACTGGGTCTAAGCTAGGACGACCATTATCCGCACAATAACTGTTTTCAACCAATTGATAAATAAATGAGAAATCAACTGCACGATCCATTTGACGTAAGAGATGATCTTTAGGAACCAACTCATCTAGGCTGTAGAACCCGACTTGATTTCGATTATAGTCAGGATTTTCTTTGTGGAACATAGCAATACCTCCCAGAATACCTTACCTTTATTATAACTCTAGATAAACAGAAAAGTCCTTAGAAAAGTGAATTTCTAGGACTTTGTCTTCAATCTGCAGAGTAGAATTTCATTCTACTCTGTTTTAAAGTACGACGGGCATGTCGTACATCTGAGGTGAAAGTCCTCCGCGGGCACCCGCTACCGGTGAACCCAATAGCGACTCCCAAGCCTGACTATCGCGAGGTAGCAAGGAGAGGAAGGGATAGCGAAATCGTGGCTCTACGAACAGAAACGTGATAACAAGGCGTATATAGGGGAAGAGGGGGCTTGAAACCCTAAAGTCCAAAAAGGTAGTCGTAACCTATGTGCGTAAATCACGAGAGTAAACGAGGAAAGATGTACGACTTATCCCGTGAGGTCTCATGAGCGTCAAAGACGTAGTAACAACGAATCATGAGAAGTCAGCCGAGACCATAGTAGTGATGAAACTTCTGTAATAGAAGTGGAGCGAAGGGTCGAACAATTAACCGAAGTATACCTACTTCACACGTGTCTGTAAAACGAATAGTCTGATAGAACTGGATGCGGTCACGTATTGACTAGAGGAAAGTTCACTAATATAAGATGTCCTCAGACACCGAAACAAGAAAGGAATACACACATGTCAGAACTACTAGATAACATTCTATCTCGTGAGAATATGTTAGAAGCCTATAACCAAGTGAAAGCCAATAAAGGCTCAGCTGGAATTGATGGCATTACTGTTGAAGAGATAGACAACTACCTTCGCCAATATTGGCGACCAACCAAGGAACTGATAAAACAGAGGAAATACAAACCTCAGCCAGTTTTACGAGTAGAAATTCCGAAACCTAATGGGGGAGTCCGTCAGCTCGGTATTCCAACTGTCATGGACAGAATGGTTCAACAGGCAATTGTTCAGATTATCAGTCCTCTCTGTGAACCTCACTTCTCTGAAACGAGTTATGGTTTCCGACCCAATCGGTCATGCGAAAAAGCCATCATCAAGTTATTGGAGTACCTTAACGATGGCTATGAGTGGATTGTGGATATAGACCTTGAGAAATTTTTCGATACAGTTCCTCAAGATAGGCTGATGTCACTTGTCCATAACATTATTCAAGATGGTGATACCGAATCTCTGATTCGCAAGTATCTTCATTCGGGCGTAGTCATCAACGGACAACGACATAGAACGTTAGTAGGAACACCACAGGGAGGAAATCTATCTCCACTCCTATCTAATATCATGCTTAATGAGCTGGACAAGGAATTGGAAAGTAGAGGACTACACTTTGTTCGTTACGCAGATGATTGTGTCATAACTGTTGGGAGTGAGGCGGCAGCTAAACGTGTTATGTATTCAGTTAGTCGCTTCATTGAAAAACGTCTCGGACTGAAAGTCAATATGACTAAGACCAAGATTGTGAGACCAAGTAAGTTGAAGTATCTTGGCTTTGGCTTCTGGAAGTCATCTGAAGGTTGGAAAAGTCGCCCGCATCAAGACAGTATACAGAATTTCAAGAGAAAGCTTAAGCAATTGACCATACGGAAATGGAGTATTGACTTGGATAGCCGTATTGAGAAACTCAACTGGCTTATCCGAGGCTGGATAAACTATTTCTCCATGACAAACATGAAATCTGTTATGGAAAGCATTGATGAACGCTTGCGAACACGAATTAGAGTTATCATCTGGAAACAATGGAAGAAGAAATCTAAGCGACTTTGGGGACTTCTTAAACTAGGCGTACCAAAGTGGATCGCAGATAAAGTATCTGGCTGGGGTGACCACTATCAGTTGGTGGCACAAAAGTCAGTCCTAAAACGAGCTATATCAAAACCAGTCCTCATTAAACGCGGACTGGTTTCTTGCTTAGATTACTACTTAGAACGACATGCGTTAAAAGTTAATTGAACCGCCGTATGCCGAACGGCACGTACGGTGGTGTGAGAGGGACTCGAAAGTAGCCCCTACTCGATTTTCCTTCAGCTGCGCACCATTTTCCTTGGGCAAAAGGCAGATCAACTGAAATGGTGATAACCACTGTATTGTCCAAATCAGACAGTCCTTGGTTGAAGTGGCGGGTTTGAGTAGAGCAGACGTCTGTATCAATGGACGGAATGATGCTCAGCACCTTCTTTTTGCCCGCGAAATCAGCCAGCGTCTTTTTGCTGAGGTCGGTTGATGTGAGTGAAAAGTCAGGTGCAGTGTCACCGACTTGAGGTTGCTTCCCTGTAAAAGTAACAGGATTTCCAAGAAAGGTTGTCATAAAAGTCCTCCAAATGAAATTTCTACTCCAGTTGTACTATATTTGAAAGAACTTTCTAAATAATTTGTTTGGAAAATTTAGGTCTTTTATTCTTACAAAAATGTAAGAATAAAAGGCTTTTTGTAAGCTTAAGTTATGGTAAGAATAAAAAGACCGTATTATACTAAAGTTATCAAAATGATAGGAGTAGGAAAATGAGAAATGTGATTGAGTTAAACCAAGTTACAAAAGTTTATGGCGATGCCAAAACAGTTAGTCTGGATAAAATAACCGTTAAGGAAGGAGAGATTTATGGTTTTTTAGGCCCAAATGGCGCTGGAAAAACGACCACGATGAAAATGATTTTATCTCTCATTCAACCGACTTCGGGGGAAATTTTAGTTTATGGCAAATCAGTGAGAGCTAAAACAGACTATTTGAATAGCATTGGATCAATGATTGAGGAACCATCTTATTATCCGAATTTGACAGGGTATGAAAATCTTTTAGTTTTTCAAAAGATGATTGGTTTTGACAAAAGAAATATTTGGCCTACACTTGAGCTTGTAGGCTTAGCTGAGGAAAAGAATAGGAAAAAATTAGTTAAAGCCTATTCTTTGGGAATGAAACAACGATTAGCCTTGGGTTTTGCTCTTGTTAAGAAACCTAAAATTTTGTTATTAGATGAGCCAACGAATGGACTTGATCCTGCGGGAATTCATGAAATTCGTCAATTAATTATCCGACTTGCTAAAGAGGAAGGTATCACTGTATTTATCTCCAGTCATATCTTATCAGAAATTGAACATTTAGCTGATCGTGTTGGTATTATTAACAGGGGGCAACTCGTCTATGAAGGAGATGTTGAAACGATAAAGTCCAATATGTGGATTGAAATTAGTGGAGACTTCTCACAACATAATATGCTTCAATTTTTGAATCAACAGACTAAAGTACCTATTCTTGAGGTTAAAAATGGGCAAATGAAGCTAAAAAATCTACCAGATGATCGAATTGCTTTACTCGTGAAAGAACTAGTCAGAGCGGGATATCCAATCTTTAGGGTTGTCAGAGAAAAAGAAAGTCTAGAAGATATTTTTCTAACATTAACAAAGGAGGCCTAGTATGGTAAAAGCATTGCAAATTGAGCTTCTAAAATCGAAGCGTACAAAATCTTTCGCTATTGCGATTGCGATACTTGGATTTGGATTTTTATGGACTATTCTTGTTTCAAAGGAAAAACTAACTGAGGTAGCGTTTTATTTCTGTAATCAGGATATCTATACCTTCGTTTTACCTCTGGCAATTAGTATATTTGCTTCGCGAATTGTGAGTAATGAGAAAGAAGGACGGACTTTTAAATTACAAGCAAGTAATGGCAGAGGAGTGAGTGGAATTTTTCATGATAAACTTTACTTCTCAACGCTATTCTTTATGGGCTTAGCAGTTATCTTTACAGGGCTTTTGGGAATTTATATAAGCTTGTTTAAGTGGCAGACTGTCTCTTTACAGTTGTTATTACTACAGGTACTCAGACTTTCCTTGTCAAGTTTTGTTCAAATATGTCTTTACATTTCTATCGCGATGTACTATGAAAAGCAAGGGCTGGTGTTATCTATGGGGTTTATTGGTTCCTTTGTCGGGATGATTTTTCAAGCGAGAACAGATCAATGGTGGGCCTTTTTACTTCCTTGGGAGGGAACAGGATTTTTGGCTCCCTATAAGTTTAGCTATAATTCTGTTACAAGTACTGCTGTCTATACACTTGATAATCAGCTTTTATTAAAGATCGGTATCTACATACTTTATGCTACACTTGTCTATGCACTAGCTAGAGGGGCTATTCAAGGTAGAAAGGGAATGATGATATGATAGGATATATATCTGCAGAGTGGCGAAAGTTACATAAAATGCAATTACTTGGAATTGGAATCTTGCTGTTGAGTATATCTAGTTTTATAGGCTTGAGCACTTATTTTCTTAATCGTTCTGTATTTGTGGAAGGAACTCAGACTTGGGTCATGTGGGGGCAGCTTACCTTATTAAATAGCCAGATATTTTATCCAGCATTATTAGCGATTTTTATGGGGATTAGCATGATGCCAGAATTTGAACGGACAACTCTTGAAATGTTGCGTGTCAATCAGGTGTCTCTTTCTAAATTGGTAATAAGCAAGATTCTTACAGTATTATTCGTAACAGTTCCCTTACAACTTCTTTTGGTCCTTATCTGGAGCGTAGCACTGAGCTTTGAACAGATACAGGTTATTCCAGAAATAGCTGTTCACCTCAAATGGGTATTTTTATCCTTGATAGGCTCTATCAGTATAATGATGGTACAGGCTTTTATCCTATCAAAGACTCGAAATTTTGCAAAATCTGTCGCTTTTTCAGCTATTGGCTCCATTGGCGGTTTTCTTCTTTTGTTTGTAGGAGAGGGATTGAGCCGATTTTATCCCTATTCTCAGATTATGATTGCTTTACGTAGTCGTGCTTTAACAGATATGTCATGGATGGAATTGCTTATTTTTGTTTTAATTAATGCAATTTATAGTATATTGTTTTTTGGTCTGACTGTCAGAGAGTTAAGGAAGTAAGCATAATTTAAAACACCTTGATGACTGCTGATATGATACCTCTTAAGTAGATTTTGGTTATTTACCATGTCTACTTAAGAGGTATCATATCATATGCGGGTGCGCAATGTTGGTTATATCCAAAAACTCCAAATGCGATACAATAAAGATATTCAGGATTACGATAAAGCGAAAGGGGAAAATATGACGTAAAAAGGTATATAGTTTATCTTATACAAAATAAAAGGGAGTGAGACAGAACCCATTTTGAAAAAAATCTAGTCCGTTGTCTTACTCCTACGAGGATGATTAGGCGCTCTTCCGAGCTTGAAAAGCAATAGGCTTGAGGACTTGCTTTGCAAAATCCACCAATTCAAAGTCGTGTTTTTGACACATCCTTATGGATGTTTTATTTCCGACATCCAATAATCCAGTAGACTATTGGAGTGGTTAGCTGTAGCATCGTTAATTTATTAAACGGTCTCCTTTGAAGCTAGAAACTTTCGTCCCAGTATCCAATCATGTGTGCTTGTAAACTACTTGTTTGATGGGAATTATGATGGAAAACAATGTCCCTTGTTACAAGATCTCATTTCTCTTTTTAATATATTGTAGAGATGTATTTTACCAAGGCAATCCCGCTTCTGCAATTTCCTTCTTTGAAGCATATTGACCATTTGGGCGATGCCATCTGCCCCTCTTATCTCTAAAATAGCCACTAGCAGCTATAGCCTCTTGTTGTTGAGATGCTGCTTGTCTCTCTGCCTCTTGTCGAGCTTGCTCAGCTCGTTGCTGAATTGCATTTTGTACAAGATTAATTCGATGTTGAAGAGCTCCTTTTTTATTTGGATCGGTAATTTGCTCAACGGCAGCTTGAGCTGGAGCAATGTTCTCGGCTACTTGATTATCCTCAAGTTGTTTAACAGCCTGTTCACCTTGCTGGGTGATGCGCTGAATTTGAGCTTCTTTTTGAGCCTGTTCTTCTTTAGCTTTTCTCTCTGCCGCCTCTTTTTGTTTTCGCTCTTCCTCCGCTTTCTTCTCTTTCTTTTCTTTTTCGAGTTTTTCTTCTTTTTCTCTACTAGAATCGGAGTTTGAGGAGGAACTGCTTGCTTTTGAAGAGTTTGAAGATGAAGTTCTAGATGTAGATGGCACTACTTGGGTTTGACTTTGTTGGCTTTCAGAGGATTCAATATTGAATTTACTTACTGTATAGCTTCCTAGTATTCCTATTATCGCTACAGCAATTGCTATATTTCTTTTGAAAACACTTGGATTTCGCTTGGCGAAATACCAAATACCAAAAACACCACCTAGAAACATTAATGGCATTGTAATTGGAGACAATAAGATGATTAGAACAACACTCATGATAGCAAGAACGATGTTGAGCCTAGAATTATTTTTCCACTTTTTCATATTTCCCTCACATAAATTGGTTTTCGAAAATATCATATCACAACTTGTTATCGCTTTCAATAACTAGGAAGTGAAATTTTTCAAATTACCACAAACTTAAAAATTTTGTTTTAAATCAATTCATATAAAACAGCTTCAAATTGAAATCTGAAGCTGTGTAGATAATCTATTCTCCTAATTCCTCGCTGTAGGTAATAATCTGATCAACTGTATCAGACAAGAACTGAATTGTGTCGCGGAGTGGTTTGTCTGTGGAAATGTCGGCTCCGATGATACGAGCAGTCTCAAGTGGCGTTTTACTTCCACCAGATTTGAGGAAGGTTAGCCAATCGTGAGCGCCATTTTTGTCATTTTTCAAATGAAGATAGCCGGTAGTAGAGATGACAAGTCCAGCAGAGTAGGTATAGCTGTATAGCCCCATATAATAGTGACTTTGCCGCATCCAAGTGAGCGCAGCATCATCGTCGATTTCGACTGCATCCCCCCAAAACTCGGTAAGAACTTCTTTCATAATACTGTTAAGCTTCGTTGCTCCAAAAGTTTCGCCTGCTTCAACGAGATTATAAACCCGGCGTTGGAAGGCTGCTTCCAAGAGATGGGTGATAAAGTTATGGAAGTAAGTGTCCGTTAGACGGTGAGCGAGTGCAAATCGCTTTTGACGTGGATTGTCAAATTGATGTTCCAAATAGTCGCTAAGTAAGAGTTCGTTGAAGGTAGAAGGAGCTTCTACGTAATAGGTCGACATGTGGGTATTGAAATAGCTTTGACTATTGTCAGAGAAGATGAACTGACCAGAGTGACCAATTTCATGAATCAGAGTATACACATCACTCATACGGCCTGTCCAGCTCATAAGAACATAAGGATGCACGCGATAAGGATCAGTGGCATAGCCGCCAGAGTCCTTGCCAGCATTCGCTGCAAAATCCACCCAGCGCTCTTTTTGGTAATTGGCAATTTCGCGTGTATATTCTTCTCCGAGTGGAGCAACGGATTTCATCACTAAGTCATAAGCGTCCTCAATAGTGACATCAGGATTGAGTGCACTGTCCAAGTCCAGCTTCCAATCTGCAAAGGTCATTTTTTCGAGGCCGTTGATCTTAGCAACGTGCTTGAGGAACTTTTGTGCAACAGGTGCAAATTCAGTCATGATGAGGTCAATTTGCCGATCGAACATAGAGCGATCTACCTCTTGCTCAGCCAAAAGATAGTCAAAGACAGAGTCATAGCCTTTCATATCTGCTAGAAGCTTTTCAGATTTGACCTGAGCCAGATAGGCAGCAGCAGCAGTATTTTGGTGCTGACGAAGGCCTTCTGAGAAAGAGCGGAAAGCTTTTTCACGGATTTGAGCATTTTCGTGGTTTTGATAGAAATTCTCATAGGTAACAAAGCTGTTTTTATAAACTTTGCCGTTTACTTCGAAGTCAGCCATGGCAAAGTCGCCAGCCCGCATCCTAGTGTAAATATCCTGTGGACTGTAAAAGACTTCACCTAGATTGGTCAAGGCTTTTTCAATATCCGCTCCCAGATAGTGGGCTTTTTTGATTTTAGCTTGGCGAATTGCGGCAGTCAAATGTGTTAGTTGTTCGAGACGATTAAGAATTTCTTCGTCAGCATTGACCAAGGCTGCATCAAAGAAGCTGAGAGCAACGCTAGCTTCTGTTTCGAAATCTGTACCAGCTTGCGCAATCTGTGCAAAGTTTTCATCACCGTAGTCCGTTGTTTGTGGCATAAAACTGTAGTTGCCGATATGACTTCTTTGAATATAGATTTGTTCCAATTCAGCAAAGGCCTTTTCAAAATCCTCAAAAGTATGAAGGTTGTCCTTATAATCCCGTATGAACTGGTTAATGTCTTCACGAGTTTTTTCAATCGCCCGTAGGAAATCTTCACGGTCTTGATAGAGAGCTGTTAAGTCCCACAGTTCCTTTTCTGGAAACTCAGAACGTTGTTTTTGTTCAACCATATCTATTCTCCTTGTTACTAGCTTTCTTTCTAGTATAGCAAAAAATAAGAATAATAGATAACATTTCAAAAATTCTTGCTAAAAAGCTATTTTAAGGCTTTTTCTTTTGGTGTAAAATATGATAAAATAAAGTTTATACGTGCTTGATACAAAGATGAGGATAGACAAAGTATAAAAAACACTTAAACTTTCTATCAACAGTCGTGGCTATGGAAAAAGGTGTGTTGAACAGGATAATGAGTTATTTTATTGAAACAAAGCTTGTGCCTAATTATGCAAGCAGAAATTTTTGGAGTGGAACTCAGGATTCATTTTTAATATCCTAAATCTATCTTGATCTTTGTAGGCAAGACGTATAAAAAATTAGAAATTGAGCATAGACTCAAAGAGGAATAATTATGGTAAAACAAATATTTAAAACCACTTTTGCTGGCAAAGAATTAGTGGTTGAAACTGGACAAGTGGCGAAGCAAGCGAATGGTAGCGTAGTGGTGCGCTATGGTGAAAGTACCGTTCTGACAGCAGCCGTTATGTCAAAGAAAATGGCGACTGGCGATTTCTTCCCGCTTCAAGTCAATTATGAAGAAAAGATGTACGCAGCTGGGAAATACCCTGGTGGCTTTAACAAGCGCGAAGGACGCCCTTCGACGGATGCGACTTTGACCGCTCGCTTAATCGACCGTCCCATTCGTCCCATGTTTGCGGAAGGTTTCCGCAATGAAGTTCAGGTTATCAATACCGTTCTTTCTTATGATGCGGATGCTTCAGCACCTATGGCAGCTATGTTTGGTTCATCTCTTGCGTTATCAATCTCAGATATTCCTTTTAATGGTCCAATTGCTGGTGTGCAGGTTGGCTATGTCAATGGAGAATTGGTCATCAATCCAAGTCAAGAACAAAAAGAAGCTTCGTTATTGGAATTAACCGTTGCAGGAACTAAAGAAGCGATTAACATGGTGGAATCTGGTGCCAAAGAATTATCAGAAGAAGTGATGCTGGAAGCCCTTTTGAAAGGTCATGAAGCAGTGAAGGAATTGATTGCTTTCCAAGAAGAAATCGTGGCAGTAGTTGGAAAAGAAAAAGCAGAAGTTGAGCTTCTTCGTGTTGATGAAGAATTGCAAACAGAAATTGTAGCCGGCTATAATGCTGATCTTCAAAAAGCCGTTCAGGTAGAAGAAAAATTAGCTCGTGAAGCCGCAACGCAAGCAGTCAAAGACGAAGTAATAGCCCTTTACGAAGAAAAATATGCTGACCACGAAGAATTTGACCGCATCATGCGTGATGTGGCTGAAATTTTAGAGCAAATGGAGCATGCAGAAGTACGGCGTTTAATTACTGAGGACAAGATTCGTCCAGATGGTCGTAAGGTAGATGAAATTCGTCCATTGGATGCTGAAATTGACTATCTGCCACGAGTGCATGGCTCTGGTCTCTTTACTCGTGGGCAAACGCAGGCTTTATCTGTCTTGACCTTGGCGCCAATGGGTGAGACGCAAATTGTGGACGGACTTGATCCAGAATACAAGAAACGCTTTATGCATCATTATAATTTCCCACAATATTCTGTAGGAGAAACGGGACGCTATGGAGCACCTGGTCGTCGGGAAATCGGTCATGGAGCTCTTGGTGAACGTGCACTTGCGCAAGTTCTCCCTAGTCTAGAGGATTTCCCTTATGCAATCCGTTTGGTAGCAGAAGTTCTTGAGTCAAATGGTTCATCTTCACAAGCCTCGATTTGTGCTGGGACACTTGCTCTTATGGCCGGTGGGGTACCAATTAAAGCACCTGTAGCCGGAATCGCTATGGGGCTCATTTCAGATGGTAGCAACTACACGATTTTAACAGATATTCAAGGCTTAGAAGACCATTTCGGAGATATGGATTTCAAGGTAGCCGGTACACGTGAAGGAATTACTGCTCTTCAAATGGATATCAAGATTGAAGGAATTACTGCTGAAATCTTGCAAGAAGCATTGGCTCAAGCTAAGAAAGCACGTTTTGAAATTTTAGATTTGATTGAACGTACGATTCCAGCTCCTCGCACAGAACTCGCTCCAACTGCTCCGAAGATTGACACCATTAAGATTGATGTTGATAAGATTAAGATTGTCATTGGTAAGGGCGGTGAAACGATTGACAAGATTATCGCAGAAACAGGTGTCAAGATTGATATAGACGAGGAAGGAAATGTTTCTATTTACTCTAGCGATCAAGATGCGATTAACCGTGCCAAAGAAATCATTACAGCGCTTGTGCGTGAAGCAAAAGTAGATGAAGTGTATCATGCAAAAGTTGTTCGGATTGAGAAATTCGGTGCTTTTGTCAATCTCTTTGACAAGACAGACGCCTTGGTGCACATCTCTGAAATGGCTTGGACGCGTACCAATAAGGTTGAAGATTTGGTGCAACTTGGTGATGAAGTAGATGTCAAAGTTATTAAGATTGATGAAAAAGGTCGTGTGGACGCTTCTATGAAAGCTCTTCTACCACGTCCTCCTAAAGAAGAGAAAGCAAAAAAACATCATCATAAAACACATAAAGAGCATAAAGCTGTTCAAGAAGAAAAGGCGCAAGACTAGACAGGTTGCTAAGTATTTGCCTTCAGTCTAAAGCTAGAAAGGAGTCATCATGGGTTGGTGGAAAGAGACGATAGCGATTGTGAAAGAAAATGATCCGGCAGCTCGCTCCTCACTTGAGGTGCTGTTGACTTATCCTGGGATTAAGGCTTTGGCTGCTCACCAACTTTCTCACTTTCTGTGGAATCATGGATGTAAACTTTTAGCTCGGATGCATAGCCAATTTTGGCGCTTTTGGACTCAGATTGAGATTCATCCGGGGGCACAGATTGCTTCAGGTGTCTTTATTGACCACGGGAGTGGTTTAGTGATTGGCGAGACGGCCATTGTAGAAAAAGGAGTGATGCTCTATCATGGTGTCACTCTTGGAGGAACAGGGAAAGATTGTGGGAAACGTCATCCGACAGTTCGTCAAGGTGCGCTTATTTCAGCTCATGCGCAGCTAATTGGTCCGATTGAAATCGGTGAAAATGCCAAGGTAGGAGCGGGTGCAGTAGTGGTAGCAGATGTACCAAGTGATGTGACAGTTGTTGGTATACCGGCTAAAATCGTCCGTGTGCATGGTCAAAAAGATACTCCAACTATCAAGAATTTAGAAGAAATCCGCGAAGAAAGTTATTATTCGTCTAAATTGTAGTGAGAGATGGTTGAATGTAGGCTCAAAAGAAGGTGTATATAGCGTGCTATTAGAAGAATTTGAAGATGTAGTTGGGGTTATCGAACCAACAGATAGGCAGATTATTGATAAGGGAGAGGTTTGTAAAACTATCATCTTGTCCTTTAACGGGGAAATTTTGCAAGGCTTGATTGAATCAGAAGAAGTCTATCTGGGAGGCTATTTAAAAAATCTTAACGGTCAATTTCCTTGGTATATATATAAATGTGATGGAAATCGAGTGGCGGTCATGACGGCACTTATTGGAGCTCCGATGGTAGTCGGCCAGCTAGAGGAGTTGGCAGCTAGAGGTTTCAAGAATTTCGTCATTTTAGGTTCCTGTGGCGTTTTGGATCGTTTGATTGAGGCGGACAAGATTGTCTTGCCTGCTGCTGCTTTGCGAGATGAAGGGACTAGCTATCACTATGCCCCGCCGGGTGATGAAATCGCCTATGACGAATCCCTGTTGGTTGAGCTGGAAGCTATCTTTGGTAAGCACGATATCGAGCATATCCGAACCAAGTCTTGGACGACAGATGCTTTTTATCGGGAAACACCTGATAAAGTTAAACGCCGTCTAACAGCGGGAGCCCAAGTAGTAGATATGGAAGCTTCGGCTATTATGGCTTGGAGTCAATTTCGTAAAGCTCAGGTTTATCAGTTCTTCTATACAGCAGATTATGTGGATCACCACAATAAAATCTGGGATGCCCGCCGTGAAGAGCGGACGGCTGATGCCATGACTTTTTTCACGATCGCTTTGACAATAGCAAAGGAACTAGAAAGGAACTGAGTAGAAACAGAAAGTTTGACACTAGATGACTGCTTCTGCAGTTGATTTTATCTACTTTCCAGTCACTCTCAGTATCGTAAAATATGATCAAAATCTATGATACTATGACTCGCAGCCTACGTGAATTTGTGCCCATTGAGGAGGGCAAGATCCGCATGTATGTCTGCGGTCCGACGGTTTATAACTACATCCATGTCGGCAATGCCCGCTCAACAGTAGCTTTTGACACGGTTCGCCGCTATTTTGAGTATCAAGGCTTTGAAGTCAACTATATTTCCAATTTCACGGATGTAGATGATAAGATTATCAATCGGGCCAAGGAAGAAGGCATCACTCCCAAAGAAGTGGCGGACAAGTATATCGCCGCATTTCGCGAAGATGTAACCGCTTTGGGGGTCAAGCCGGCTACTCAGCATCCGCGTGTGGTTGACTTTATGGGAGATATCGTCCGCTTTGTGGCGGACTTGATTGAAAAAGGCTTTGCCTATGAGAGTCAAGGGGATGTCTATTTCCGAGTGGAAAAGTCTCACAATTATGCCAAACTAGCTAATAAAACCTTGGCTGATTTAGAGTTAGGCGCTTCTGGTCGGACAGATGAGGAAACCACCCGCAAGGAAAATCCAGTGGACTTTGCTCTCTGGAAGGCGGCTAAACCGGGCGAGATTTTCTGGGACAGCCCTTGGGGAGCAGGTCGTCCAGGTTGGCATATCGAATGTTCCGTCATGGCGACAGAAATTCTGGGAGATACGATTGATATTCACGGTGGCGGAGCTGATTTAGAATTTCCGCATCATACTAATGAAATCGCTCAATCAGAAGCTAAAACTGGAAAGACTTTTGCCAACTACTGGATGCATAATGGCTTTGTCAATGTTGATGATGTCAAGATGTCTAAGTCTCTGGGTAACTTCATTACCGTCCACGATGCCCTTAAAACCATTGACGGACAAGTTTTGCGTTTCTTTTTTGCAACTCAGCACTACCGCAAGCCTATCAATTTTACAGAAAAAGCCGTTCACGATGCGGAAGTAAATCTGAAATATCTGAAAAATACTTACGAGCAACCCTTTACGGGAACGGTCGATCTGACAGACTTGCAGGTTTTTCTGGATAAATTCACCACTGCTATGGATGAAGATTTCAATGCAGCAAATGGCATTACAGTCGTTTTCGAACTAGCTAAGTGGATTAATTCCGGTCACTACAATCAAGAGGTGAAAAGCGCTTTTGCTGAGCTTCTGCAAGTTTTTGGTATTGTCTTTACAGCAGAAGTACTGGATGCGGATATTGAAGCCTTGATTGAGCAGCGCCAAGCTGCGCGTGTTGCCAAGGACTTTGCAACAGCTGATAAAATCCGTGATGAATTGGCAGCTAAAGGGATCAAGCTTTTAGATACCAAGGACGGAGTGAGGTGGATCCGTGATTGATGTCAATCTTATAAATGGTATTGCCTTGGCTTTTGAAGGTGATGCTATTTACTCAACTTATATCCGCCGTCACTTGATTTTCCAAGGATTAACCAAGCCGAACCAGCTACACAGAGAAGCAACCAAGTATGTGTCAGCTCGCGCGCAAGCTAACCTCATTTCTCAAATGTTGGAAGAAAAAATTCTGACCGAAAAGGAAGAAGATATTTACAAGCGTGGACGCAATGCCAATAGCCATACAAAAGCTAAAAATGCTGATATTGTGACCTATCGCATGTCGACAGGTTTTGAAGCCGTTCTGGGATATTTACACATGACCGATCAAATCAAGCGTTTAGAAGAGCTGATTGATTGGTGTATTGTGAGAGTGGAGGGCGCACAGCATGATAAAAACTGATTTTTTAAAATGGTTCCCTCAAGGGAGGCTTCAATCCAATCCAAATGCAAAAGAGGATGAAGTGGCAATTCCCATTTCAAGTAATCAATGGTTGTTATTAAAAAAAAGCAGTCTGACAGAGCGAGAGCAAGAACTTATTTCTTTACTGACTGGGAAAGACTCTGCATTTGATGGTGGACCTTGGTATGATTATTTGGTTCATAACCGTGGCAAAATGCCTCAAAACGTTCAAAAGCTACAGTTCGTCCATTGTCATTTATTCCATTATGAAAAGGAAACGATTGGGTCTTGGTTGGAAATGATGCGAACCATACTGCCTAATAGAATAGCAGATTTTCAGCTGTCCTCTCAGGATTACATCTTTGTGCTAGATCAAACGCAATTAGTCCCTGTAAAAGATGTTCTCCGTGATACTTTATCGGCTATCGAATATGACTTTAGCTTAACTCTGACGATTCAAATCGGGCAAATTTGGCCTCTAATTTTTGAAGAAAGTTATTCAGAACTTTTTCAAGCGGAACATGCTCTTTTTATCAAATGGTGGGAGCAGGTTCAGCATTCCAATGTGCATTCTTTTTCCCAACTCTTTTTGTGGGGGATTGGGCAAAAGGATTTCATATTGCCAATTTTAACGAAGAAACTTCATCAATTGATTGAAAGTCAAGATCAGCTCGTTGATATTATTGCAGCTTTGTGGGAAAACACGGCAGTTGTGACAAAAGCTGCCCAACAGTTGTATATTCATCGGAATACTTTGCAGTATCACATCGATAAATGGGAAGAATTGACGGGCTTACAGCTAAAAGACCTGACAGATTTGACTTTGTGTTACCAAATTGTCATCAATGATTTAGTGTAATGTTTTGTGCACCCTGCACAAAACATTTTTTTTATTTTGTTCACTTTGCCATAGGATAATGAAGCGTTTTCATATATAATAAAATCATAATAACAAAGGAGTTCTATTTTATGGTAGAATTAAATTTAAAAAACATTTACAAAAAATATCCAAACAGCGAACACTACTCTGTAGAAGATTTCAACTTGAATATTAAAGATAAAGAATTTATCGTTTTCGTAGGTCCTTCAGGATGTGGGAAATCTACTACGCTTCGTATGATTGCTGGTCTTGAAGACATCACAGAAGGTGAATGTTCAATTGACGGACGCGTGGTGAACGATGTGGCACCAAAAGACCGTGATATTGCTATGGTTTTCCAGAACTATGCTTTGTATCCACACATGACCGTGCATGACAATATGGCTTTTGGTTTGAAACTTCGTAAATACAGCAAGGATGATATTGAAAAACGTGTAAATGAAGCAGCGGACATTCTTGGTTTGAAAGAATTCTTGGATCGTAAACCAGCTGACCTTTCAGGTGGTCAACGTCAACGTGTAGCCATGGGACGTGCCATTGTCCGTGATGCAAAGGTATTCCTTATGGACGAACCACTTTCTAACTTGGATGCGAAATTGCGGGTATCCATGCGTGCAGAAATCGCTAAAATTCACCGTCGTATCGGAGCAACAACTATCTATGTTACCCACGACCAAACAGAAGCGATGACCTTGGCTGACCGTATCGTTATCATGTCTGCAACGAAAAACCCTTCAGGAACGGGTACAATCGGACGTGTAGAACAAATCGGTACCCCACAAGAAGTTTACAAAAACCCAGTTAATAAATTTGTTGCAGGCTTTATCGGAAGCCCAGCGATGAACTTCATCAATGTAACTTTGAAAGGTGATGAAATTGTAGCACAAGACCTTTCTCTGAAAGTACCAGAAGGTGCCTTGAAGGTACTTCGTGAAAAAGGCTATGAAGGCAAGAAACTCATCTTTGGTATTCGTCCAGAAGACATCAATACAGAAGGTGCTTTCCTTGAAACATTCCCAGATTCAGTAGTTCATGCTAAAATCTCTGTATCTGAATTGCTTGGCTCTGAATCCCACTTGTATTGCCAAGTTGCAGACAATGAATTTATTGCTAAAGTAGATGCTCGTGATTACCTCAAAGCTGGAGCAGGTATTGACCTTGGCTTTGACTTGAACAAAGCACACTTCTTTGATCCAGAAACAGAAAAGACAGTTTACTAATTTACAACGCCTCTAGAATAAATTAATAAGAAAATGCAGGATGCCTTGTTTTATGCAAGACTCCTGCGTTTTTTTATAGAAGTTAACTATAAGGTGATTTATAAATAAGAAGAAGCATTTTAAAATTTATGTTATACTAAAGCTATGGAAAATAACGATATTGTCTACGGTGTACATGCTGTGACGGAAGCTCTCATGGCCAATACTGGGAATAAACTCTATATTCAAGATGACCTACGTGGGAAAAATGTTGCTAAGATGAAAGATTTGGCAGCAGAAAAAAAGGTTTCTATTTCTTGGACAAGCAAAAAAACACTGCAAGAAATGACAGACGGTGCCGTTCATCAAGGTTTTGTCTTGCGTGTTTCAGAATTTGCCTATACAGATTTTGAAGCGATGTTGAAAATGGCGGAGCGAGAAGAGAATCCTCTGCTGCTCATTTTAGATGGTCTAACAGACCCACATAATTTGGGCTCGATTCTGCGGACAGCTGACGCGACAAATGTTACAGGCGTCATTATTCCTAAGCATCGGGCGGTTGGTGTTACGCCGGTCGTCGCAAAGACCTCTACTGGTGCGGTGGAGCATATTCCCATTGCTCGTGTGACCAATCTCAGCCAAGCTCTGGATAAACTAAAACATGCAGGTTTTTGGATTTTTGGCACAGATATGAATGGCACCCCTTCGACTAAGTGGAATACGGCAGGTAAACTGGCTCTGATTATCGGCAATGAAGGCAAGGGCATTTCTGCTAATATTAAAAAGCAAGTTGATGAAATGATTACCATTCCTATGAATGGACATGTGCAGAGTCTTAACGCTAGTGTGGCGGCGGCTATTCTCATGTATGAAGTATTTAGAAATCGCCTATGAAACGGAAAATTTTATTAGTAGATGGCTACAATATGGTAGCATTTTGGCAGGAGACTCGTTCTCTCTTTAACAAAGGGGAATTAGACGCAGCACGAACTATTCTGCTCAACAGACTCAGCAATTATGCTAGTTTTGAAAAGCTAGAAATTATCTGTGTTTTTGATGCTCAGTATATGCCGGGAATTCGCCAGACTTATGATGAATTCAATGTTACGGTTGTGTTCACTGAGGAAGAAGAAACAGCAGACGATTACATTGAGCGTTTGGCAGCTGAACTCAACAACCCTATAAATCAAGTATCTGTGGCAACGAGCGACTTAAATGAGCAGTGGACTGTCTTTGCTCAAGGGGCTTTGCGTGTTTCGGCTCGTGAACTAGAAAAACGAGTAGCTGTTACAAAGTCGGATCTGAATCAAATGAGTCAACAGCTTCAAATGGGAAAACCACCTTTGCGTCCTATGGACAATCCAACCTTGCGCGATTTACAGAAAATGATGGAGAAAAAGAAAGATGACTTTTAAAATTTTAACAGATTCAACCGCAGATCTTCCAGAAAGCTGGGCTTTGGAAAATGATGTTCAAATCCTTGGCTTGACCATTCAGTTGGACGGAATAACTTATGAAACGGTCGGGGATAAGAAACTGACGAGTGAGCGGCTCCTCTCTAAAATGGAAGCAGGGGGCCAGCCAACAACCAGCCAAATCAATGTCGGTCAGTTTGAAGCTATCTTTCGTCACTATGCTGAGATCGGCATGCCAGTCCTTTATATTGCGTTTGCTTCAGTCTTGTCAGGAACTTATCAGAGTGCGGTCATGGCACGGGATATGGTTTTAGAAGATTTTCCAGAAGCGGTTATTCAGATTATTGATACCAAGGCGGCGTCTATGGGAGAAGGTATTCTGGTGATGAAAGCGGTGGAAGCGAAAGCTGTCGGTCAAAGTTTGGAACAAGTAGTAGCCTTAATAAAATCTTTAGTGCCAAAAGTGAAAACGTATTTTCTAGTAGATGACTTAAATCACCTCATGCGGGGTGGACGAATTTCAAAGACCGCAGCTCTTATGGGAAGTTTAGTCAATATTAAGCCAGTAATTGCAGTTAAGGGAGATGGAAGGCTGGATTCTGTGGCTAAAGTCCGTGGGAAGAAAAAGGCTCAAACTGAGGTGGTGCGCATGACCTTGGAAGATATTGCCGATCCGCGCGTGGTAATTGCCTATGCAGGAGCAGACAGCCAAGAGGTGGCTCAAGTCTTAAAAAATCAGCTTCTTGCCTCTGAGCAAGTCAATGAAGTTTTAATTTTACCATTAGGACCAGTCATTTCCACTCACACGGGTCCTGGAACTTTGGGACTATTCAGTATTGCCCATGAAAATCAAGATTAAGCGAAATGAAACCGTTCTTTCATAAATAATTTATCAAATATATTGACTTTTACCCCTAAAATTTGGTATGATAGTAAACGGTATTGTTTACCCCATTTGTAAGGCCCCGGAACCTTCCAAATAACTTGCGGACCGGAACATCCGCCTTGTAAACAAAAACGATATTCATATAGGAGAAATCATGAACAAAACAACATACATGGCTAAGCCAGGTGAAGTTGAACGTAAATGGTACGTGGTAGACGCTACTGATGTACCTCTTGGACGCCTTTCTGCTGTTGTAGCAAGCGTGCTTCGTGGAAAAAATAAACCAACTTTCACACCTCATACTGATACAGGTGACTTTGTGATTGTTATCAATGCTGAAAAAGTAAAATTAACTGGTAAAAAGGCAACTGATAAAGTTTACTACACTCACTCAATGTACCCAGGTGGATTGAAATCAATCACTGCTGGTGAACTTCGTTCTAAAAATGCTGTTCGTTTGATTGAGAAATCAGTTAAAGGTATGCTTCCACATAATACTCTTGGCCGTGCTCAAGGTATGAAATTGAAAGTATTCGTAGGCGCTGAACACACGCACGCTGCACAACAACCAGAAGTTCTTGATATTTCAGGACTTATCTAAGGAAAGGAACAAATAAGCTATGTCACAAGCACAATATGCAGGTACTGGACGTCGTAAAAACGCTGTTGCACGCGTTCGCCTTGTTCCAGGAACTGGTAAAATTACTGTAAACAAAAAAGATGTTGAAGAATATATCCCACATGCGGATCTTCGCCTTGTCATCAACCAACCATTCGCAGTTACTTCAACTGTTGGTCAATACGATGTTCTCGTAAACGTTCTCGGTGGTGGCTACGCTGGTCAAGCAGGAGCTATCCGTCACGGTATCGCCCGTGCCCTTCTTCAAGTAGACCCAGACTTCCGCGACTCACTCAAACGCGCTGGTCTTCTTACACGTGATGCCCGTATGGTAGAACGTAAGAAACCAGGTCTTAAGAAAGCTCGTAAAGCTTCACAATTCTCAAAACGTTAAGAACAGCTTTACAGCAACGATTACAGACACTCAATGTTTACCTCATTG
>NZ_KV841599.1:707-15215 GCF_001839535.1 Streptococcus sp. HMSC36C04 | reverse complement strand
GACACTCAATGTTTACCTCATTGGGTGTTTTTTCGTGCACTTTTTGAAAAACTCACCTCAAAATTCACCTTATTTTTACCTTATTTATTTTTGAGCTCTCTGTAAGCAGTTTCGCCAGCACTAAGTGGAACAACATTTGAAGTATTAACATAAATCTTTGTTGTACTCAAATCACTATGTGTCAAAGCTTCTGAAATGGATTCCAGAGACATTCCTGCCTTCTTAGCTAAAGTAGCACCAGTATGCCTTAACATGTGAGGAGTGGCATGTCTAAGATTTTTATGGCGACGTTCTACAGATTTCATCTTGTTATTAAGGTAATCTGCATGCAGAGGGCTATTCACATTGCCTTTAGTGTCAATATAAGTAAAGACATATTGTTCTGGAGTTTGAATGATACCAAATTTTGCTAATTCTGCTTTTTGTTGAATTTTCCATTGATATAAGAGAACAGTTAACTCTTGAGGAATAGTAAAAATTGTTTTCTTTTCTCCTTTAGTAGACTTAGGCTTCTTATATTTATCCAAGGCTTGAATTAAACCAATTTCAGATATATCTAAGGAGATATGTTTCCACTGTAAAGCATAGCTTTCCGATTTACGGTCGTTTAAGATAAAAGTTGTAAAAAATAAAACATAGTCTTTAAGCGACAATTTTTTGTTTTCTAGGTCCTCTTGGAACATTTCAAACCATTCCCGTAACTCACTTAAAGTAAGGTATAAATCTTCATCACGCTTAGCTTCTTGTAATTTGATTTTTTTAGTAGCCTTAATACGACTGATTGTTTTAGATAGGCGATTCATTTCAATATATTCTAATTCCTCTGCCCAGTCAAAAATAGAATTAACATAACTACGTATGACCTTGAAATTGGCATATTCATTTGCTTTAGCAGTCATCAAATTTAAAACAACCGTTTTATTCTGATTTAAAAATTTAATGGAATAATTTCCAAATATTGGTAAAATATGTAATCTAAAAACAGTTTCTGTATTGTTAACTGTTGGAAGAGTGGGTGGTTTATTTGTTGAAGTCGTTTGACCTGCTTTATAGGCTTCCCACCAGACATTATGATAAAAATCTTTGAAGAGAATATCGCCATTGATTGCTTGATGTGGTAATGCACCCCCTTTTTGGATAGTGTTAATATCTATTAAAATTTGTAATTCAGCTTCTTTAGCCTCCTTTTTTGTTTTAAAACGCTTATCGTAGTAATGTCCTGAAATTCCCAAAGAAGGTCTAGCTTCTGTTGGAACATAGAGTTTTAAACGATAAGAACCATTTGAAGTTTTTGTAATTGTCATAGTAATCTCCTTTTTACTGAGCTAGAAAATTACCCTGACTTTATTATAATGAAATCAAAAGTGATTTTCCAGTTGTATCATCCATCTACGGATACTATCTTTATCAAATCGAATTGTTTTTCCAATCCGAATATGTGGCATTCCCTTTCTTATCCAGATATCCAGCGTGTTATTTGAAATTCCCAGATACTGACAGGTCTGCTTTTTATTTAAAAAAGGACTAATTTGTCCTGAATCTTCTTTAACGGTTTCAATCTCATTTTTAATAAGATTTGCAACAAAAAGTTGAATTTCTTTTGTTTGTTCTTCTGGTAAAATAACTTGCATAGTTTCCCCCCTTTTAGGCAATAAAAAAAGCAAGAGCTATAAAGCCCTTACCTTAAGGAGATTATGAAAAAGAAAAGTTTTAGCATTATTTATAATATAATCGTATAATCTTAATTTTCTCTTAAAAATTTTTCAAATCTCTGTTGGTCATTTTCTGTTAACTTTCCGATTAAGCGAACTTGAACAAGTTCTACGTCTAAATCATAAAGTTGAACGGTATCAATCCAAGATGGTTTCACTAATCCTGCCTCTTCCCATTCTTTTATTTCAAAGTATTTTGAACGGATATAAGATGATTTACGGGAATACTGACTAGTGATACGGTAGGTTCTGATAACTTCTTCATTATTTGCAATGACTAGAGCAGGACGTCTTTTAGCTCCTGTCCCATCACTAAAAGCGATAGTTGCTACCAGAATATCATATGGGTTATAGTTGTCCATGTCTTTCCTCGTATTCTGGATAGTCTTCATCAAAGAAATCTGCGATTGCTTCTGGATTAGAAGCAGTCACTTTGATAACATTTGAGTTTGCCAAAGCTAGTCTTTCTAAAGGATTATCAGAAATAGCATGGACTTGTTTTCTTAAATCAAATGGCAATCCATTCACCTCCTTTGATTTTTGTAAGAACATCACGAAAGCGTCACCTACAGAAGTTCCTAAGGATTTGTATAGTACCGATACTTCATCTAGTAATTCTGAATCTACTCGCTTTTGAAACATTTTTTTAGTCATACAATCACCTCTTTTGTACTTCAATTGTACGACAAGTGTAGTTTTTTGTCAAATTTTTACTTCCCAATCACGTATGTAAATTGGTTAGCTGTTGCTTTATCAAATGTGCGGTAAGAAACAACTCCAAGTCCTTTAGCGTTTGCTTCTGAAATGAGAATAGACCCGTCTGATTTGACCTGCTCCACGAAAACTACGTGACCATAGGTTGGGTCAGAACCAGCCTGACCAGGAGAGAAAGATATCGCACTATGCTCTGTTGGTGTATGTGTGGTTTGGTAGCCTGCTTTCTGCTTCCAATCCCCACCATTGCCCATATAAGGGTCAAAGTTAACGCCTACCTCTTTGGCTCGATTATAGACAAACCACGTACATTGTCCCCAAGGATAAGTCGCAGAAGTGTAGTTAGAGGTGTTGATTGCTTTTGTAAGGCTATATCCAGCAGGTACTCCATCAGAAGTTACGCCTCCACCATCTTGTGTTTTGGCATTGGCTGTATCACCTGTTAAAGTGTCTTTGAAGAGGTTATACCATTTTCTCGCATTCTTTTTCAGGGGCTCATTGTCAACTGTAGTGGGTGACTTATCACTAACATCTAGAGAGAATCAGATTGGTTCTCTCTATTTTGATGTTCAAAGCGATGAGAATTTTTGTTTTAAAGTTCTTGAAGTTTCGAAAGCCGAAAGCTTGACGCTTAATGTCCTTGATGAGTTTGTTAGTGGCTTCTAGCTTGGCGTTAGAATAAGGGAGCTCCAGGGCGTTTGCGATGTAGGATTTGTATTTCTTGAAGGTCTTAAAGACAGCGGTAAATATAGGATTGACAAAGGGAAGGTTGTCGTCAATCAGTGCCATAAAATGGTCGGTATTCTTCTCTTGAAAATGGAATAATAAGAGTTGATACAGCTCATAGTAATAGCGGAGCTCCTCCGATAAATCTAGAATTTTCTTAACAATTTCTTTTGGAGTCAAGGTTTGCCTAAAGGTTCGTGAATAAAAGCGTTTGTCAGAGAGTTTGCGACTGTCCTTTTGCAGGATTCTCCAGTGATTCTTCATGGCTCGATAAGGGAGAGAATGCTTGTCAAAGGTCTTCACCATGGCAATTCTGGTCGCCATCATAGCCCTGCCAAGGTGTTGGACGATATGGAAGCGGTCAAGCACGATTTTAGCTTTGGGGAGTGAAACAGTCTGGGGAGAGACTGTTTCAGCCTGAGCCTAAAAATAGGAGAGCGAAGGGTCTTAGGATTGGAATGTAAGCCCCAGACATGTCCACAGTAACGGCTTTAACCGCCTCACGAACAGTTCTAGGATAGCGATAAAAGTAGTTTTTGATGGTGGTTTGTCGGTTGTTTTCAAGGAGAGTGACAATCTTTCTGGTCTCAAAATCTTGAGCAATGAAAGCTAGTTGTCCCTTGTTTCGAGAAAATTCATCTACTGATAGAACCTCAGGAAGACGAGTAAAGTCTTCCTTGAAGGTGAAAGCTTCCAGTTGACGTTGGACAAGAGATACTGAAAGGTGGAGTCTCTTAGCGATGGCAGTATTAGTTAACTTTTCGGTATGGTATTGTGTGATTTTCTGGCGGACAGGCTTTGAGATTTGGCAATGCTTCTTGACTAAGCTGGTCTCAGAAACTGTTACACGACGACAGCCCTTACATTGAAAGCGTCGCTTCTTGAGTTTGAGAACTGTTGGCATGCCTTGGACATCAAGGATTGGGATGGTAGAGGCTCGTTGAAAGTCATACTTGCTCATCTGACTTTTGCAGTGAGGGCAGAGTGGAGGCTGATAGTCTAGGCTAGCCTCAATCGTGATGTGGGTATCGACCTTAAAAACCGTCTTGATTTTGATATTTTTGTCTTTTAATCCGATGAGTTCTGTGGTATTCTTAAGTTGTTCCATAAGGTCTTCCTAATGAGTTGTTTAGTCGCTTTTCATTATAAGTCTTATGGAGCTTTTTTGATACACTGAAAAAGCTCCATAATCTCCGTAGTAGATTTACCCACTACAGAAATTATAGAGCCACTTTTTCAGAGCCTTTTTGTAGGCGTTACTATCTTTTTTATAGTATTCTCTTTTAACTCCCGTTAAATTAGCTGTAAAAACACCATCTTTATAAGAATAGTTTTCAGTTGTTCCAAAAGAAGTTTAAAAGTTTTCTTATCTGTATTTAAAGTGATAGTGAATCCCCATTACTCTCAACAGTTCCACTGTCATAATCTTTTCATTTCGATTATCACTAATCCAATAATAATCCCCATCAAGGCTTTTTTGTTTTGAGCATGGTATTAAGAATATGGTTGCTAAGCCAAATAGAAGGATACTAACTATCTTTTTCATTACTTCCAGTTTCAAATGCCTTAGAATCTGGGAATAAAAACGTCAGGACCTCTCAGTATATAGGACAACAAACTAGCCGTTTGGGTAGGTTAGGACTTATTTAAGCCCACACCTATATATTATAAATAATGCTAAAACTTTTCTTTTTCATAGTCTCCTTGAAACAGTCAATATATTGTTACTAGCTGTTTCTTTTTTTCTTTGATTAAAAAGTATATGATATACTAATATTAACAAAGCGATACTTAAAATAGGAGTTCGATATGAAAGAAATCAGATTTGATAAAGTTTCAACAAAAGTTGCTGAAGAAACATTTTCTAAGATTATTTTACAAAAATTGCAAAATACAGAAGAGGATATCTTTCAAACTTTTTTTCTAAATGGTGTATGGGGGAGTGGCAAAACAACTTTCCTAAAAAAAGTGGAAGGGCAAGCAAAAAGCACTAAATTTATTTACTTAAAGCTTTGGGAAGCACATGATGAGAGAAGTGTGACTGCGATAGCTTTTAGTCTCTTACATCCATTTTTATATTATCTACTTAGATTTTTAATTGTGATTGCAGTAGTTACTAGTGTCTTAATGACTCCTGCTATAAATTTAGGATTACTAAGTTATTTAAAGGACTTATTAATCTTTTTAGGTCTACCAATTTATTTTCACAATTTTCTCATCATACTTAGCACTATAATTGCTTTAATAGTTACGGTTTATCAACTTTTAAAAGTAAAATCTGATTCAATGTATATATGTCTTTTGCCAAAATTTTTGTCAAATAATAAGGTGCTTGTAATTGATGATTTTGATAGAATCACGACTGATAGACAGAATGAAGCCTATAAATTATTTAACATACTACATGGAAAACTTCCAATAATATTTGTAGGAGACTATCAAAAGATTGCTAAAAGTGATGATGAAAGCGGAAAGTTTTTACAAAAAATTATTGATGAATTTTATCAGCTAATCACATCTCTAATTCGTAAAGAAGAAAGGTTAAGTATCGAAAAAGGTGCTTAACCTTTCTTTGCAAAATACTGTTAAGCAACATGAAAAGCCGATATAGAAAAAATGGCTTAAAAATGATAAAATATTATTAGTTAATGTAGACTAACTTCCGTTTGTGAGGTGTTCAAAATGGAATATATTGACATAAATAAAGATAAAGAAAAAATAGTTTTACTCATACATCCGATGCTTTCTTCTGCTGAGGGAATGAAAAAGTTAATTGCCGATAATATTGGAAATGAGTATAGATACATTATTCCGGATCTGTCTGCTCATGGTAAATTGATAGATAGGAAGTATTTGTCGGTAAAACAAGAAAGTGAGAATTTATACAATTATTTTAAAGAAAATGATATTGCTGAAGTTTCTCTTGCTTTTGGAGCATCAATAGGTGGAGTAGTGTTATTGGAATTATTAAAGCATAAGGATATAAAGATAGTTAAAGCCTTATTTGAGGGCTGTAGTTTATGTCAAAATGCGAGTATTTTAGAGTTTATTATAAGAAATATTTTTCTATATGAACGGAAAAAAGCGATTAAAAATAGTGACTCAGCTAATAGAAAAATTATAAGCATATATGGAGAAACAAAGGGACGAATGATGACTGAAAATCTAATCAGAATAGATAAACAAAGCATTAAAAATATCTGCCATGATTGTGCATTTGTAGATCTTCCGAAGTTATCAGAAGCAGAACAAAAGAGGTGCATATTCTGTTATGGATCCAAAGAAGTTAATTTAAAATATGCAAAGAGAGCTATTTCAAAAGAGTATCCATATGCAGCGTTAAGAATATGGAAGGGACAAAACCATTGTACAAAGATAACAACGAATGTAGAAGAGTATTGCAAAATGATAAAAGCTGAGATTGATTAAAACATATTGTTGAAAAGAGGGTGTTAGCAGTGAATGATAAAAGCAATAAAAAGTTTTGGAATAAATTCGCCAAGCTGTACGCTCCTTTTATGAAGAAGGATAAAGGAGTTTATGATAATGTTTGTGAGTATATTCGTCCTTACTTGAATAGAAATATGAACGTACTTGAACTTGCTTGCGGTTCAGGTCAGTTATCATTTAATCTTTCAAAATATGCTAAAAATTGGATTGGGACAGATTTTTCGGAACAGATGATTTTAGAAGCAAGGAAGCGTGGAGAAAACGAAAACCTTACCTTTGAGGTAGCTGACGCAACCTCATTATCTTTTTCTGATGGTGAATTTAATTGCGTTGTAATTGCTAATGCACTTCATATTATGCCGGAGCCGGATGAGGCAATGAGAGAAATATACAGAGTATTAAAACCTAATGGCATTTTGTCTGCTCCTACTTTTCTATGGAAAGAAGGGACCCAAAGTAAATTCAAAAAATGGATAATGTCCGTTGTGGGATTTAAGATGTATCAAGAATGGAATAAAAAACAATTTAAAGATTTTATTGAGAAGCATGGATTTTCGGTAGTTGAAATGAATTTGATACATGGAGGGCTTGCACCCATCGGCGTTATGATTGCTTATAAAAAGTAATATTAAAATTGGGATTTTGGAGGAGAGTTAGTGAACATACATGAGTTTGGAGCTGATAAAAATAAAATAATTGTGTTGATTCATCCTTCATTAGTCATGTGGGACTATTTTGAATACATTTTATCTATACTTAAAGAAGAGTATCATATTATTGTTCCTGCACTTCCCGGATATGATGAGGAGAATCCAAACGAAAATTTTACAAGTGTAGAAGAAATTGCCGATAATTTATTAGGATGGCTGAAAGAACATAAAATTGAGAAAGTTGATCTTTTGTATGGTTGCTCTATGGGCGGTTCTATCGCTTTAAAAATGTTCTCCAATCACGGAATTAAAATAAGGAACATTATTTGCGATGGAGCAATAACACCATATCAGCTTCCTTGGATTGTTACAAGAATGATTGCCATAAGAGATTTTCTTATGATTTCTATAGGTAAAATTGGAGGGTTAAAGCTTCTTGAAAAATCATTTTCTACAGATGAATACAGCGAAGAGGAATTGAAGTATGTTGCTAAAGTCCTTAATTTTATTAGTTATAAAACGATATGGAGAACATTTGAATCTTGCAACAACTATGTTATGCCAAAGAACGTGTCAGAACATAGCGATCGTATTCAATATTGGTATGGTGATAAAGAGTCTAAAGCCCGTGCATGGGATATCAAATATATGAAAACTTATTTTCCAAATACTGAGTTTATTAAATTTGAAAACATGGGTCATGGCAGCATGGCAAGTCTTTATCCTGTGAAAATGGCTAATCAATTCAGAGATTTAATGGAAGTTAAGAAATAAAATAATTTGCCATTTTTGGAATTAAGGAGGTATGCATTGTGAGTGTTAAATATAAATTAACGGAATTTTTATTTCGTCATACTGTAAAACCTATGATGAAAAAAGTAATAAAAAATCCGGATGAATGTTTTGCTAAACAAGAAAAGAAACAGAAATCTAAACTCCCTCTTGAAAAACTTCATAAATCTTATGATTTTGAAGAAAAGTGTACAAGCGGAACTTTGTATTATGTCGTCAAACCAAAAAATAAAGTGGCAAATAGGCTTGTATTATATTTCTTTGGTGGTGGATATACCATTCCGGGAGATTCCGGTGATTTTGAGTTTGCTCAAGATATGGCTAATCAAAGTCAGGCTGAAGTTTGGATTGTATGGTACCCGCTTTTTCCAAAAGCAACTGGCTTGCAAATTATCGACGCAGGTCTAAACGTTTATAGCGAGGCACTTAAGGCGTTTAATGCAGATGATATTATATTTTTTGGTTTATCAAGTGGAGCAAGCCTTGCACAAAATATATGTTTGCATATTCTTGAAAACGACATGAGATTATCAATGCCAAAAAGATTGATTATGCACTCTCCGACCTTTCGTATTCCTCCAACTAAAGAACAGATGAAAGAGATGGAGGGACTTGATAAGTTTGATTGCATTATTCCGGCTTGCTACATGAAAGAACAAGATCAAGTAATGCAAAGAATAAATTTAAATAATGTGGAATATATGAAATCGCCAATTGAGTACTCATGGAAGGGGCTACCTGACATGTATATCATTTATGGTTCTTATGAAGTGTTGATAGCAGAGCTGCCGGAGGCAAAAGAAAAAGCTAAAATGGATGGCGTGGTTATGAAAACATACATAGGAGAAAGAATGATGCATGCTTGGGCGGCGGCAGGATTTTTACCTGAGGCAAAGGAAGTAAGAAGAAATATATATGCCGTAATAAGGGGAGATAGAAATGACGGCTTTCTCTTGTAATATTCTACAGGTAGTTTTCAGAAGAAAAGTGGATATTGTGTGGTGATTGATAATTATGTATATGACGATACTGCTTGCCGTTATTATGATGATTGGATTGTTCTTATTGCTGTGGGCAGGAGTTGGATTTATTCAAAACAAAGACTTCTTTTCTTCGTGTCCTAAAGAAGTGTTTGATGTTATTGAACCAAAGGAAAAACGCTTTCGTGGTCAGAGTTTAGTTGGATGGATATTAGCTATTATTGCAATACTATTCATGGGGAGTTCAATTATCGTTGGTGCAGTGGATGGTGTTCAAAATAACTTTACTTACATTCAGTTTTTCATTAGATTTCTGATGATACTTCTTTTGTTGAAAGCCTTTGATATTGTATTTTTTGATTGGATACTTTTGTGCAATCGAGGTTTTAGTTTTTTTGAACATTATTATCCGGAAGTGGTAGATAAGCTTAGTCCTAAACTCTTTGGATATAACAAAAGGGAACACATTATTCAAGTGTTATTTATGATTATCGGATCGTTAGTCATTGCATGGATATGCACATTATTTTAAAAACTAAATTCAAATTAGTAGGAGGTGTTTATACTTGGAAGAAATAAAAATGCAAGAAAAAATAAAACCTATTTTGAATGGTGCTGCGGAAACGATGCTTCAGAGTTTTTATGCAAGAGCACAATATTCCAAGAGCAAAAGACATAAATTTTATGATGCCAAAGCGGTGGAATTGGTTGAAAAAATTGATTACGATTTTACCGCCGCCACAAATGATTCCCTTATGAGTTATGGCGTGATTGCAAGAACGCTTGTATTTGATGAACTGGTAAAAGAGTTTATTGACGAAAATCCAACCTGTACAGTCGTAAATATTGCTTGTGGACTTGACACGAGATTTTATCGCATGGATAACGGAAAAGTCACATGGTACAACCTTGATTTGCCTGAAACAGCTGAGGTAAGGAATCAGATTTTTGCAGAATCCGGCAGAGTTTCAAACATCGGTATTTCAGCAACGGATTCGGCGTGGGCAAAAGAAATAAAAGCAGATGGGAACATTCTGTTTATCATTGAGGGCTTGTCAATGTACTTGACAAGGGAAGACAATGCCCAAATGCTCAGAATTATTCGAGAGAATTTTGACAATGCTTATGTTCTTATGGAGTGCCTGTCAAAAAGGTGGGTGGCGAAAGAAAATGTTGAAAAGTCCATACAAAAAACAGGAGCAAAATTTATATTTGGAGCGGATTCCTTTGATGATATTAAGGATATTGCAAGAGGTTTCCGTAGTGTAAAGGATGATGATATTACGAGGGGGATGTCTGCTATATTTCCAGTGCTTAAGCTTATTAACTGGTTGCCGATTGCTCACAAACTATCACAGAAAATCTTGATATTTGAGAAAGTGTGATGTTATCGTTTTGGTTGCCATCATGAAGTACACACTGCGATAGGTAAATTATAGCTTATATAACTAACAACTAATATGAAAACAGTGAATTGAAAGGAACAGTTTACTGTTTTTTTATTTGAGAAAAATTGAAACGGAGGAATGAAAAATGAAGAAAGAAAACACATTACAGGAAGTACAGGAACAAATTTTTGAACTTCAGCAAGAAAGACAAAAGTGCGATGTAAAGCTGAAACAATTACAAAATCAAGGTAAGAAATTAGAAAAACTTGCAAACGAAAAGGAACGAAAAAGAAGAAATCATAGACTCATATAAAGAGGATTGATAGTAGAAAGAGTGGTTAAAAATCCTCTTATGTTTACCAATGAGGATATAGACCTTTGTAACAGAGATATATTTTGACAAAAAGAGCAAGGAAACATTTCAAGATAAGTTATTCAAGGTAATACATTCAAAGGGTAAATAGTAGTGAGTAGAGAAATATGACAGTAGAAAAATATCGAAAAAAAATGCTATAATATTAGTCAATATAGATAAACAAATCAGAAGTTGAAGAAGTAAAAGATGATGAAGATATTGATATACGGTGCGGGAGTAATCGGCTCATTATATGCTGCATTGCTCTCAGAAAATAAAGATAATGATGTAGCTGTATATGCCAGAGGAAAAAGGCTTGATGAACTCCGTATAAACGGGCTGAGATACAGCAAAAATGGGGAAGTACATACAGCCGATATCGAAGTGGTCGAAGCCGTTAAGAATGATGATATATTCGATTACATTTTCCTAACGGTCAGAGAAAATCAACTGTATAAAGCCTTAGAAGAACTGCGGAATAATACAAGCGGTACGATTGTAACGATGGTAAATTCGCTGGATGATTACAAGAAATGGGAAGATATATGTGGAAGCGGTAGGATAATTCCGGGGTTTCCCGGAGCCGGTGGCAGTATAGATAATGGGATTCTTAATGCAGGATTAACCCCAGCAATTGTGCAGCCGACAACATTTGGGGAAATATCGGGTGAAAGAACCATACGTATTACTGAACTCGCAGATTTATTTCGCAGATCCCGTATACCTTATCAGATCGTTTCGGATATGCATTTATGGCAGCTTTGCCATCTGGCAATGGTCGTTCCGATAGCAGATGCCTATTATGAATCGAAAGAGCCTGAGAAAGCAGGAACAGATTCGACTCTAATGTCAAAGACGGCGGAAAAGATCTGCAGGAATATGAAGTGGTTGAAAAAACATAAAGGCAAACTCAGTCCAGGGAAATTTTACATATTTCTCATATTGCCGAAACATCTAATAAAAATCGGACTGGCGTTTGCTTTTAAAAGTAAGTTTGGAGATGTGTTCATGTATCGCCATTCAATGAAGGCTCCGGATGAAATGAGAGAATTGCACAGACAGTTTTACGGTTATATAAAAGAACGGTCATAAGCGACGAAAATCCCAGTTTGTAGAACTAACAATTTAATAAAAATTACCACAGGAACAGTAAATCAAAAAAAGGTTTACTGTTTTTCTTTACTCAAAATTAGAAAGGGAGGAAACGAGAAAATGAAAAACATTGAAGAAAAAATCTTAATGGCAGATGAAGAAATCAAGCAGTTACAAAACAAAAGGAAAAAGCTCATCAGTCAGCAGAAACAGGAAGAACGAAAAAAGAGAGATAAAAGGATATATGAAAAAGGGGCAGTCTTTGAAAGTATTCTCTGATTTATTAAATTATGAACTTTTTAAAAGAGGAAAGAGAGAACTAGTTGATGTTAAACAGCTAATTACGATAGATTATATTTTTTTATTTTATCCAAAATATTACCTCGAATTGAAGGATTTTGGTATGTTGCTTTTGGATGAAGATATCGAAGAAATTCGTCTTGTTGAAACTATGCATTCCTCACAAAATCGCAAAAAAGATATAAAGGATATTTCTTTGTTAACAAAAGAATCAAATGAAATGCTTCATAATCAAGAAAAATTATCTTCTGAGAAATATAAACCTTATATATACTTTCTAATAACTAGAACTTTTGATGGATACAAAGAAAAGGAAGATGATGTTAAACATTTGATTGATGAGCTACCTGATAACGAGTTCATTCAATATTGGGAATTAATGAGAATGATAAGAGGCAATACTATTTATACAAATTCACTCGATTTTGATACAGGCAATAGAAAAAATTACTACGAAATTTACGAACTAAATAGAGAACGATTTAAAAGCATAGCTGATAGAAAAGGAATTATTTTTAAAGTTGATACTCAAACTGTCTGATGATTTTGATTTGTATATTTCTAATCCACACGAACCTTTATTGTAACAACTGACAGAAGTAGAAGCCAAATGGCATGTGAAACTCCTTTTAATAACAAGAAAATGACCTAGAGAAAATCTCTAAGTCATTTTTTTATATTTTTCTTATAGGCTTCACTATTTTTTTTATAAACTGTTTGTTTATTTCCTCCTGTTAGGAAGTTTCCTGTATCAAATGTTAAAGTCCCATCTTTTTTAATATCATAGGATGCAACATATTCTCTTCCAGAAGCTGAAAAAGTAAATGTTTTATTTTGAGAATCTACATTAGTTATCGGATGATTGTGATTTTCATGATATGTTCCTTGATTTCCTTTAATTTCAAGTACTAGATAATCATATTGGTTATAATATTCTCCGTCAAGAGTATTTTGCTTGGAACAAGATATTAGAAATATAGTAGCAATTCCTAAAAGTAATAGACTAAGTAATTTTTTCATTTTCCAAACCTCCTTTTATAATATTATACTAGAAAAATATTACAATTATGATACGATATGAAAAATAAGCAAGTAGTAGCTACAACTCTTGCTTATTTTTATTCTAAAGAAGAAATTGTTTTAATTCTTCCAATTTTGAATTATTATCATAAACGAATAATGGAATCTTTTCTAATCGAGCAAATTCGATTACTCGCTTTTGTTCTCTGGCTTGAAAAGAATCAATCAAATCTTTGTCCCAATGACTGTTATCCCTCTTCATCAATCGCTTTTGAATAGTGGAAGGAACTTCTATCTTTAAAATGATTCTATTAATTTTTAATTCATCTTCATGAAATGGATAAGCTGCTAGCTCTTGTTTCCATAGCTCTTGATTATTAGCTATGTTCTTTGAGAAGCTTGCCAAACAAGAGGGGATTGAAGTTTTATGTGCAGAACGTTTCTTTACGGGTAGTTTGATAGAGCAATCAACCATACGTATAGCCATTCGCTCTCCAGACACTGTAGAAGAACTGGAGGAAGGATTAATCACCCTAAAAAATCTGTATTCACAATTATAAAAGAGACAGAGCAGTATCAGTCCAAGAAAACTTTGCCCTTCAGCAGTATTGCGACAGATACTGAGGTTCTTTCAACTATTCAATCCTAAGTCTTTCGTCCAATCACTGTGTCAAACTATTTTTCCAAATATATTAAAACAAGGCTGGGTATAACATCCCAACCTCAATTTCTTATCTGGGAACTTTAAATTTTTTAATTAGTGTGTCTTGTCATTATTTTTGGTCAATTTTTAAAATTTCAATGCTATTAAGTAAGTGACAAAGCCCTGCCAACTCTCAATTTTTTTGTTTTAAGCAACTTTATATTTAATCAAAATAAAAAAGGCATCTTGTCTAGTAAGATAACCTCTAGCCCAGTATTCTATTTTTTGAAGTGTTGAGAAATTTACCTTATTTAAATGAAATTATTTGAAATTATATAACATAAAGTGAAAAGTGCATAGTGATAAAAGTGCAGAAATAAAGGCTTTTAGTATTTAAAGAGATGTAGGTGCCACCAACCAGGTCTTAAGAAAGCTCGTAAAGCATCACAATTCTCAAAACGTTAAGAACCAGCTTTACATCAACGATTACAGACACTCAATGTTTACCTCATTGGGTGTTTTTTCTATCATTTGTCAAGTATATCAAGTTTTTTTAAAGTTTTTATTTTCAAAAATGTTGTTTTCATCAAGCAGTAGTCTTGCTTTGAGTGATTTTTGGCTAAAAAGGTGTGTACGAAAACAACACCTTATTTAGCTATTTTTTTCATAAGGTGTTACAATGATAG
>NZ_KV841599.1:0-607 GCF_001839535.1 Streptococcus sp. HMSC36C04 | reverse complement strand
TTTCTCATAAAAGTCCGCAATGTGGCAAGGATTGATATGACTGGCCGAAGCAATGTTGTGAATCATCTTGAATGATTCCTTGTTTTAGTGATGTCGTTTTCAATACTCGACGTTGAACGTCCCACATACTTTGAACAGATTCCCACTAAAACAGGTGTCTTGCTAGTTTTTTGTACGACGTCTAGCGTCAAAAACACCCACGACTTAACAAGACACCTCTACTTTAACATAAAGAAAAAGCAGTGAGTACCATCTCCCGTCGGAGATTTCCTCACTACTAATCTTAGTATGTTTGATGATTTTTTAGCAAAATTCACACCACTTTTCACACCATTATTTATTTTAGGTTTCGGTAGGCGATTTCTCCAACGGCCATTGGAACGATGGTAGAGGTGTTGATGTAGTTTTTAGTTATGCAGTTGTATTTATGAAGTTTTACCATAGTGCTTCCTATTTTAACCATTATTTTTACGCTAATGTTTGTCATCATCAGTTATATAAGTAGTAAATTGTAGTCTGATGATTACTTTAAAAGTAGATAAATCATTTCTTTTTTTGCTGAATTCTAAATTACCTAAATTGTCAAATTAAGTTAGACTTTTCAAGT
>NZ_KV841598.1:99365-200155 GCF_001839535.1 Streptococcus sp. HMSC36C04 | reverse complement strand
TGAAAAGTCTAACTTAATTTGACAATTTAGGAAACATAAACGAGATGATTCGTTTTGTAAAGATTTTATCATAAAATACATTAGCGTTTTATGGTGGAAAGGAGGAAAACTTCCCCTCTGATATACCAATACATATCTTCATTATATAATTTTAAGGAGGAAAAATCTCTTGCTAACACTAATTATTTTCGCACCTTATTTTCTAGTTTCTGGTTTTGCGATTTATTTAGTTCGTAAAAAATCTGGAAAATAAACTCTTGCAGGTTTATATTAGTTATGGCAGCCCAGCTGATATAAACCTCTTCCTTTCTTGGGCTTAAAAGGAGAAAAATATGCTTCCACAAAACATTCAAAAACAGACAGATATAACACCGCACCTTGCTAATCCATTTCAGCTTGAAGTTGCACGAGCTCTTTCGAAAGATTTGGCAGTGTTACAAAAGAACCAACTTCTTACTGCGGATATTCTCAATAAGATTGGTGATTTATCGAAACTTGAAGCAGATATTATTGCGAAATATCCAAAGGCTCAGGAGCGAATAGATTTTATTCTAAAAACATTTACGCTTGTTGCAGCTGAAAGAATAAAGTGAGGTTTCTTATGAACGAGTTAATTTTGCCAGTTGTAGTTGGGGTATCTACTGGTTTTGTAGCGGGTGTTCTCGCTTGTGTAGTTTACGCTTTTTCGAAAAGCGCAAAAAAGCCACCTCGCAAAGTAAAGCCAGAGAATCTCCCTCCAATTTATACGGATGAAGAAATAGAACTTACACGATTTCTTGAAGATAAGCAAGCTATCAACGAGGCTTTTCTCTACGCACAAGCCGAATTACTTAAAGAGCTCCATAAATTCTAACTCAGGATATTTTGAAAGGAGGTGATGTTTAAAAAACAACACCGGAACAAACGCGCAAAAAATAAGCACTTTCACCTCTGTTACATTCTTTCGCATCGCTTTTAAAGTTTTGATGAAAAAGTTTGAAATATTTGAACTTTAAGAGTATGCTCGTTCTTGAAAAAGAAAGGAAAAAATTATGACTACACAAATGCAACATCAAAGTAAGAAATACAAGGTTATCCTCGCCGACCCACCTTGGGATGTTCAACAAAAAGGAAAACACGGCGCAATTAAGCATTATAATTTAATGACCTTAGACCAAATTAAATCCATGCCTATCGCCGACCTTGCTGACGAAAATTCAGCTTGTGTGCTGTGGGTAACAAACGCTACAATGGAGGCAGGATTTGATGTTTTGAGGGCTTGGGGATTTAAACCAACAACCAGTATTTTCACTTATCTCAAAGGCGGAAATTTAGGTTTAGGTCACTGGCTTCGTTCTAATACTGAACATGTGCTTATTGGAATTCGTGGAAAATTAGACCGCAAAGTGAAAAATCAGCCAAACTGGGGATTTTATCCACGCCTTGAACATAGCCATAAACCCGAGGAATTTTTCGAAACGGTTGAACGACTTTTCGACGGACCGTACCTTGAACTCTTTGCTCGCAGACCACGGCACGGATGGGATTCTTGGGGCAATGAAATCGCAAGTCCTTGCATTATCCCGAATTACCCCGTTCCAAATTATGTTGAAAACCCTATCGACTTCACTCCAAGAGAAGGCTGTGATGAAAATTGAAAAAACTACTTGCCTACACCTTCACTATATTTTCAGTAGCTTTCCTCATCAACTGGGCAGTCAAACTACTACTTGAAGTTTGGGGTTGTCTACTTATCGGTTGTGGAATTTTCTCCACTATTTACACCACCTATCAAATTATTAAAAAGAAGAACGAATGGAGATAGAATGAAAAGACCAACCTCGTTAAGTTGGCTAGAAATGAACTGGGAGCGCCCTTTCGAATTTAAAACTGTTTGCGATATGGTTGTTCATCTTTCTGGACTAACTGGGCGAAAACCCTTTGTCTGGGAAGTTAGAATAACTACAAACTGTATAAAATTTTTACTCGGCTTTGATTTAACAGATGAGAATAAACTCAAAAAACTCTTCTCTGCTCATAATAATGTTCAATTTTCGAAACCACAAAATCGGCGTTCAAAAATAGTAATTGCCAGTCGGATTAAAATTCACCAACAGCACTTTTCACTAAAACTTGATAATATCGAGAATATGATTCGAAGTTTTCTTGCGATTCATTCAACATTGAAAAAAGATGAAGAAATCACGCTCCAACTAGTAATTGGTAAAAGTCGTGCGCCAAGCCCAATTCCAAAACATTTGCCAAATTTAAACAGTAGCTGGTTTCAAAGATTGACTTCGAATATTCCACCGCTCTCACCAGAAAGCCAAAAACTGATGAAAGAAAAACTTCATTATGCGAATTTTCAAACGGTGATTCGGCTAGGGATTCGCACTCCAGAAAAAGCTCGCCAAATTACGCTTCATAACCAAGCGATGGCAAGCCTTCGAATTATTGAATCAAATGGTGCAAGCTTTAGGTTTCAAAAAATTAATCCAAAAGAAATAGATGACGTAGAAATGCCATGGTCTCCCCAGACTCACTTATCTGCCATTGAACTCGCAAGTTTGCTAATGCTCCCTTCAGGCGAAGCAGATATGCCGACTTTTCTTAGTCATCCTAAAACTATTATACCACCAATTGCTTACAAAATACCAGCGAAAAAATATTTACGAGCTTTTGGTAAAACATTAGAAAGCACGGAAAGACCACTTCATATTCCTTTACAAAATGCTTTAACTCACACTCAAATTTGCGCACCAACTGGGGCTGGAAAATCTGTCGTCATGACCAATCTCGCCCTACAAGATATTGAAGCTGGACGAAGTGTGGTTATTATAGATGGAAAACAAGATACGATTACCCAAATTTTGGAACGAATCCCAGAAAAACGAAAAGAAGATGTGGTTGTTTTAGACCCGTCTTCCACTCGTTTTGTTGGAATTAATATTTTTGATTTAATCCACCATGGAGTTTCAGCTGAGTTAGTTACGGATATGTTGCTAAACATTTTCGAAAAAATTTTTCCAGAAAATTTTGGGATTCGAAGTCGAGATGTTTTATTGGCTGGAATATCAACTCTCGCTAAAACGCCAAATGCAAATTTAGCAATGTTGCCAACATTACTTACAAACAAAACCTTTCGCCAACAGATTTTAAAAAATATTGACGATCCATTGGGGTTAGAGAGTTTCTGGAATTATTACGAAAATCTTTCTGAAGCTGAACGCCAACAACTTATCGTCCCAAGTTTAAACAAACTTCGCCAACTTTTTAATCGCCCAAGCTTGAGAGCTATTTTAGGACAAAGCAACCCAAAGTTTTCGCTGATGGAGATTTTTACTTCTCGCAAAGTTGTTCTGATTAACTTAAATAAGGGCATTCTTGGCGCAGAATCGGCGAGGTTATTAGGAAGTATTATAACTGCCAGCCTCCACGCCTTAACTCTAAAACGCGCCCAAATTTCGCCCGAAAAACGCTACCCTGTGTTGATTTATATTGATGAATTCCCTGCCTACATTTCTGTGGCGGAAGATTTTGAAGAATCACTGGCGATGGCACGTTCACTAGGAGTTGGATATATATAAGCTCACCAAACGCTTTCCCAACTTCCAATATCGCTAAGATTTGCTATTGAATCCAACTGTAAAAATAAAATAATTTTCGGATTAGGAATGAGTGATGCTCATGAAATAGCACGCCAAACAACTGAACTTTCCGCTGAGGATATTTATTCCCTACCTCCATATCAAGTCTATGCAAAAATTCCAATGTTTGGAAATCACTATAAATGGATATCGGGGCAAACCAATCCACTCTCACCAGCCACTCGTGATGGTTCGAAAATATTCTTAAATAGCTTGCTAAAATATGGCGCTCCACTGGAAGAAGTTGAACGAGAGTTGATTGAATTATCCCTAACGAAAAAACAGCCCACAGCCCAACAATCAACAGATTTTAGCCAAAATCTGGGACGACGGAAAAAAGGAAACGCATGAGTAAATTGCAGATTATTCATTCGCACCGCTTTTCTAATCGCCACGCTAAACAATCCGCACAACACCGCCGATTGAGGGCAAAATTCGCACACGACTTATATCGTAATTCTATACGATATTTTTATCACGGAGGCAAACTTATGACCAATCAACAATGGGAAGTTTTACATTTTCTGGCAGATGCTCGCATGGCAACAAGTTCGCAGATTGCTCACTTAATTTTTGCGAATTTTTCGACACAACGAGCTAGAATCCGTAGAGCCAATCTTATAACCAAACAACTTAAAGAGGCTGGATTAATCTATCATCAACCTCGAAAAATCGGTGGCTGGACAAAAGGCAGTGCTTCGTATATTTGGAGCCTCACATATAAAGGTTTCAAGAAACTTAAAGAGCAAGATGAATCCATTTCACTGCGCTTTCGAAATAAGGTAGATTTTAGCCGAAACCATATTGAACACACCTTGGCAATTACTGAGATTTTTGTAGAATTGAAAGAACTGGAGCGATTAGGAAAAATTCAAATAGAAGAATTTTGCTTCGAGCCGAAATCTTGGAGATATTATTCAGATATCGGTGGTTCGAGCTTAATTTTAAAACCAGATGCTTTTGCGAAAATTACCGTTGGTGAATATGAAGATTTTTTCTTTTTCGAACTCGACCGTTCGAGTGAATCGCCGACCAGAATAGTGAATACTTGTAAAAAATACATCCACTATTATAATACTGGGATTGAACAACGTATCAATGAAGTTTTCCCTTTTGTGCTTTGGATTGTACCAGATGAACGCCGAAAACAAAATATAACAAATGTTATTCATTCGAAATTAAATAATTTTTAGCAAATGTTCCAAGTGATAACATTAGACGATTTTTCGAACTTTATCCAAGGAGGTCAAAATGAAACAAGTGAAACCAACCGATGAAAAAAGCGAGGTAAAAATCGGCAAAACCATTTACATTGTGCAGAGAGAATTTGTGGGAAAATGTTCCCTGCAAGAACTTCTCGAACGGCTGATTTTGGCGAAAAAATAAGGCTCAAAAGACTGGACTTCTTGGCTGGTTTGAGGTATCCTGTCCATGGGTTATAGGTGTAATTGAAAGGAGACACTTATGGACACAAGCACATTGACAAATCAGATTCCAGATTGGACAGAAGTAGATTTCGAAAATATCACGAACATTACCGTTGTCTATTGCCGACTCAGCCAAGAAGATAGTCGGGCAAGCGAGAGCGATTCTATCCAAAATCAGAAGAAATACTTAGGAAACTTCGTACAAGAAGAAAATCTACAAAATCCAATTTTCTTTGTGGATGATGGTTACACTGGGACAAATTTCAACCGCCCTGCCATTCGAAAAGCTTTGGAGTTAGTGGAGCGTGGTTTGGTGAAAAACTTCATCGTAAAAGACGCTTCCCGGCTCGGGAGGTCTTATGTAGAAGTTGGGCAAATAACAGAAATGCTATTTCCCGATAACGACGTGCGGTTTATCTCGGTTTCGGAAGGAATGGACTCCAGTAAGCAATCTGATATGGATGCTACAATTATGCCAATTCGAAATTTGTTCAACGAATTTTACGCACGAGATATCTCACGAAAAGTTCGAGTTGCCCAGCAAGCAATGGCAAAAGCTGGCGAACGACTCTCTACCAATCCGCAATATGGCTACAAAATTGACCCGAATAATTCGAAAAAATGGGTCGTGGATGAATTTGCTGCAGAAATCGTGCGAAGGATTTTTCGAGAAGCCAAAATGGGTAAAAGTCACTCTGAAATTGCTCGTGGACTTCAAAAGGATAAAATCGAAACGCCCTCTTACCGCCGAATGACTCTGGGTGAAAATACACCTAATTTAAGCCATTTGCGTTACGGTTGGGGTTCGGCTATGATTTCGAAAATGCTCACTCGCCATGAATATCTGGGACACACTGTGAATTACCGTAGCACCACTAAATCCTATAAAAACAAGAAGAAGATTAGAAACGAGGAAAAAGATTGGTGGATTTTCGAAAATACACAAGAAGCTATAATCGACCAAGAAACCTTTGATGCTGTTCAAAAAATTCGCAAGCACAAGCGCCGACCACCTCTTAAAAAATGGGCTGGAAAAGCTGGACACGAGAACATTTTGGCTGGATTGCTATTTTGCGCAGTTTGCGGAAATAAGCTTTATTTCTGCGCTTCAGAAAAATGTGGAAGGAATGCCGACCACTACAAATGTAGTCGCTATTTCAAAATGTTTAACGCCTGCGATGTTTCTAATTACGTTCGAAAAGATGCTTTAGAGCACCTGATTTTAACTGATGTGAATTCCCTTTTGGAGGAATTCAAAATCAATAAGGAATCACTGCTGGCAAGTTTAGGTGAAAAATTCCAGCTCCAAGCTAATGAAGAAATTCGAAAAAAGAAACGCAAACTTTCCAAAACGCAACAACGAATTTTCGATATTGACCGAATTATCCAGAAAATTTATGAAGACAATTTGAACGGTAAACTATCGGATGAACGTTTTAAAACGATGAATGCGAATTACGAAACCGAACAAGCTGACTTGCGGGAAGATTTCGAAAACCTACAAAAAGAAATCTCACAAAACGAAGAAAATGGCGTAAATTTAGAGCGATTTATCTCGATTGTGGAAAAATATAGCCACCTTGAAAAATTGACCGTAGAAATTGCCAATGAATTGGTGGAGCGGATTTTGGTTCACCCAGCTCAAGGCAGAGGAAAAACTGCAACAAGAAAGATTGAGGTTTATTACAATTTTATCGGCAAAATAAAAAATGAGTAGCGATAAAAAGCTACTCAAATATTTAATAACAAATGACTGCTGTGTGGGTGGAGGCGCCCCCGCAAGGGTGATTAGGTGCTCTTTCGAGCTTGAACAGTGAATGAAGAGCCCAATCATAGTGCCTTGCTGTGCAAGGCTGATTTCCCGCCTTTAACAATTCACTGAATTGTTGGAGCTACGTTATTCGTTTATTACTAAATCTAATAGAAACTGGGGCAATTTTTGCCCAGTCTCTCCTTTTTCCTGTGATTTTTTAGTTGATAAAGAGGTACATTTTGTCATGATAATATTAAAGCGATTTTACGAGGAGGTGCTTTTATGCGAAAGATAAAAACAATTCTGATAACCATCCTACTTATTTTCTTAAATGTCTTTGGACTAATTGCATTTTTGATATTATTCCTTCGCAGTAAACATAAAAGGAAAGCAATATCGCGGAAAAAGTAACCATTTTGACAAAAAGGTAAATTCAGTCTTTCACCTTTTTATTTAACCCTTGACATTTTTCTTATTTATTTTATAATAGTTACCATATTACAAAACAAAGGGTTACAATTATGAAAAAATCATTTACACTTATTTTGCCAGCAATTGGCGCAGCTTTGATAGCCGTTTTTGCTCAAATTACCATTCCTATCGGTCCGGTACCTTTTGCTCTGCAAAATATGGCAATTGGCTTAGTGGCTACTATTTTTCATCGAAAAGAAGCTCTATTAGCAGTCGCTCTTTATCTTCTCTTAGGCGCTATCGGTCTGCCTGTCTTTGCAGGAGGAAACGGTGGATTTCAGGCACTTGTTGGTCCAAATGCAGGTTATCTCTGGTTTTATTTGTTCTACGCCCTAGTAACAGCTAGTCTAACTTCCAAAAATAGCAGCTTTTTGACGATATTTTTATCAAATCTACTCGGAGATGCTTTGGTTTTTGTTGGTGGTGTACTTGGTTTAATGTTTCTAGCAGGTTTTCAACTTGATAAAGCTATTACAGTCGGAGTCATCCCCTTCATTTTACCAGATCTCATAAAACTGATTGCAATTAGTTTTATCAGTAGACCTATTTTTAAAAGCTTAAAAGATCATCCCTACTTTAAAAATTGATAAAGTTGTCTCACTCCCATTATTAGAACTCACGTGTTGTGGGTTCTTTTTACATTGCTCAAAAAGATTTTTTCATTTTATTCTTGACAAAAATGACCAACAGTCCTATTATATTTTAAAAAAAATAATCGACGGTCACCAAAAGGAGCTCACCATGCCTATTAGAAAAGCAGTCCCAAGCGATATTCCAGCACTCAATAATCTCTTAGAGCAAGTCTTGCTTGTTCATCACAACGTCCGACCAGACATTTTCAAAGAGAGTGGTTGCAAATTCAACGATGAACAATTGAAAACACTGATGTCTCAAGAACATACACCAATCTTTGTCTATGAAAATGAAGAAGGTAAAATCTTGGGTCACCTCTTTTGCATCATTAAAGAACCACACAGTCTCGTATTGACACCTATCAAAACACTTTTCATTGAAGACCTTTGCGTTGATGAAAGTGCTCGTGGTCAAAAAATTGGTGAGCAACTCTGCCATTTTGCAGAAGAATTTGCCCAAAAAATTGGCTGTTACAACTTAACCCTTGATGTATGGAATGATAATGTCGCTGCCTTGCGCTTTTATGAACGTTTAGATCTAAAGCCCCAACAAACAATCATGGAAAAAATTTTAAAGAAATAGGAAAAGTGCATGAGTAAGAGAGAAAACAACTGCAATACGAAAAACATGACTAGCCACAACCAAACAATAAGACTGCCCAAAATATTTTTGACTCTTTCTGCAGAAGAAACTACTAAAGGAGCTTTTTATAATGATTTCAAGAAAAATCTACTAAATACAAAAAACGGTTTAAGCCGTTTTTTTATACTCAATTCCAGCCGATTTTATGATAAAATTTCTGCTAAATTTGCAATCATATCTTTTAATTGTTTTTCAAGAATTTCAGGGCTAGCAGTAATGCTCATTAGTAAAGTATTTAAAGATTGCTCAAATTGATTAGGAAGAAGGTTCGCATGCGCTGCTGCATATGATATCATTCTCTTTTCACCGGGGTGGGTCAATTCATTAACTGCAAAAATAATGTCAAAATAAGATTCTAAAAAGGCTGCAATACGGTGATTGACACTGACAAGGTCTTTTCGTTTTGCTGCTTTTAAAATCTGCGTATCGTAGGACGGCAAATGTCCGGTTAACAAATTAAAATTTCGTGAAATGATGTTGTCTTTTAATTTTTGAGGAAAAGGAACGTCAAACCGTTTTTTCAATTTTCCTAACTCTCCATTGGAATCATAAAGAACCTTGCAGGTTTTTAAATTGTGCCAGAAGCAGGTGGTGTAGCCATTTCCTGCTCGGCACTTTTCGACGACATTTTCAATATCTATCGCAAAATCACGAATGTTCCGATAAAGAATATCAATATCAATGCCATTATTTAAGGTACAGTCGTCTTCCAATTCCCAAAATTGATTGCTTATTTCCATATAAGAACAATATTGGGTCAAAATCAACTTCCGACTGTCTTCATCTGGAATGCTCGTGCAGTAAATATATAAATCATAGTCCGAAGTCTCATCATAAGTTTCTCCGCTACGAGATCCGCCTAAAGCAATCGCTGTCACTTCTGGTAAATTGGAAAATGCTTTCCAAAGTTGTGTAAAAACTGTCATTTTCTCCTCCGATATAAAACTTTTCCTTATTATACATTATATTGCTACAAGAAAAAACTCCTAAACTTCAATTTAGGAGCTTTTCATGTCTTACCGCACTTCTGCACCAATCGTTACTTCAAGAGACTTTTGGATTTTTTCCATATAACGAGCTACTTCCTCATCTTCCAGAGTATCCTCTGGATTTTGGAAAGTTAAGGTGTAAGCCATTGATTTCATGCCGAGTCCCAGTTTTTCACCTGAGAAGACATCAAATAATTTGATATCTGTCAAGCGTTTCACACCAGCAGCCTCAATAGCTTCAACGACTTCTTTGTGACTGATTTCTGCTTTAAGAAGCAGTGCTATATCACGTGTTACAGCTGGGAATTTGGTAATTTCTACAAATGGTTTTGCTGGTTGAATTACTTGTTCAATCGCTGTCAAGTTGATTTCTGCTACATACGTTTCTGGGATATTATAATCCTTAGCAGTTACTGGATGAACTTGACCGACAAAACCAATGACTTGTCCGTCTAGTGAAACAGTCGCTGTACGACCTGGATGCATACTAGTTAATGCTTGCGTCGCTGTGTACTCTACTTTTAGACCCAGACGGTCAAAAAGTGCTTCCAGAATTCCTTTTGCATAAAAGAAATCAACTGGTATAGCAGATGTTTGAAAATCCTTTTCAGTAACCAAACCTGTCAAAGCAAAGGCAAAGCTGTTAATTTCAGTTGGCAATTCTTCCTGTGGATTCCCCTTTTGCTCGAAGACTTTTCCGATTTCATACAGAGCCAAGTCCTTATTTTTACGTGCTACATTATAGGCAACGGTATCCAAAATGCCAGCTACCATATTTTGACGAAGGACACTACGATCTACTGTCATCGGCCACATCAGCTCTGTCAAGTTACTTGGGTTGGTGCTGAATTGCACAGCTTTTTCAGGAGTGGTCAAAGCATAGGTGATAACTTCTGTCAAACCAGCACCTTCTGCAACTGTACGAACTTTGCGACGAAGTTTTTGGGTTTCTGTCAATTGACCAGCTGTTCCGTCACCTTTTGGAAGAGTTGCTGGTAATTTATCATAACCATAGATACGCGCAATTTCCTCATAAAGGTCTGCTTCAATATGAATGTCCCAACGACGGCGTGGTACGCTGACTGTGAATTCCTCTGCATTGCCAGTAAGACCAAAACCAAGACGGCGGAAAACATCTTCAATATCTGTATAAGTTAATTCCGTTCCAAGTACACGATTGACATCTGCCAATGTTGAAACAACTTCAACATCTGATGTGTCCACTTGACCTGCTGAGACGATACCGGCTTGTACCGTTGCACCTGCAAGATCTGCAATCATACTAGCCGCAGCATCTAGAGCTTCTGTTACTGTCGCTAGGTTAATTCCTTTTTCAAAACGAGAAGATGATTCTGAACGAAGATTGAGACGCCCGCTTGTCTTACGAATAGAAGTTCCGTCAAAAACTGCTGCTTCAAGCACTACACGCCTTGATTGAGGAGAAATTTCTGTTGCAGCTCCACCCATGACACCAGCAAGAGCGACTGGCTTATCTGCTACCGCAATCACAAGATCGCTCGTCTCTAAGTCGCGCTCTTCGTCATCAAGAGTTACTAATTTTTCACCCGCATGCGCTTCGCGCACCACAATTTGATTGCCCTTAAAAGTATCTAAATCAAAGGCGTGCATTGGTTGACCAAAGTAAAGCAAAATATAATTTGTCACATCTACTACATTGTTGATAGGACGAATCCCTGCATTCATCAGCAGATTTTGAAGCCATTGCGGACTTGGAGCAATGGTTACATTTTCCAAAATACGTGCTGCATAAAAAGGCGCCTTGTCCGTTTCAATCGCAACAGAGAGCTGTTCTCCAGCTTGATCTTGTGTTTCCAACAACGGAAAATCTTTAAAATGAACTGACTTGTCGTAGATAGCTGCTACCTCATACGCTACTCCACGCATTGAAAGCGCATCTGCACGGTTCGGTGTGATAGAAAGCTCAATAATTTCATCATCTAAGTCAAGGTAAGGAAAAACGGAATCCCCCGGCACAGCTTCTTCTGGCAGGATTTGAATGCCATCAGAAAATTCTTTTGGAACAACCGAGTCCGAAATGCCTAATTCTCCAAGAGAACAAATCATTCCAAGGGATTCTAAACCACGGATTTTTCCCTTTTTAATCTTATAATTATCTGCAATACGAGCTCCTGGAAGAGCTACCATAACCTTGATTCCTGCTCGTATATTTGGAGCGCCGCAAACGATTTGTCGAAGCGCTTCTTCTCCAACATTCACTTGACAGACATGGAGATGTGTTTCAGCTACATCTTCACAGCTAATCACTTCACCAACTACAATTTTTGACAATCCCTCAGCAGGAGAGCTGACCCCTTCTACTTCAATCCCTGTCGTTGACATTTTTTCAGCTAATTCTTCACTCAGAACAGTTACGTCAACTAGTTCTTTTAACCATTTATAACTTACTAGCATAATTCATCTATATGAGTGCATAGAAATCTTTGAGAACTATTGTTTCTGCTCAAAAATTTTGCCTCATATTACTTCCTTTCTTTTTGAGGCTGGGACAAGTACCCAAGCCAAGTGCTTTTTCGCTTAATTTAATTCTTTCCGAATGAGCCAGTCAATATCAACCGTTTCACCAGTCGCATACTCATGCTCACTAAAACGTTCAAAACCATATTTAAAGTAAAAGTTTTGCGCTTTGAAATTCTTTTCCCAAACACCTAGCCAAATCCACGAAAACTTTCGTTTAGTAGCTTCTTGCATGGCAAAATTAAACATTTCCTTGCCAAAGCCCTGTCCTTGATAAGGTTTCAAAACATAAATCCGATGAACCTCAAAAGCATTCTCCATTGAGTGTTCTGATTCTACTGGCTCAGTCTGTGCTTGCCCCCAGTTAAATTTGAGAAAGCCAACAATCTTTTCTTTCTCATCTAGTGCAAAATAAGTCTCCGACTCTACTTGCGCCAAATCCTTCTGAATCTGCTCAAGGGAGAGTTCATGAGTAAAATAATCTTGCATATCTTTCACTTTGATATAAGGGCCGAAAGTTTCTTGATAAGTTTGCACTTCCAGTTCTCGTAGAACTTCAACCTGTCCTTCTTTTACTTTTACTAACATAGCATTTATTTAAATTGTTCTGAAAAACGAACATCACCTTGATAGAAGCCACGAATATCATTGATACCGTAACGCAGCATAGCCACCCGTTCTTGACCCAGTCCAAAAGCAAAGCCAGAATAAACATCAGCATCAATGCCACTCATTTCAAGGACACGAGGGTGCACCATTCCAGCTCCCATAATTTCAATCCAGCCAGTCTTTTTGCAAACATTGCATCCTTGCCCACCGCATTTAAAGCAAGAAACATCCACCTCAACAGACGGCTCTGTAAATGGGAAATAAGACGGACGCAGACGAATACTGCGGTCTTCTCCAAACATTTTTTGCACAATGAGCTGCAATGTTCCTTGAAGGTCTGCCATAGAAATATTTTTCCCGACAACCAAACCTTCGATTTGGTGGAACTGGTGAGAATGCGTCGCATCGTCCGTATCCCGTCGGAACACACGCCCTGGCGAGATCATTTTCAGAGGACCTTTAGAAAAATCATGAGCGTCCATAGCACGAGCTTGAACTGGGCTGGTGTGAGTACGCAGCAAAATTTCTTCTGTAATGTAGAAAGTATCCTGCATGTCACGCGCTGGGTGGTCTTTTGGCAAATTCATCCGCTCAAAGTTGTAATAGTCTGTTTCAACTTCAAAACCATCTACGACTTGATAGCCCATACCGATAAAAATATCTTCAATTTCTTCACTTGTTTGGCTAAGAACATGACGATTCCCAGCAGGAATTTTCCGACCAGGAAGGGTGACATCTACTGACTCCCTCGCCAACTGATTAGCAACTTTTTGCTCTTCTAGTAGCTTTGCAGATTCTTCAAAAGCAGCGGTCAAAATATCTCGTGCTTCATTGACATGCTTCCCGATAATCGGACGCATATCGGCAGAGACGTCTTTCATTCCTTTTAAAATCTCTGTTAAAGAGCCTTTTTTCCCAAGAACAGAAACTCGTAGATTTTGCATTTCTTTTTCATTTTCAGTCGAGATTTTTTTCAACGACGCCAGCGTTTCTTCTCTAAGCTTATTTAATTGTTCTTCAATGGTTGACATAATTCCTCCAAATATAAAAACCGCATGCCAAACTCCATAAGCGGAGCGTTGACACGCGGTACCATCCGTTTTTATCTGGTTTCCCAGACCTTAATTCTCAATCCTATTGCAAGTGAATTCACCTAGTTTTCATCTAAAGAGCTCTCAGTCTCTGGCTCTTCTCCCTGTCAAACTTCCCCTAAGCTACTAGTCTTGCGGAATCTTATTTAATTAGTTGATATTATACCAAATTTTATAGGACTTGTAAATAGACCTTGTTTAAAAATGCAATCACACTTGACACACATTACAGGCAGTAGTCAATTCTATACTAACTCACTCAAGTATTCGTAGCGCTCATATTTCTCCAAAAGCAAATCATTTTTAGCATCCAACTCTTTTTGGAGTTCAGCGAGCCGACCGAAGTCCGAAGCATATTCCTGCATTTCCCCCTCAATAGCTGCAATTTTCTCCTCAAGCTTCTCTATATCTCCCTCAATAGATTCCCATTCCTGTTTTTCAAAGTAACTTAAGCGCTTCTTTTCCTCTCGCACTTTAGTTACTTTTTCCTTTTCCGACTTTTGGGAAATAGCAGAGCTCTCTAGCTCAAATGCCTTTTCATCCAGATAATCAGTATAATTACCGAAATATTCTCTGATAGTTCCCTCTTCAAAGGCTAAAATCTTATCTGCTACTTTATCAAGGAAATACCGATCGTGACTAACAGTAATAACTGGGCCGGCAAAGCTTTGCAAAAAATTTTCCAGCACCGTTAATGTCGCAATATCTAAGTCATTAGTCGGCTCATCCAACAGCAAAACATTCGGCTTTTCCAACAATAACTTGAGAAGATAGAGCCGCTTTTTCTCTCCTCCGGACAATTTTTCAATCAAAGTTCCATGAGTGGAGCGAGGAAAGAGAAATTGTTCCAACAGCTCAGCAATAGATGTCGTCCCCGCAGATGTCTTAACTTCTTCTGCGACTTCCTGCAAGAAATTAATAACGCGTTTGGATTCGTCCAATCCTTCAATTTGCTGTGAGAAATAAGCCACACGAACCGTCTCACCAATGATCAATTGACCAGATTGAGGTGCTAATTTCCCAGCAATTAGATTGAGCAAGGTAGATTTTCCAACACCATTATCCCCCACAATCCCAATCCGATCTTTATTTTGAACCAGCAAGTTAAAATGAGAAAGGAGCTTCTTGTCACCATAAGCAAAGTCCACATCTTTAAATTCAATCACTTTCTTCCCAATACGACTGGTCTCGAAATTCATTTCTAAGTCTGTCTGAGTTGCTTGATTAGATAAATCCTTTTTCAAATCTTGAAAACGATTGATTCGAGCTTGTTGCTTGGTTGCTCTAGCCTGTGGTTGGCGACGCATCCAGGATAATTCCTGTTTATAAAGCCGCTGTTTTTTATGGAGAAGGGCAGCATCTCGTTCGTCTTGTTCCGCCTTCAAACGGACATAATCTTGATAATTTCCTTGATATTCAAGTAAATCCCCGTTGTCCAATTCAAAAATTCGTGTCGAAACATGGTCTAGAAAATAGCGGTCATGGGTAATGAAAAGAACCGTTTTTTTGGAATTCTTCAAAAAATTCGTCAACCATTCGATACTATCAATATCCAAATGGTTGGTCGGCTCATCAAGAAGCAATAAGTCATAATCTCCTAACAAGACTTGCGCCAATTGCACTCGGCGTCGCAAACCACCTGACAGGTCGCCGACCTTAGCAGATAAGTCATTTAAACCCAGTTTAGACAAAACAGTCTTAACTTGACTTTCAATTTCCCATGCTTGAAGAGCATCCATTTCAGCCATAATCTTCTCTAAACGAGATTGATTGCTTTCGTCATAGTTAGACAACAATAACTCATACTCTCGAATGAGCTGCATTTCTCGCAGATTGCTAGATAAAACCGTATCTAGTACCGTTTTGTCGTCATCAAAGTGCGGTTCTTGGGTTAAGTAGCCAATCTTATAGCCCGATTTAGCAGAAAAAGGATTGACATCCCCGTCAAATCCAGATTTTCCAGATAGGACATTCAAAAAAGTCGTTTTTCCAGTTCCATTGACCCCAATCAAGCCAACCCGATCCAAACCATGAATAATAAAGGAAATATTTTTAAAAACAGTCTTATCTCCCATCGTTTTAGTCAACTTTTCAACAATAAAGTCACTCATCTTCTCTCCTCTACAAAAGCTAAAATAGCCTCCAGACGGTTGTCCAAGACACCATTCACAATAGCCGTCTCAATCTCAGTCAAGAGCTGTCCTAAAGCAGGCCCCGGCTTAAAACCAAACTCTTTGATTAACAGGCCACCATTGACGACAATTTCATGTTTATCATGAATCGTTAGTGAATCATAAGTAGAATGAATTTTTTCAAAATCAACCGCTAATCCCTGTGCTTGACGAATTTCTTCTGCTTGTATCATCAGGTCCAGTTCAAAACGATAGCATTCTTCCTTATCCAGAAAATGCCTTTGGCGGATAGTATAAATCGTGACAATTTGCTCTACGCGCTTTTGAAATTCATTTGAAGTTTTCCAATGTTTGAGGAATTTTTTAACATTATTTACTTGAAGAGCCATTAAAAGAGTAGCCCAGGCTTGCTCTGAACTCGTAAATTGAAAATCTACTTTAATATCAAACATCGTTTCCAATTGTAATTGGCTGCTGCGCATGTCAGGCAAATAGTCCGTTGCACCACTGGCAAGCAGACTTTTCAATCCTTTACGCCAATAAGACGCTGTCAGTAGTTTGTCAAATTCAATGAAAGTCCGCTCCACAGAAATTTTTTCTAATAGCGGCGCACACAGTTTCATAGCCTGAAATGTGTCTGTGTCCAAATCAAAACCTAAAGCTGCCTGAAAACGAAATCCTCGCATGATGCGCAGAGCGTCTTCGTTGAAACGTTCCGAAGGTGTTCCTACAGCACGTAAAATCTGATTTTCTAAATCAGCTAACCCTGCAAATAAATCAATCACATTCCCTGCTTCATCCAAAGCCAAAGCATTGATCGTAAAATCGCGCCGTTTTAAATCTTCTTCGAGAGAACGAACAAATGTGACATGGCTAGGTCTGCGATAGTCTACATAGATATCCTCTGTCCGAAAAGTCGTCACTTCGTATTCATGATTGTCTTCTAAGACTAAAACTGTCCCATGCTCAATTCCGACATCAATCGTTCGCTCAAAAATACGTTTGGTTTCTTCTGGATAACTGGAACTTGCAATATCCACATCATGAATCGGTCGATTCAACAAAGCATCGCGGACCGAACCACCGACAAAATACGCCTCAAACCCGGCATTCTTAATCTTCTTTAATACTGGTAAAGCCTCCTGAAATTCAGAAGGCAGATTTTTTAATCTCATAACAAATATTCCAATCCGTAGACAAGCTCTTTTTTCTTGACCACTTCCTTAATACCTAAATTCACCCCCGTCATGAAAGACTTACGATCGTACGAATCATGACGAAGTGTCAGTCCTTCACCTTGTCCGCCAAAGATGACTTCTTGATGAGCCACCAATCCTGGCAAACGAACCGAATGAATGCGCATGCCGTCTATTTCTGCACCACGCGCTCCTGCCAATATTTCTTTTTCGTCCATTGCACCCTGATGTTTTTGGGGGCGAACCTTGCTAATCAATTCAGCTGTTTTAATCGCTGTGCCGCTCGGCGCATCCTTTTTCTGATCATGATGTAATTCAATGATTTCCACATCTGGAAAATATTTAGCTGCTTGCGCTGCAAATTGCATCAAGAGAACCGCTCCCACAGCAAAATTAGGAGCAATCAAGCCTCCCAGCTCTTTTTTCCGAGAAAGCTCAACTAACTCTTTGATTTCATCCGATGTAAATCCAGTCGTTCCGACCACAGGCGCAAAGCCATGCTCTAATGCAAAACGAGTATTTTCATACGCCACTTTAGGAGTTGTAAAATCAACCCACACATCCGCTTCTACACCACTCAAATTTTCTTTCTGATTAAAAACGGGAACACCAGCTACTTCTTTTTCTGGAGTAAGTGGGTCAAGCAATCCAACGAGCTCTAATGCAGGATCTTCTGTCACCATGTTATAAGCAGCTTGTCCCATTTTTCCTTTGAAACCAGCAATAATGACCTTTATACTCATGGAATTCTCCTTAAATAATCGGAATATAGGCTAAGGCAATACTTCCAGCACCCAAGTGAGTTCCAATCACACTACCAAATGTCGCAATCGGAACCTCTCCGGAAACACCATCTTCTAACAATAATTGATGTAAATGTTCTGCTTTTTCCAGTGCATTTCCATGAATAATCATCACTTGGTAATTTCCTTGTGCAGTTTGCTCTTTGACAATCTCAATCAGGCGTTTCGTAGCTTTTTTCTCGGTACGAATCTTTTCATAAACCTCAATGACGCCCTCGTCATTAAAGTAAAGAATCGGTTTGATACTGAGCAAGTTTCCCAGAATTGCAGCGCCATTCGACAAACGACCGCCTTTCACCAAATGATTTAAGTCATCTACCATGATAAAAGCGCCAATTCCCTTGATTTGAACGTCAAGATTGCTTAAAATTTGCTCAAACGCTAACCCTTGTTCAGCCCAGTTCAAAATATGCTCCACCATCATTCCAAGCGGCGCACTTGTGATTTTTGAATCTGGAAAAATAATTTCTAAACTTGGAAATTCATCTTTCAAATACTGGATATTTTGATAAAAGCCAGAAATGCCGCTCGATAAAAACAGACCAATGACATGAGTATAACCTTGCCCTTCTACTAAAGACAGAGTGTTCACTAAGCTGGCAATACTCGGTTGGCTAGTCTTTGGCAATTCACTAGAGGCTGCCATTTTTTGATAAAATTCGCTAGCAGAAAGATTCTTTCCTTCGATGTACTCAATCCCGTCAATACTAACGGGAATATCTAAGACAAATAAATGCTCATTTTCGATGACTTTGCTATCCAAATATGCTGACGAATCAGTAATTACGGCTAATTTCATGCATTAAAACTCCAAATTGATACCTGGCAAATCCAAGGCGATTTCTGTTACTTCATAGGTCAAACGATTTAAGACGGACAAACTTGGACGAGCTAGTTGTTCCACTTCGTCCTGCTCAAATTCACTTGGCTCATTGACAATTTGTCCCATGATATGGTTGACTTGTGAGATTGTTCCACTAATTACAAAAGCATCAAAGACAATCATAAAGCTCACAATTACAACGATAGAAGTTACTTGTCCTTCTTGATCTTGATTTAACAATTGAAAATTGACATCCACTTTTGTTTCTGGGGTTCCGTTTTCTTTTTCCCACTCTAAATTACGTGCATCATAGTGATATTGACTGACAAATTCTTTTTCGCGTTGTAATTCCATTTCATTTCTCCTCAAAATATGCGTTATTAAAATTATAACATATTTTCCAGCGCCTGACTATTTTAATCAGTATGAAAATCATCTCCTTTCAATGTTTCTTTTAGATTAAAAAAGGAGCTAGAGAATTATTCTCCAACTCCTAGAACGATGAAACTCATCATTATTTATTCAATGGTTTGCGGAGCGCTCCGAATAACACACCACTTACAATTGCGCCAATCAAGATGAAGATGATATAGAGAAGGGCATTTGAAGTAAGTGCAATAACGAAGATACCTCCGTGCGGTGCCATGAGTTTAATACCAGCCATGCCGACAAGTGCGCCTGCTAAAGCTGAACCAACCATAAAGCTTGGAATGGCACGGGCAGGGTCAGCAGCACCAAATGGAATAGCACCTTCCGTGATGAATGAGAGACCCATAACAATGTTTGTCAAACCTGAATTCCGTTCTTCTTCGGTGAATTTATCTTTGAATAGAAGGGTTGCGACAAAGACTGCAAGAGGTGGAACCATACCACCAGCCATAACTGCTGCCATCACAACTGAACCACCTGTTGAAACAGTTGCAGCAAGAGTTCCTGTACCAAAGATGTAAGCCGCTTTGTTGAAAGGACCGCCCATATCAATAGCCATCATACCACCTACAACGAGTCCAAGGAGGACAGCTGAACTACCAGATAAGCCTTCTAGGAAACTATTCAAGCCAGTATTGATAGCGGCCATTGGAATATTTACCAACAGCATCAAGAAACCAGTTAGCAATGTACCTAAAAGCGGATAAAGCAAAATAGACTTGATGCCCTCTAGTGATTTTGGAAGACCACTCAAGGATTTTTTAAGGAAGTTTACAACGTAACCTGCAAGGAAACCACCCACTAGAGCTCCAAGGAAACCAGAAGGTACACCAGCAAGTGCAAGAGTTGCTTTCCCACCTTCAGCAAATGGAATTTTACCAAAAGCAAGACCTGCTGAAGCCATACTACCTGCTACAAAACCTGGTGCTAAACCTGGCTTTTCAGCGATAGAATAAGCGATATAACCGGCAAGTACAGGAAGCATAAAGCCAAAGGCCAAACCACCAATATTCTTAAACATTGCTGCCAACTCATGATAAGTACCGAGATTTGCCAATTGATCTTTTGGCACTCCCATTGCTTGGTCAATCAAGAATGCCACCGCAATCATGATACCACCACCGATAACGAATGGAAGCATTTGGCTAACACCACTCATCAAGTGTTTGTAGAATCCACCTGCTGCATTTGTTGAAGAGGAGGCAGCTTTTTTATTGGCTGCATGATACACTTCTGCTTTTCCTGATAGTGCTAAGTTAATCAACTCTTCTGTCTTACGAATACCGTCAGCAACTGGGCGGTTAATCAATGGCTTGCCGTCAAATCGATCCATTTCTACAGCTTTATCAGCCGCAATAATAACCGCTTTTGCTTTTTGGATATCTTCTGCGGTCAGTTTGTTTCCGATACCACTAGCACCGTTGGTTTCAACCTTGATACCAACTCCCATTTCAGCAGCTACCTTTTGAAGAGCTTCTTGCGCCATATAAGTATGTGCAATTCCTGTTGTACATGCTGTTACCGCAACAAGGAAATCACCATCTTTGGTTGCTGGTGCTACCATTGCGGGCTCTGCTGCTTTATCAGACGCTTGGTCAAATAACGCAATCACTTCATCTGGTGAAGTCACTTGACGAAGTTTATCTGCAAATCCATCTTTCATCAGGTATTGGGACAATTCTGCAAGTGCAGCCAAGTGAGTATCATTCGCTCCTTCTGGTGCAGCAATCATGAAGAATAAATCTGTCGGTTGCCCGTCTAAACTTTCATAATCCACACCCTTGTTTGATTTTGCAAAAAGAACGGTTGCTTCTTTGACTGCCGCATTTTTACTGTGTGGCATGGCAATCCCGTCCCCTAAGCCTGTTGAGGTTAAAGCTTCACGAGCCAAGATTCCTTCTTTGAATGTTTCAAAATCTGTCACATAACCACTGTCAACTAAACGATGAATCATTTTATCAATAGCGGCTGTTTTTTCAGTTGCTTGTAAATCAAGCAACATCACATCTTTTCTCAGTAAATCCTGAATTTTCATATTTTTTCCACCTCTACTTTTTCATACGTTTCGTTAATAAAAGCGGCTGTCGCTAAGTCATCAGAGAAAGTCGTTGCCGTTCCGCAAGCTACTCCCCATTTGAAGGCTTCAACAGCATTTCCTGAACGGACAAATTCGCCAGTAAAGCCTGCAACCATTGAGTCACCAGCTCCGACAGAATTTTTTACGATTCCCTTGATTGGTTTTGCAAAATAAGCTCCGTCCTTTGTTACCAAAAGCGCTCCATCACCTGCCATAGAAATAATGACATGTTGCGCACCTTTAGCTAGAATTTCACGAGCGTATTTCTCAATCTCATCCAAATTTTCCAGCTTCACTCCAAAAATATCACCTAACTCGTGATTGTTGGGTTTTACCAATAATGGCTGAAACTCTAGTGAATCAATAAGTGTTTGTCCCTCGAAATCACTAACGACTTGTGCTCCAGTTTGTCTCGTCAGGCTAATTAACTCTTTGTAGACGACATTTCCTAAATTTTTATTGCTTGACCCTGCAAAGACAACTGTATCTTTCTCTGACAGCCCCGAAAGAATATCTTTTAATGCTGCCAATTGCTCTGGTGAGACGGTCGGACCCGTTCCATTGATTTCTGTCTCAGCATCTGCTTTAATCTTGACGTTGATACGCGTATCCTCTGACACTTGGACAAACTTGGTCGCAATCGCTTCATTTTCCAAGGTATCAGTAATAAATTTTCCAGTAAAGCCACCAATAAAGCCAGTCGCTGTATTGTCAATTCCCAAACGTTTGAGCACACGACTGACGTTGATGCCTTTGCCACCGGCAAATTTATCATCGCTCTCCATACGATTCACGCTTCCAACATTGACCTTATCTAAACGGACAATATAGTCAATAGAAGGATTAAGCGTAACAGTATAAATCATACTTCAATAACCTCCGTTTTTTCTTTTATCTTTTCCAATTGCTCATTGGCACATGCACTCGTAATAATGCTAGCACGTTTGATAGGGGCGACTTTCACGAAAGAGGTCTGACCGATTTTTGAGGCGTCAGCTAAGATATAAGTCTGTTTGGCGTTTTCAAGAATCGCTCGCTTGACTGCTCCTTCTTCCATATCAGGCGTTGTATAGAAATTTTCATCAATCCCATTCATACCAATAAAAGCTTTATTGAAATTCAACTGACCGATTTGGTTCAAAGCAACACCACCGATACTAGCATCTGTTGAGCTTTTGACAACCCCTCCGATAATAACCGTTGGAATATTTTTCTCAACTAATTTTGTAGCATGGTGAATGGAGTTGGTCACAACCGTCATATGTTTGCTTGAAAGCTCATTGATTAACAATTCATTTGTCGTTCCAGCATCAATAAAAATGACATCCTGTTCTTGTATCAATTCCGCCGCTTTTTGAGCAATTCGTAATTTATCTTGAACGTTTTTGATAGATTTTTCTTGATTGCTTTCTTCCTCTTGAAGGAAATGAATGCTTTCTGCTCCACCGTGAATCCGGCGCAGCTTTCTTTCATCTTCCAATTCGTCTAAATCTCTACGAACTGTTGATTCAGACGTATTTAACAAACGAACTAAGCTATCCAGAGAAACAACTTGATGATGATTGATTTCCTCTAAAATTACCTGTTTGCGTTCTGATTTTAAGATAGACCTCACCTCTTCCTGCAATCGTTTACAGATTCATTATACACCATTTTATTTCAAAGTCAAGCATTTTCTTTCAAAAACTATCACCTTTTTAATAAAATAGCAAAATGCAATAAGAAAAGGCTGACATTATCATTCAACCTTTTCTCTTTTATACTGTTATACTGCTATACTGCTGCTTTGATTGCTGCTTCAACAGCTGCTTTTTCTTTGTCAATCAAATCAATACGGGCAGTAATTTCTTTGATTCCCATGCTGATGTTACGGCTGATAGCCAAGTCAGACAATTGTGGTTCAAAGAAGGCTTTGTATTCTGCCAAACGTTCATGCGTCTTGAAAGCATTTGCTGGATAAATGACAAATTTATCAAAGCTCATATCTCCACCAAGAGCTGCCTTAATCCAATCCCAATTGTCACGCGCCCAAGTCCAGACAGTTCCTTGTGTGAAATCATGTTGTAAGAAAGTAAAATACCAGCTCATTGCTAAATCCTGCGGTTTTACAATATCTTTATTTTTCCATTCTTCTAAAAGATGAGTGAGTGTTGTTTCGTTCTTCGTATAAGAAAGAGCCGAAGCCAATTGACGTTGGAAGTTGCCGTCAACCGTTGTGATGTAGGTTGATAGATATTTATCGGTCAATTCCTTTGTCTCCTGGTGTTTGATTTGGTTAATCAAAATTTGCAAGCGAGTGGCTGCAGGAAGTTTTTCCAAACTATCGTGATAAGCTTCAAAAATTTGACTCGCTTTTTGACTCGCTTTTTCATCATCAGCCGCAATCATATTCGCTACAACAATTTGACGAACCAATTCATCTTCATCTGTTTCGCCTGCTTTAGCTTCAAAACCAAGTCGGTCAAAGTTAGCTTGATTCAGCTTAACAAGTAATTTCTTAAAAGCAACCTCTGTTTCTGTCCCTTCGTCCACAAAAGTCTTCAAACTATTTAGCACAGCTTTCACAGCAGATACTACAAGATAAGATCTTTCATTGGTCAATTTTTTAACCACTGGAATCAAATCTGCAAATGAAACGAAACCAGCTTCAGCCAACAAACGACGTTCTTGCACCACTTGCAACTTACTTGTATTATCTAAGTCTGTAATAGTTGCCAAAATATTGTCTAGCAATTCGCCTTGATAATCAGTAATGTAATGCGCTGTATTTTCCGTATTAAAACGAAGTGCTCCTTCATTTTGAGCTGCAAGAGCTGTATAATTTGGAATTTCAAGCGTTTCTGTTTCTAGAGTATCTGGGATACCAGTCCAATTACTATTCAATGGTACAACCCATAGACGACCTTTTTCTTCTTTTTCACCAATAAAGAATTGTTTTTGAGAAATTTTGAGAGTGTCATTTTCCACAATCGCTGTCAAAACAGGATAGCCTGGTTGTTCTAGCCACGAATCCATAAAGGCTGCTACGTCACGTCCTGAAGCTGCACCAAGAGCATTCCATAAGTCACGACCAATTGTATTACCATATTGATGTTTGGCAAAATAAGCATTCAAGCCTTTTGCAAAAGCTTCATCTCCTAGCCAACGACGAAGCATGTGCATGAGACGACTTCCTTTAGCGTAAACAATCGCAGGATCAAATAAGGTATTGATTTCGTCTGGATGTTTTACTTCCACATGGACAGATTGAACACCGTCAGTCGCATCCCGTTTTAGAGCCAGAGGAACGCCACTTGTTTGGAAATCCTCAAAGATGTTCCAAGTTGGTTCAATGGCATTCACACAGACATATTCCATCATGTTAGCAAAGCTTTCATTGAGCCAAAGATCATCCCACCATTTCATTGTGACCAAGTTACCAAACCATTGGTGCGCCAATTCGTGAGCAATCACAAGAGCTACTTGCTGACGACTAGTAACAGTTGAATTTTCGTCTACTAAGAGGTAAACCTCACGATAAGTGACCAAGCCCCAATTTTCCATAGCACCTGCAGAGAAATCTGGTAAAGCTACATGTAAGGATTGAGGAATTGGATACTTCACCCCATAATATTCTTCATAAAAGTCAATAGAGCGAACTGCAATATCTAGGGCAAACTCTAAGTTTGAAGCAGGGTGGGCTTTAGTAGAGTATACCCCCACCAAAGTACCATTCTTTGTTTTAGCTGTAACACCTTGCAAATCGCCAGCTGCAAATGCTAAGAGGTAAGAAGACATACGAGGCGTTGTTGCAAATGTCCAGATACCAGTTGCTTTTCGATTTTCTACATCAATTTCCGGCATATTTGAAAGCGCTATTTCTCCTGCTACTTGGTCGAATTTCAAAGAAAGATCAAAAGTTGCTTTTGCTTCTGGCTCATCTACGCTTGGAAAAGCTTCACGCGCAAAATGACTTTCAAACTGAGTAGAAAGCACTTCTTTTTTAACTCCATCAACAGTATAGTAAGACGGATAAATCCCTGTCATATTGTCTGTAATTTTACCCGTATAAGTCAGCGTTACTTCAACAACTCCTGCTTGACCAAGCTCAACGTAAACTGCTTCATTTTCATTATCTACAGAGAAAGGACGAGCTTCGCCAGCTACCTCAACGGATTGGATTGTCAAATCCTTTTGATGAAGAGAGATTTTTTCTCCCTTTGCTTCCCCGCTAATGCTAACCTTACCTGTGAATGTTTTTTGCTCCCGATTCAAATCTAAAAAAATATCATAATGTTCTGGAACAAATGTTTCAATAAAATGTGCAACTGCTTGCATGTATGTCTCCTTAATAATATAATCTGTAACTATTGTAACATAATTCACGTGTCCTAACACAATTTCTCTATCGTTTTCCTCATTTTGTGATAAAATAGAAATACGTTACTATTTTAAGGAGAAATCATGTCTGAAATTTTTGATATTACGATTGTTGGTGGGGGACCTGTGGGTCTTTTTGCTGCTTTTTATGCTCATATGCGTCAAGCAAAAGTAAATTTGATTGATTCGCTGCCTCAGCTCGGTGGACAGCCAGCCATTCTCTATCCTGAAAAGAAAATTCTGGATGTTCCTGGTTTTATCAATCTAACAGGTGAAGAATTGATTGAGCGTTTGATTGATCAAGTAAAAACATTTGAAACAAGCATACATCTCAATGAGACTGTATTAGATATCGAAAAAAATGATGAATTATTTACCTTAACAACTAGCAAAGGGGAACACATCTCAAAAGCCATTTTGATTGCTATGGGAGGTGGTGCTTTTAAACCACGTCCGCTGGAGCTAGAAAATGTAGACCAATTTGAAAACATTCACTATCACGTGTCAAATATCAATCAATACGCTGGGCAAAATATTGTCGTTCTAGGCGGTGGTGACTCTGCTGTTGATTGGGCATTGGCTTTTGATAAGATTGCACCGACCAGCATCATTCACCGCAGGGATAATTTCCGTGCTTTAGAACACAGTGTCAATGAGCTAAAAGCTTCTACTGTCACGATTAAAACACCATTTGTCCCAAGTCAACTTATAGGCGATGGAAACAAACTCACTCATCTTGAGATTACTAAAGTGAAAAGCAATGAAACAGAGCTCTTGCCGCTTGATCAGCTTTTTGTCAATTATGGCTTCAAATCATCTGTTGGAAACTTAAAAAAATGGGGACTAGAACTCAATCGCCACAAGATTATCGTCAATAGCAAACAAGAAACTTCTGTCGCAGGTATCTATGCTGCTGGAGATTGCTGTAGTTACGACGGAAAGATTGATTTGATAGCCACAGGACTAGGCGAAGCTCCTACAGCTATCAACAATGCTATGAACTATATCTATCCCGACCAAAAAATACAGCCAAAACATTCAACCAGTCTTTAAAAAGCAAAAAACTTGAAGTTCTCAAAAGAGCGCTTCAAGTTTTTTATATGTGCTTATTTCACGCTATCCATTTTTTCTCGGCAAGCCCTTTCAATAAGATCGAGTTTTTCAACACTTTCCTTTTCGTCTTTACCAATTGAATAGATGTATAGTTTGATTTTAGGTTCAGTCCCTGACGGTCTGAGTGCATACCATGAACCATCTTTAAAGTAATATTTCAAGCAGTTTTGTTTTGGAAAATCAAGATAGCCATCTTTAAAGTCAATCACTTTTTCAAGTTCCATTGCTCCAACTGTTGTCAACGGATGTTCTCTAAATTCTTCCATCATGCGACCAATTCGCTCTTGACCTTCTACACCTTCTAGCTCAAGCGAAACTTGTCTTTCATTATAGAAGCCAAACTCTGCATAAATATCATTTAAAACATCTAACAAAGTCTTACCTTGTTTTTTAAAGTAAGCAGCCATTTCTACAATCATCATAGAAGCACTGACAGCATCTTTGTCTCTGACAAAAGTTCCATAGCAGAAGCCAATACTTTCTTCATAACCGAACACATAAGTTTTTTCTTTGGTACGTTCATATTCATTGGCTTTTCCACAGATATTTTTAAATCCAGTTAAAGTCTCAACTGTTTCAATGCCATATTTCTTTGCAATTGCTCTAGATAAATCTCCTGTAACGATAGATTTCACCATGACAGGATTTTCAGGCAAATTGTTGAGGGCATAACGTTGAGAGAAGATGTAATAAGCAAGCAAAGCACCGATCTTATTTCCGTTTAAAAAGATATAATCGCCATTCGCATCTCTTACTTCCAGAGCAACACGGTCACAATCTGGGTCATTGGCAATCAAAATGTCACAATTATTTTCTTTTCCAAGCTTTTCAGAGTAAGCAAATGCTTTGGGAAATTCTGGATTTGGATAACCAACTGTTGTAAAATCTGGATCAGGAAATTCTTGTTCTTTGACAACAAAGATATTTTCAAATCCTCTTCTTTTCAGAATTTCTCTGACAGGAATATTTCCTGTACCATTCAAAGGAGTGTAGCCAACTTTGATAGATTTATCAACATCTTCATTGATCGTTAAATTGAGAACTTCTTGGTAGTAATCTTCTTCAACAGATGGATCAATATAATTTGCAAGACCGCTTTCCAAGGCTTCTTCAAAAGGAATGGACTTGATGTCTTCAAAATTCACAATTTCATCCATATGACCTGCAATTTGTCCTGCAATGTCATCTAAAATCTGTGAACCTTCTTCCCAATACGCTTTATAGCCATTGTATTCTTGTGGATTATGACTAGCCGTTACCATGACTCCTGCTTTACAGTGCAATTTTCTAATTGCATACGAGCACATTGGTGTAGGATGAATGCCATTGTAAATATAGGTTTTAATTCCATGAGCAGCCATGATAGAGCAAGTCAATTCAGCAAATTCTTTTGATTTATATCTGACATCATAACTGATTGCAACACCTCTTTTAATCGCTTCTTCACCATGGTCTTTCAAGGTTTCAGCTAATGCTTGGGCTGCTTTTCCTACCATGTATTTATTCATGCGGTTGGTACCAGCACCCAATTTCCCACGAAGACCAGCGGTCCCAAACTCAAGACCCTTGTAGAATCGATCTTCGATCTCAGCTTCATCATCCTGAATAGACAGCAAATCAGCTTTTGTTTCTTCATCAAAGAAATCATTGTTTAGCCATTGTTCATAAACTTCTTTGTAGTTCATATAACGACTCCTTTTAATATATTATTTCTCAATAATTCCATTCTATACTACCTTTTCGTTTTTATCAATCCTTTTCCCGATTTTTCTTTAAAACGCTTGCAGTTTTTTAATTTTTTTGCTACTTACAATCATTTTGACATTTTTATATTCTAAATGCTCTGTATCAAAACCAACCTAAGCAAATATTCCCTTGGAAAAACGATTGTATTCAGAAACATCTAAAATGGCATCTACCATTTGTCGGCGCATGAGACGAAAGTCACGCGCACCATCCACCATTTCAACTTGACTAATTTTATTGATTAATTGATAAAACATCTTAGCAAAAAAGCTACGAATCGGAGGCTCTCCATCACGAGTTGTCCATCGTGTTCCCACACAATCCAAATCAGGGTTCTTATCCAGCATGGATTTCATTGTGAGTAAAAGTTCCGGAGGATCTTGCAAATCTGCATCCATGACGGTCACCCAATCACCAGTTGCACATTTGAGACCTGCGTAAAGAGCCGCTTCCTTTCCAAAATTCCTTGAAAAAGAAAGATAATGAACATGTTCATCTACTTGATTTAGGTCGCGTAGAATTTATAAAGTCTATCTTGTGAACCATCATTAACAAAAATATATTCAAACTCTTCGTTCATCTGTGATTCTATTTTTTCCATTTCTGCATAAAACAGTGGAATCGTCTCTTCTTCATAATAACAAGGAATAACTGCTGATATTGCCATTCTTCTCACTTTCTGAATGTTCCTTCTGTTAGAATAGCTCTGACTCGCAACAATCATATTATACCATACCCACATGGCATTCTCTACTATTTCCATAAAGGAGAAACAAGAACTTCTCAACACTATAAATCAAAATATTTTTATTTTATGCCAGCACTTCAGCATTAGAAAAGTAAATTTTACAATTCAAAAATATAATCCACAATTCTCTTAGCCACTTTTTCTGTTGCTTTAGCCATATCTTCTCTAGTCCAAGTATCATTTTGATAATTGACTAGGGATTTTTCAAAGGAGTAACCGCTTTTTGCGTAGGATATGAAATTGCTAAACTGGAATTTAACGAACTAATCTCTTTACTCTTTCAACATAATCATCTGCATGATTTATGCTAATATCTCCATGATAATACCCTTGTAATATTTCAAGTTCACTATTTGGTATTAATTCAGCAATTTTAACTGCCGATTTTTTCATAATAGATCTTTCTTTGCTCCCAACTAGTATTAGAACCTTTGCTCTAGTACGTGATAAAGTATCTTTTAATTCATAACTAGAATTTGACTTCATAAAAGCAATTAAATTATTTTTTGAAATTTTACAAGTATCTTCATAATATAAATCATATAAACTATTTTTTATCTTTAAATTTTTAAACTGTAATTTTGAAAACCAGCTTTTTTTAGTTAAACCATATGTTAAATTAAATATCGGTTCTATCATTTTATAAGTAAACTTCATTGGAATCACCAAAGCACTTTCAATAACAGCATATTCACATATATTGGGATTCCTAGATAATATTTCTAACAATACTTGTCCTCCTAATGATAATCCTCCAATCAATTTTACTTTTCCATTATAATTTTCATTTATAAAATTTATTATTTCTGAAGCATTATTTTCAATAGAAATAAAATTTGTATCACTGTCTGAGTGTCCATCTAGTATAGGAATAACAATATGAAATTCATCTTCAAGCAAGCCTATTTCATCTATATAATTCCACCAAGAAAGACCACCACCGTGTAATAAAATTATAATATCTTTATTTTTTAATCCATACTCTTTGTATTTCATTTTACACCTCTAAATTATAATTTAGCAATTTACATACTCACATATTATGCCATATATTTGTGAACCATTCAATGAAATTCATAACATGACTATCTTTTATCTGTATTCCATTACGTTCCCCTTTTTCATTTTCTCTATGTCCAAACTCTCATAGGGAATGGCAAGTTTGTGTAAACCGCAAGCTTATTGATTGCTACGCTCCAATGATACGCTTGAACAGCTCTAACAGCACGTCCTCGACATCGCAAACATTGAATACCAGTTCGATAGCCCTTTCCTTTCAGCTCCAAAAACCTGCCTTTTTCTTCGTCCTGCGAGGTATAGACGAACACATCATCCCAGATAGTAATGCTCGATGTATTTATCGTGTCTGTATTCGGATTTGATCACCCTCACTCGTCAAGACGATATGCTTGAAAAAGGGCTTAAAATAAAGGATTTTCACTCTTTGCTTCGTTGTAGCGACACTACGCACTCCACATGTGTTGTCCATAGGATAGGAACACAAATTATTGACCTCGTCGCTTGAATGAGGATACAATTTGTTGTCAGTTTCCTCATTAACTTCCTTGGCATTTTTTCTTCTGCTCTTGAATAATCTTCCGTCCTGAGAATCTTTTTTTCCAGTCTTATATATGATAGTAATCATTGCAGGATCAATTTCACCTTCATCGTTAGTTCCCCCAATGATGATTTTATCTACTATACTTTCAAATACTGCCCTATCAAATTCCTCAAGATATTTATTGGACTCAAGTAATTTTTTAAACCCCTCGAGCCTTTTCTTCAACGCTTTTTCATCAGTGAGTGTTACTTCTAAAGTCCTTTTTTCTGCAAGTAATTTTTCTTTACTAATAGCTATTTCATTATACTTATCCTGATATATATCCATGCTGATTGACTCATTCAGCCTTAACTCAACAAGATCCTTTTCTTTCTTTAGTATCTTATCAAGTTGATTTGTTATCTTCTTCAGGTCTTTAGCTAAACTGTTGTCTTTCAATTCTTCTTCCACAGTTTTAAGGAATTCATTAGTAATTTCCACATTATTGTGGCATACCTGACGATAACTTTCCATAAATGCTTTTTCTATGGCTTCTTCTTCAATCCCTTTACTATGCGGACAATACTTCTTTCCGTTTTTAGTAGCATTGACACACTGCCATATAACTTTTGTATATTCTGAACTCGAATGCCAATTTCTTCTTGAAAGATTATGACCGCAAAATCCACATTCAAGCATACTGCTAAAAGCATATTTTCTTGAATACTTTTCTCTCTTACCGCCATTATTAGCAACGGTATTTCTGTTTTTTGACCTTCTTAATCTAATACCTTGAGCTTTTTCAAAATCTTCTTCCGAAATGATTGGCTCGTGATGATTCTCTATATAAAACTTATCCTGTTCTCCGAAATTATCCAATCTTCTCTTTGAAATAGGATCAACCGTATAGGTCTTTCCCATCATAAGATCCCCTTTATATTTCTCATTTTTTATGATTCCTAAAACTGTTGTTTCCGTCCATCTTTTATTTCCTCTTGGCGATAAATATCCTTGTTCTTCAAGTTCTCTGGAGATTACCATACCGCCAACACCTTCAATATATCTTCTGAAAATATATCTTACAATCTCAGCTTCTTTTTCATTGATAGAAATGCTTTTAGTTTCCGGATCATAGTCATAGCCTAAACACCCTTGAAAGCCGACCATTTCTCCTCTTTCCATCTTCATTCTCAAACCTTTTTTGACATTGGCTGAAATGTTCTCTACTTCCTGTTGCGCAACTGAACTCAAAATTGTTAAAAGCAACTCTCCGTCCATTGTTAAGGTGTTTATGTTTTCCTCTTCAAAAAAGACCGCAACATTAAACTCTTTCAACTTTCTTACATACTTTAAGGTGTCTAATGTATTTCTTGCAAATCTTGATATAGACTTTGTAATTATCATATCTATATCGCCGTTCATACAGTCATTTATTAATCTTTGAAAGTCAATTCTTCGATCAACCTGTGTTCCTGTTATCGCCTCGTCAGCATATATTCCGGCAAGAGTCCACTCTTTATTTTTTTGTATAAATTCTGTGTAATGTTCTACCTGAGAATTATAGCTGTTAATCTGATCTTCAGTATCCGTACTAACTCTGCAATACGCTGCCACTCTCTTTATTGAGCGTTCAACACAGCCTGATGCAGTTCTTTTCAGTGTGGTATCACCTTTAATAACTTTTACATCTTTCTTCACTGCATCCGCCTCCTTTTTGTATCTCTCTATGCAGTTCTATTATACCACACTCGCAAAACATTATAAATATAATTCTGTTGAAATGTTGTACTTTTTCATCAGTTTTAACTTTATCTTTCTATATTCAATATCGTTTAGTAAATGTTTAGAGAGCAAGATAGATAGCATAGATAATTGGAGGCTATATCTTAATAGTTCATTATTCATTCTAAATCCTCCTCATATAATTTTATCTAAAGTTTTATGACATTAACGGGTGCTTAGGATAAGCAACATTGGAATCTCACCACCGCCCCTGTTAAGATGAGCCGGTTTTCACTAAAGAAGTATCATTATCATTACTTAGGTCATCGCTCGCAAAGTTATCCTCGTTCTTTGCTTTAAGAAAATTTATTTATCGCTCGTTTCCTTCTATCCTTGTCTTTGACAGTATTCATTTAAACCGAATTTCTTCAGCAGGAAAGTCATGGCGTAAATTCCTTACGCTCACTAAGTAATTAAAAGTCCCGTCATGGTCTATTCAGTTGTCAAAGAACAAATATTTGAAAGGGATTTTCTTTACATCTTCCTGTTTGCCATAAATAGGCTATATCTCTTATAAAAGTAAAGGAAGTCAAACTCCCCTTCACTTTACATAAGGAAAATTTGACCCCTTTGGTTACCGAAGTTTTAAAGTTCTTCGATAAATTTTTTCAGCTTTTCAAGAATTTTATTTCTTCTCTTCATTAAAGCCGGATGTGTAATACTTTTTAATTTTGCTACTGATCGAAGTGTTTCATCATTGAAGTACAAACGCTCTATGATGTCCCTTTCTTCATCATTCAGTTTTGATATAGCGTATCGCAATGATTCAATCATCATTTGTGTTTCTACAATCTTTGCTACATCAACGCTTTCATCGACAATATTATCTACATAATGTCCATCATGATCCAACGATGAAAAAAAGAGCAAGTGGTTTTTTCTGTCCACCTGCTCTAAATACTTTTCATGTTCTCTTTCACGCCAGTAGACTTTGTATATCTCCTCACTGACTTTTACCTTTTGTCCGTTTACATATAGATAAAATTCTTTTTTCATTTTGAAGTCCTCCATTTCTTTTGACTGACTGTTTTTCAGGCAAAAAAATGGAGGACTTCTGCATCCGGGCATAAGAAGTCCTCTAAAATGAACGAAATTCGTTCTTTTTTGAAATGTATTTAATTGTTTAAGAGAGTATGCGTAAGCACAGACAACTACAAGGATTATAGAAAAAAGGAGTATTTTTATTCCATTTCAATTCTACAAGGAAACTTTTACACTTGTTCATCTCCCTTTCCCTCCATTCATTATTGATAAATAGCATCCATACCCTCAGCCTCTTTTGATTATTTTCGCTTTTATATCAAATGTCCTTATCTTTATGCTTTGTCTTTCCCCATTTTATTAAGTTCACTAAGCATCATAAGTATTCCAACAGTAATCATAATGAAATCTACCAGTGGTTGTGTGAACCATACCGCTTTTATTCCAAATGCCATTGGCAAAAAGATCATTGCAGGAACAAATAAGAATAACTGTCTAAGCATAACAATCATTCCGGCTTTCTTTCCATTTCCGATTGATTGGAAGAATGTAATCGTCATAACCATCACGCCGTACAAGATAAATACGGAATAGAACAATCTGAAATTTCCTACTCCTTGTGCAATAATGCTTGCCTCTACACCGAACAAGGAAAGAATCTGACTTGAAAACAGTAAAGATGGAAGCCAAAAGATTGCTGCAAGGATAAGTCCTCCAATAGAAAATACCTTCATACCTTGTCTTACTCTATCAAACTGTTTTGCTCCGAAGTTTGTACCAACAACAGGTTGCAGCCCCTGACTCATTCCCCAAAGCGGAATAAAGGAAAAGGCATATACACGAAGTGATGCCGCCATTAGAATTCCGTTCGTATCTCCACCATATTTAAATGCCATTTTGTAAAGCATTGTTTGTTGTATCATAAATAGGAGCTGCATCATCATAGCGGATGAACCGACAGAAAACATTTCTTTTTTAATTTCCGCATCAGATTGTATCTTATGAATTTTAACGACCTTACTCTTTTTCAAGAAATAATGTAGTGTTACAGCAGCTTGAACAAATTGGGCTGTGATCGTTGCAAGGGCAGCACCTTCAATGGCGTATTCACCCATAACGGTCATTAGTATCGGATCAAGTATGATATTAAGTAAAGCGCCAAATCCCATAATCAGCATGGCTTTTTTCATCAGTCCTTCGCCACGCATTACCATGTTGGCAGACTGTGTAAAGTTCACAAATAGAGAACCGATGAAAATTACTCTAAGGTATCTGATTCCATAGGCTTTGATTTCACCTGTCGCACCCACCATATCTAAAAAGTGTGGTGCGAGGAGGATTCCTCCGACTGTGATGATAGCAGAGAACAAAATCACCCAAAAGATTAAGTTCCCCATAATTTTATCTACAGTTTTTTGATCTCCTTTACCGATTGCTCTTGAAAGTACAGAAGCAGAACCTACACCAAGTAAAGTTGAAACACCGCTGTTAAAAAAAGTAAGGGGCATTGCAACGCCGCAGGCAGTCATTGCTGTCTGTCCTATAATTTTCCCTGCAAATATTCCGTCCATTAACGGATACAAACCGATTACTATCATTCCGATAACCGCTGGAATAGATAGCTGAAAGAGTAAATCTATCGGTCTTTTTGTTAATAGTTGTTCTTTTATATCCTGTTTCAAGTACTTACCTCCATTTATAATAAATATATTCTTACAGTATTTTTACGCCATTATTTTTATTTTGCAGCTCTACCATATTTTTATAAATTCCATTTAAAGCAATTAGCTCATTATGGGTTCCCTGTTCTGCAATATTACCTTCCTTGATTACAATAATATTGTCGGCATCTCTAATAGTATTTAATCTATGGGCGATAACTAATAATGTTTTATTCTTTACCAATTCACTAATTGCTTCCTGTATATAGCTTTCATTGTCCACATCAACACTTGCTGTTGCCTCGTCAAGAATTACAATAGGAGCATCTTTTAACATGCAACGGGCAATAGAAATTCTTTGTTTTTCACCACCGGATAAAGTTGCTCCTCCCTCTCCAATCATTGTGTCAAATCCATCAGGAAGTGCCATAATAAAATCATAGCATCTTGCTTTCTTGGCTGCTTCTATAACTTCTTCTTTCGTTGCATTTTCTTTCCCCATGGCAATATTGTTAAAAATAGTATCTTGAAATAAATAAACTCTCTGGAAAACCATACTGATTTCCGACATCAATTCAGATAGTGAAACATCCTTTATATTCACTCCTCTAATCAAAATTTCACCGGAATCCACATCCCAAAATCTTGTCAAAAGATTTGCTACTGTGGATTTACCTCCCCCGGACTGTCCAACTAAAGCCGTCATTGTATTCTTATTCATTTTGAAACTCATATCATGCAAGACCTCTTTTTCACCATAAGAAAATTTAACATGATTAAAACAAATTTCAGGTTCTGAGGTATCAGATTTTGAAATATGTTTTTTGCCCACATCTTGCAGTTCAGTTTCATTTAACACTTCTTCAATACGATCCAATGCAGCGTTCATTACAGTAAGCCTTGTCGCTTCTCCATAAAGTGTTTTTAAAGGGCTGAATAAGTCAAACACAAACAAAATAAGCCCCAACATATATGGAAGTCCCAAAGTTCCTTGATGATTAAGATATAAAGCCACTGCTAAAATAAATGTAATCCCAATTCCATAAATAATATTTAAACCGGTTGTCCATGGTGTTATTTTATTTTCAAATTTTATAGATGTGTCCTTTGAGGATATAAAATTATCTGTAAGAGATTTAGAATTTTCGCCTAAAAGGTTGTAACTTTTAATAACACTGATCCCCTCAGCAAATGACAAAACTGCATCGGTGAGTTTTTCACTTTGTTCTTGTCTAATAACCGCTTCAGATAAAGACATTTTATTCATGCTATTTGCAAGCAATGTTGCAACCAGTGTTACACACACCGCAATCAGTCCAATTCTGTAATCTAAAACAAACATGAATACTGTTAGTACAAGTGTTGATAATACATAGCTCATCATATTGGCAATCGTACTCATGGAAACTTCTTCAATAAAAGCCATGTCCGAACTTAAAACAGAATTTATTTTTCCTAAATTACCTGCTGTAAAATATCCCATCGGAAGCTTTCTAAGATGATTCCCAAGCTCCATTCTTTTATCAGCAAAAATCATAAAGCCGGCTGCACTTTGTAATTTATCGCTTAAGAAGTGAACCACAGCTTGTAATAAAACCACTAAAACAAGTCCCACCCCTACATATAGAAAAGTTTTGGAGGTATTCGTTTTTTCATAAAATCCAATCAAAACGGTAAATGCAATAAATATAGGCATTTTACTTAATATAGATTCAATAAAGGCAAATATAAATGCAGACTTTATTCTGTTTTTGTATTTACCTGATAAATTTAAAATTCTTGAAATTAGTCTAAACATTCATTTCACCTTCCTTTCTGCTGATTTTCCAATCTTTACTAAATAGTGTCGCATCCCATAATTTACGATATTCTGCTGAAGATTCTAATAGATCTTTATGCTTTCCATTCGCAACTAAATGACCATGATCCATAACCAATATCTGATCTGCATCTACAATAGATGGCAGCTTATGTGCAATAACAATTAAGGTTTTTCCTTTCACAAGTTCACGAATAGCCGCTTCCATTTTTTCTTCATTTTCCGGGTCTGCGTAGGCTGTTGCCTCATCAAGTACAACAATCGGAGCATTCTTCAAAATAGCTCTCGCTAATGATATTCTTTGCCTTTCTCCACCTGAAAGCATCTTTCCTGCTTCTCCAGCCAAAGAATAAATACCATCCGGAAGTCTATTTAAGAATTCCATGCACTGGGCTTTTTTAGCTGCTTCAATAACCTCATCATCACTGGCAGCTAAATTACCAATGCGAATATTTTCTAAAAGCGAGGTATTAAATAGATATTGGTCTTGTGCTACATAAGAAATTTGTTTGTTGAGTGATTCCAATCTTATGTCTTGTATGTCTTGTCCACCAATACTTATGCTTCCATCTAAAACATCATAATAATGAATTAAAAGTTTAGCCAAAGTACTTTTTCCTGAACCGGATTCGCCAACAATCGCTGTCTTTTCACCGGCTCTTGCCGTAAAACTAACATTATGAATAACATTCTTAATATAGGTTTCAGGCTGTCCGTTTTCTCCCATCTTGCTTAACTGATAGCCAAAGGTAACATTGTCATATAAAATAGTATGCCCTGTTCCCTTAAAATCATTTTCTCCCTGTTTTAAAGGAGCCATATTTAAGGCTTGTTCTAAAGCAGAAATCTTATAATTTAACTGTGGCATAGTTGGTAAAAACCCAAGAGCTTTCAGTAGTGGTAATCCTATACTTAAAGAAAGGCATAATATCAGTATTAAGTTAGAAAGACTTGCATAGCCCATGTATACAAAGTAACCACCAAGCGGCAATGTTAAAATAATCGTGCATGGAAGTAAAGCACTGTATAACGCCATCCATGGCCATGCCGTCTTATACCAAGCGAGTGCATAATCTCTGTAATTACTGATATCTTTAGAAAGGCGCTCATAAGACTCTGTTTGCTTATTAAATACTTTTACAACTTCCATACCGTTTACATACTCAATAATGGTATTATTCATTTTTCCACTTGCCATATAATATGGTCCCATTTGTTTCATACCTACAGAGTACATAATCATCATTGCAAGAATGCTAACCGGAATAGAAGCTAATGACATTAACGCTAATCTCCAGTCAATAAAAAACATTGAAACATAAACCATAATAGGTACAATTAGATTAGCTATTCCTTCAGGAAGTGAATGGGCTAAAAGCACCTCTAAACTGCCAATATCATCCACAAACATTTTTTTGATTGTACCAGTCCCTTTTTCTTCAACAATACCCAATGGAAGATTTTCCATTTTTTTCTGTAAGGATATTCGAAGTCCAAGCAGCGTGTTGTATGCTGCTTTATGGGATACATTAAGACCTAAACCTCCTAAGACAGCTTGCAACACTAAACAAACTAAAATACTGATCAATAAAATAGCAAATCTTTCAAATTCTAATTGCTCACCTAAAATAAGTGGATTGATAATCTGATATGCAAATAGAAAGGGTAGCACACCCATAATTACACTAATAAGCATAATAAAACTTGCTAAGTGAATTGATTTTTTATGCGAACCTGCATATTCAAAAACCTTATTTAACATAGTTTTTCTCCTTCAATAAATTTCCTTTTTTATCCATAAAATCCATAATCAACGCTTCATTTCCCTTTACAGATATTTTTTTATAATCCTTATCGCCGAGCATTAAGACGGAATGACAGGTTTTAAATAACAACTCTAAGTCATGAGTAATTATTATAATTGGAATCTCCTTTGCTTTTTCTGTCATTAAATCGGACATAATTTTCATACTTTTATAATCAAGACCTGATGTTGGTTCATCCAGAATTATCAACTTACGACCGGATAAAAACGAAGTAATAATCGCCAATCGTTGTTTTTGTCCACCGGATAATTTCTGCGGATGATTGGTTTTTTTATGCCACAGGTCTGTATCTTTTAGATATTCTCGTATTTTTTCTAAATCACTTTCCGAGTTTTTATCTTTACAAAATATCAATTCATTTTCTACTGTGTCTAAAAAAATCTGAGCATCTACATCTTGTAATACACAATACGAGTTTCTAAGCCTTTCCTTTTGTTTCTGTCCATAGCTGACATCTAAATATTTTTCAGATAATCCGCATAATGCTTTTGCTAAGGTACTTTTTCCAATACCATTAGGCCCAATCACTCCCATTATTTCGCTCTCACCAATCTCAAAGGTTAAGTTTTCTATCAAGGTTCTTTTCCCTTGATGGATACAGGCGTTATTTAATTTTATGTAGCTTTTAGCCACAATCGGTTCTTTTTTTGATACCAATTCTCTTTCATTAAGCGTTCTTAACTCAAGCTCCTTACATTTATTATTACTAAGACTCCCATTTGGAAAAATATCACATATTGTACCGTCTTTTATATAAATCAATCTGCTAAAAATCTCTTTTAAATAATAGAGCCTATGTTCCGCTATAATTATTGTCTTTCCCATCGCCTTCAATCTGAGAAGTATTTCACTGAAGTGTTTTATACTATCGTAATCAAGACTGCTTGATGGCTCATCAAAAAAAATAATATCCGTATCATAGATAAGAGTTCCAGCTATAGCTACCTTTTGCCTTTCCCCTCCTGATAACTCGAAGATAGACTTTTTTCTTAGATACTCTATTTCAAGTAACTGCATTGCTTCGTCAACTTTTTCTCTTAAGATTTTTTTCTCTAACCCTAAATTTTCACCAACTAAAGCAATTTCATCTTCAACCACATCACAAAAAAATTGATCTTTAGGATTTTGAAATACATTGCCAATATATTTAGCTAACTCTCCCTTTTTATATGCCGTTATATCTTTCCCTAAAATCTTGATTTCTCCGTCAAAATCACCATCATAAAAGGATGGAATAAGCCCGTTTAGTAATCTTAAAAGTGTTGTTTTTCCGCATCCAGAAAGACCTGTTAAGACTACAATTTCGCCTTTCTTTATAGACATTTTTAAATTTTTTAATATCAACTCCTCTCCATAATGAAAGGATCTTATTTCTGCCTCTAAAATATTTTCCATAAACTCGCCCCCAACAAAATCATCCCTCCTACTATCATTGAGATATCAATAAATGTAATTTTCACCTCATGAAAACTTGTTTTTTTCCCATCGTATTCAATTCCTTTTGATATAATTGAACAAGTTAAGGTATCACTTATGTCTATGCACTTATACATAAGAGGAACAAAATATAATTCAAATGTTCTAATTGGTTTGAAAATGCTTGCTTTAAATCCTCTAATTTTCATACCATTATTTATTTCCTTCATCCTAATAGAGATTTCCGGAATAAAACGAAAAAATACTGTGATTCCTATACCTATTCCACCATCAATTCCAATTTTTCTAAATGCAGCAATTAGATGCGAAGAGCTATATGAAGACAGAACTCTTCCCAAGATGAAAAGTGGAGCAAATTTCAACACTATAAGTAGCATTGTATATATAGAACCAATCAAAACATTTCCTAAATGGGGTTTTAGTAAATAAATAAGTCCCCATACTATAAGCAATGAAAATATTGTTCTAAATGCTTTTTTAATTGAAAATAAGGATAACAGTCCTAAAACAAAAATAAGGGAAAATAAGTATTGGGTTTGTTCTCCTATTGTTAAAACAACAGAAAATAGCAAAATCAACCCAACTATAGTAAGCGGGTTGATTTTGTCTGATAGTTGGTATTTGTTTATATTATTTTTTTCATCTCTACAAAACACTTTTTTTCTTCCTATCACTAAAAAATTTATTGTAAATATATGTTCCAAAATAGGCACCTATAACTGAAGCCACAATTGCAATCAATAAACAAATCAAGATATTTTTAGGTGTGTAAAAATTGTAAAGGAATGTTGCGTAATCGGTTGTAAACATCTTTGGAAATTGCTTTGTAAGTCCTTCTACGCCAAATACAAACGTAAAATACATAGCATGTAAGGAATATATGAACATACCTGCTCCAAACGCAGCCCCAATCTTCATATTCTTATTCTCATAATTTTCCTTTTTACCAATTACAAGTTCTGCTAAAAGTCCTGCAATAGCACAAACAGCAATTACTGGCCACATTCCCATGAGAACATAGAAAACACCCATCAATAGGAAGTATAAAAATGCTGTACCTCTTTGTCCGACCTGCTTACACATAATAACAAAGACCGGTGCTACAATAATTGTTGGCAGGGCTGATGATAAATATAAACTTGGAAGCATCCCAAACGATCCCGTCAAAAAACCTAATCCCATTGTTAATACAAACCCAATAACAGAAAATACTGCTATTTTTACAATACCTTTTAAATTCATAATTTTGTCCTCCTTGTTTTTTCAATTCGATATATTTCTATTTTCATACAGAAACAATATCCAGTTTTATTTTTATTCTTCTGAGATCTCGAAATATAACTAAGTTATGTTTCGGGTAAAAAAATTCGTCTATATTCCTCGTATCTTTTTCCATCCCTCATTAAAGAACTCCGAAATCAAAGTTGCATTCAATTTCACTTCTTCTTTACTTTTAGAATGAACTGCTACTTCCGATAATGCATAAAAGTACGCATGGTTGATTAGATGAATTCCTCTATTAGTTATCACATTATTTACATGATCCGCTCCGTATATCATACTTAAAATTTCAAAGTGATTTTTATCTTCTTTCTCAATAATTCCGTCTAAAAAGTTGTTAAATTTTGTTCCATAAGAACCAAAGACCAGTAATTCAAATGCATCTTTATGTTCAAAGAAATATAGAACCATTTTAATAGCACCTTGTGCTTTTGATTCCAAAATCTTGGAAATAGTTTCTTTCTTTATATGATTTTCTCTTTTATAAACATCAAAACTCTCATCTTCATACATGGCATAAGAACTTTGTATCTGATTCACGATTGGCTCTACTAATTCGGTGAAAAGAGCTTCCTTATCTTCAAAATGACCATAAAAAGCACCTGTAGTTACACCCGCCGCTTTGCAGATTGCTCTTAAATTAGCTTTTTCAAATCCTTGTGTTTTAAAAATATTCTTTCCACAATCCAATATTTTTTTATGAGTTGCTTCGTAATCACCATTAGCCACGATTTACTCCTCCTTTCTTCAAATATAACTTAGTTATATTATACTACCTGCCATCTCAAATTTCAAGAACAAAAGTTGTAATATTTTACTTTTATATGGTATAATATAAAATACAAATCAAATACACGCTTAATGCTTGCTACCTTAATCACACTTTTGTAGCAAGCACAGTAAGTGTACGGACACTTACGGAAAAATTGACGAAGCAGCCCTTTGGGATCTGCTTCTTTTTTTATCAATTTTTAGCTTGTTAGGGAGAACCCTAAGACCCCGAAATACATTCAAAGGAGGAACTAACTATGGCAAATAGAATACGAAACGAAAGACTTGAAATTAAACTAACTGAAGAAGAAAAGGCTCTTTTTGCAGAGAAAAAAAGACTTGCGAAGTGTAGAAACATGAGCCATTTTATTCGCAAATGCGTTTTGGAAAAGGAGATTTATCAGGTAGATTTAGAGCCTTTCCGGGATTTACAAGTCTTACTTTCCAATGCTACAAATAATATCAATCAGATTGCAAAGAGAGTAAATCAGACAGGTGTCATCTATAAAGATGACATCCATGATATGAAAAAAGCAATTGAACATTTTTCAAAAGAGCTGTGGCAAATTCATTCACTACTTCTGAAAAGAACATCTGAAACGGAAGGTGAATAATAATGGCTATTACAAAAATACACCCAATAAAATCGACTCTTAATCTTGCTATCGACTACATTGTAAATGGAGATAAAACAGATGAGCAGCTATTAGTAAGTACTCATAAATGCCATGAATCAACTGCTCATACTCAGTTTTTAAGGACAAGAGAAAACGTAGGAACAAAAGGAACCGTTCTTGCAAGACATCTCATTCAATCCTTTTTACCGGGAGAAACTACGCCTGAAATTGCACACCAAATAGGTATGGAGCTGTGTAAAAAGATACTCAAAGATGAGTATGAATTTGTCTTATCTACCCACATAGATAAGGGGCATATCCACAATCACATCATCTTCAATAATGTAAATATGGTAACAGGCAGGTGCTACCAGTCTAACAAGAAAAGCTACCACCAAATCCGTTATCAGAGCGATAAGTTATGCAAAGAAAATAACCTATCCGTTATTGACGAGTTTTACGAAAGCTATAAGAAAAAATACAAGACTAACGGTAAATCTTGGTATGAAAATGAACAAGCAAAGCATGGCACTTCTTGGAAAAGCAGGCTTCAATTTGACATTGACAGAATTATAAAACAGTCTAAGGATTGGGATGAATTTCTAAAGAAGATGGCAGATCTCGGCTATGAAATCAAATACGGTAAGCACATTGCTTTTAAGTCAAAAGATAAGACGAGATTTACAAGGGCTAAAACAATCGGGGAAGATTACACCGAAGAAAGATTAAAAGAACGCATTGCAGAAAGAGAGTTTATAAAGACTTCTGCCGTCAAAAAACGCATCGGCAATGTTATTGACATGAACACAAATGTTAAAGTAAAAGAAAGCAAAGGCTACGAATATTGGGCAACCAAACATAACCTTAATACAATGGCTGAGTCTGTTATCTTTCTCAGAGAACAAGGTATTAAATCCGTTAAGCAACTTGATGAGTACATCCAAAAAGCAGCCGATGAAAGGCAAAATTTACAGGATAAAATCAAGGTTATTGATAAGGTAATGCAGGAGCTTTCTGCCACTATGGAACAAGTTCATACCGTTAAAAAATACAGGGCATACTACAAGGAATATAAGGCAAATCCGTCTGATAAGTCATTTTTTAAAGAGTACAAAGCTCAGATTACCCTATATGAAAATGCCCTTTCAGAACTTAAAAAATCCTATTCCAAGCTCCCAAATTCAAAGGATATTTTAGCTGAGCTTGATAAATTACAAGAAAAAAAGAATACCCTTATGCAAGAGTATTCTTCCTCAAAATCTACTATGGATGAACTTTACAAGATACGAAAAAATTATGGAATTTACATGGGTAAGGAGATGGAGCGATAATCTTTATCTCCTTTTTTCGCAAATAAAAAAAAGAGTCGGTGCAGTCCCAAGACCACACCGACCATAAGTTTATCTCTCAGCTTCTTTTGATGTTTCTTTCTTTTCTTTAGGCTTTTCCTTATCTTCAGCCTGATATTTTTTGATAGCTCCAAGCACAGACTCTTTCTTTTCATCTCGACCTTTCATCTGTTCTTTTGCCTTTAAGAGCTTTGAAGAAAGTATCCTGATGTTAGTATGTTCCTTGCCGTTATCGTCAACGGAAGTTCTGATCTGTCCAAAGAGTTTTACAAAATCTCCCTGCTTAAAGTCTTTTGGAATATCACCCTTTTCTCCGTATGCGGAGCAATTATGATATACCTTATTGCCCTCATCATCTTTAGATGCCACAGAGAAGTTTACTACTTGAAATGCTTCGCCGTTCTTATTTTCCCTTTCTACTATATCTACCTCTCCGACAATATTTCCTACAACATTGATAAGATTATCCTTTTCTTCCTTAACATAAGGCAGGTCTTTTATCTGCCCCTGTTCCCTTAAATCCTCAATCATATAGTCAAATTCTTCATGTAGCAAATTAACGGTGTCATTGTCCATATAAGCGTCATATAGCTTGTCCAAAGCACTTTCATCATTGATGCCTTTTTCCATGCTTATAATCGCCTTTACAAAGTCCTTGTGGTTATCATTTACCATATCTTCTATTTGATTTCTCATTGCTTTGTAATCCATGTTTTTATCTCCTTTCATGGCAAAAGGGAGATTGCCCTCCCCTTATCTTAAAATTTCCTGTTCTTTTGTTTTTTGCTTTTCTTCTGTTTTACTTTCATTTTGATAGGCTCTTATCCGACCTAAAATAGATGGCTTATCCTCTGATTTTTGTGTGTTTTCTTCTTTGATATGAAGATTGTCCTCCACATCATAGGTTGACTCAAAATAATCACTGTCCTTAAAGTCATTGTCATATCTATCCGGAATACCGTCATTATCGAGGTCTTTTGCAAGTGGATCATAGAAGTTTCCTTCATCATCAATATCGAGTCCCGTTGCTGCTCTTAAATCTTCGGAATCAACATAAACTAAATCACTAAAAGAGGACATTTCTATTTCATTTTTCATATTCTTTAGAGCTTCATTTTCTCCCTTATTTTCGTAATCAAAGCTCTCTGTTTTGATTGGCGTGTCATCAATATACTGAGTCCATGCCTTATCCTCTAAATTCAGTTCATACTGAATACCATGCCTTTCATCGGGTGTATTGGTATAAGCGATGCCTATATGCTTCAAATCAGGGTACAAGGTATTAAATTCATCATAGCTATGATTTTCTTCGTACTCTCTATTACAGAAGTCAATGATTGCTCTTTTTACATCTTCTATAAGCGGATTATCATTTCTCTTTTCTTCCACTTCTCCCATATCAAGGAGCTTATTCAGTTCTGCAAGTCTTAATACCTTATTCTTTAGTTCATCAGCTTTTTCAAAAGGCTTTTGTAATTCCTCTTGGGCATTTTCAAGCTGTTCTTTTGTGCTGAAGAGCTTTTCTTCAAGCCTCTTTAATTTCTCAGGCATTTTCTCAAGAGCATTATCAAGCCTTGTAATATTACCGTCCGCACTCGTTCCAAGCTCTCCTGAATGCTTTGCAGCACCGTTTAAGCTGAAGTTATGCTCATTGGTGAAGAAGTTGTAACTCACCTCTAAATCCAGGTTTCTATACTTACCGATAACTTTGCTTTCATTGATCTTTACTTTAGAAATAGCTTCAAGCAGCTTTTCTCCGGCTAACTTTTTATCTAATATCTTCTCACCACCGATAGTAATAGAAGCAAACTTTTCCTCTCCTTCAGCTTTTGCTTCTACATCTTTAATATCTTTCTTTACAGCCTCAATGAGCTTTTCTGTTCTTGAAATTTCTTCCGGATAGTTTTTAGCAACCTTATCCTCTAATCTGTAACGGTTGGACTTATAGTTTGCTTCAAGCATTTTAAGTTTTGTAACCTCATTATCCAAATCCATCTTTTCCTTGATTTTCGGATCACCTGTAGCAAGGGCTTTAATCTCTGCATAGTTTAAGCTGCTTTCGTCCACATCTTCCGCCACTCTTACAGGTGTTTTACTTGTCATAATCTGAGAAATGAACTTCTGCTTATTTTCTATGGTCTGCCAAAGATAAGCATCAAAGGTATTCTCCGTTACATAACGATAGATATTAACCTCTTTATTTTCATTTCCCTGTCTTACAATTCTTCCTGCTCTCTGTTCAAGATCCGCAGGACGCCATGGGACATCTAAATCATGAAGTGCAATCAGCTTATTTTGAACATTCGTGCCGGCTCCCATTTTCTGAGTCGATCCCATCAAAATACGAATTTCGCCTTTTCTTACCTTTGCAAAGAGTTCATCCTTTTGCTTATCAGAATTTGCTTCATGGATAAAGGCAATTTCTTCTTTCGGTATTCCCATTGCCACAAGTTTTTCTCTAATATCATCATAGATGTTAAACTCTCCTTCACCTTTTGGAGTTGACATATCGGAAAACAGAAGCTGTGTTGACTTATTCTCTTTCGTCTTATCCCAAATACTAAAGACATTTTTCACGCAGACATTAACCTTACTGTCAAGATTATCGGGAAGTAAAGGGTTGATTAAACGCTGATCCAATGCAAGTTTCTTGCCGTCATTCGTGATTTTAAGCATATTATCTTCATCAGGCTCTACCACCCTATTTCTTACATCATCAGCTCTTTCAGATAAGCTCTTTAGGATTTCCTTTTGTTCCTCACTTGGCAAAGTTTTAATAACTTCATAGTGCGCTTCAGGTGTTGGAAGGTTAAGCATATCCGCTGTTTGAATATCTGCAACTTCCTTAAACATAGACATAAGCTCCGGAAGATTATAGAACTTTGAAAATCTTGTCTTAACTCTGTATCCTGTTCCCTCCGGAGATAATTCAAAGGCAGACTGTGTTTCACCAAAGGTAGATGCCCAGCTATCAAAATGCTTTAAATTATTCTTTTTAAGGCTTTCATACTGAAGATAACGCTGCATTGTATAAAGTTCCGTCATGGAATTTGATACAGGAGTTCCTGTGGCAAATACAATACCTTTTCCACCCGTCATTTCATCCATATACCTACACTTCATAAACATATCGGAGGACTTAAAGGCTTCAGACTGCCCGATACCTGCTACATTTCTCATTTTTGTATAGAGATAGAGATTTTTGTAATTGTGTGCTTCGTCGATAAAGAGCTTATCAACGCCTAATTCCTCAAAGGTAATAACATCATCTTTCTTAAAATCATCGTTTAACTTTTCAAGCCTTGTTTCCAGTTTTTTCTTTGTCTTTTCAAGCTGTTTTACCGTAAAGTTCTGATTTCTGTCGTGCTTATATTCCTCAACATAATTTATGATTTCATCAATCTGATCCTGAATATGCTTTTCTTGATATTCCTTACTCATCGGAATTTTTTCAAATTGCGTATGCCCAATTACAACCGCATCATATTCACCGGTTGCAATTCTTCCTATGAACCTTTTTCTATTTTTCGGCTCAAAGTCTTTTTTATCTGCCACCATAATGTTAGCTGACGGATATAACTGCATAAACTCACGACCGATTTGACCTGTTAAGTGATTCGGTACAACAAATAAAGACTTGGAACACATCCCAAGCCTTTTAGATTCCATTGCAGAAGCTACCATTTCAAAAGTCTTACCACTTCCCACTACATGGGCAAGCAGCGTATTTCCTCCGTACAGACTTCTTGCAATAGCATTTTTCTGATGAGGTCTAAGCTCTATTTTCGTATTCATTCCCTCAAAGGATAAATTGCTTCCATCATATTCTCTATTACGGATTGAATTAAAACGCTCATTATACAATTTTACAAGCCTGTTTCTTCTTTCCTGATCGTTAAATATCCAGTTCTTAAATTCTTCTTTTAGAAGCTCTTGTTTCTGCCCTGCAAGAAGCGTTTCTTTTTTATTTAACACAGAAGTTTTCGAGCCGTCAGGATTTACAATCTGGTCAAAGACCTTTGTTTCTTTAAGGTTTAAGGCATCCTCAATCAGCTTATAGGCACTTACCCTTGATGTACCATAAGTCATTTCAGCAAGGTCATTTCCTCTGTCTTTGCTTTTTCCCTCAATATTCCATTCGCTTGTAAGATTTGAAAATTTAACCTTAATATCCCATCTTGCCCAGCCCGGCGTTTTCAGTGTTTCAAAGATAAACTTTTCAATATCTTTTATTGGTATCCAAGTAGCACCAAGCCTTACATTGATTTCACTTGCTTCAAGCTCCTTTGGTAAAACTTTTGTAAGCTCTGCCTTTTGGTATTCCAATCGGCTCATCTCATAGCTTATCAGCTCTTTTTCTTTGCCATCTTCTGCATAGCCAAGATGAGGTAGTTCTCTTTCCGTTTGTCTTAGCTTAGAAAGATAACTGTCAACAATCGCAATCTTATCTCTGATATTTCCTGATAGGTACTCATCTTTTGTTACATATCCATATTTATATGAATTGCTGCCATTTGCACAGGCAAAAGGTAAATCCCCATCTTCAGGGTTAAAGGATAACGGTCTGTAAAAGTTCTGTTCTTCTCTGATATTTAAGTAGATTTCTCCCCTTAATTCTTCTATCAAAGTCGGTCTGTCTTTTCCTGTAAGACTTTCCATATAGTCAAAATCGACATAACCCTTTTCGGATACAGATAGTACCAACGCTTCAAGGGAAGCGTCCACATGGTCGATTACCTTTGCTTTTGTGATGGTTCTTTTACTGAAAATATCACCTTTTTCCTTAAAATTTTCTTCTTCATCAAGAATTTCTATTGAGGAAACAAGTGGGAAGTTACTATCTTCTTTTAAGGCTCTGGTATTAGAAAGGTTATTGACATACCCATGCTTTTTAGAAAAACTGTCATAGACTTCATTTAGCTTTTCCTGAACTTTCCTTACTTCATCATCTGAAAAATCTTCCTTTTGCTTATAAATAACATCCTTTAAGGCGTTGTTCAGTTCAAGGTAATCCTTAATCTTTTCCTTATTTTTATCCGTCACTTCTTTCTTTACGAAAAGTGAGTTTTCTCTGTAATACACTTCACCATCAATAACGGTATAGGAAAAGTTTTTGACATCATCCGTTGCAGGAATTGAAGTGATTTCATCATCTAAAAGCTCTATTTCTTCATAAGTTGATCCTTTGGATATTTCTTCACTTGCTTTTGTCAGAAGCTCTTTTAAGTCGGCATTTTCTTTCGGCAGGCACGCAAGTGTGTTTCCAAATCTTCCTGAAACTTCACGCATTGTGCCGAGTACCTGTTCAGGATGATCTACAAAATATTTGTTATAGGTAAGACCATTTTCATCTTCAGCGAGGTGTATCCAGTCCTCATCCCTTTCTCTGATACTATCTCTTTTCTTTAGGAAAATAATGTCCGATGTTACTTCCGTTCCGGCAACTCCCTTAAAGGTATCATTTGGAAGTCTGATTGCCCCTAAAAACTCTGCTCTTGCTGCAAGATAGCGTCTTACACTTTCGTCCTTTTTATCCATTGTGCCTGAAGATGTGATAAAGGCGATAATACCGCCGTTTCTGACTTTATCAATGGACTTGGCAAAGAAATAATCATGGATAAGGAAGTTATTTTTGTTATACTCCCTGTCATTTACCTTATATTCTCCAAAGGGTATATTGCCGATAACCGCATCAAAGAAGTTATTGGAAAAGGAAGTTTCTTCCAGTCCTTTAATCTGCACTTCACTTTCAGGGTATAAGAGTTTTCCAATTCGACCGCTTACCGAGTCAAGTTCTATGCCATAAAACTTGGACTTATTCATTTTATCAGGGATATTGCCTATAAAGTTTCCGATGCCCATTGATGGTTCTAAAATGTTTCCCTGTTTAAATCCCATATCCGAAAGCGTCTTATATATTCCGTCAATTACGGTTTTCGGTGTGTAAAAGCTCGTTAAAGTAGATTCTCTTGCAGCTTCGTATTCTGCATGTGATAAGTTCTCCTTTAGAAAAGCCCTTGCTTCTTTCCACTGACCTCCCTTGCTTTCATCAAAGACTTCGGAAAGTCCGCCCCAGCCTACATACCTTGCTAAAACTTCCTGCGCTGTACTGTCAAGCTCTCTTTGTCCGCTCTCCACTCTGTTAAGCATGGAAATTGCTTCAATGTTTTGATTTAATCTTTCGCTTGGAGATAACTTTTCAGGTAGCGTTTCTTCTGTAATTTTGAAGTTATGTGCTTCCGTTTTCTTTATTTCTACTTCCTCAATAGTTTTTTCAAGTTTCGTATAGTTTAGATTTTCAAATAGCCTATCAAGGTCGCTTTCAAAACGATAAGGAATTACATCGGAGCCTGTTATCATACCGCCAAGATATTCGGTATTGTCCTTGACTGTTATTGTCTTTAGGTTATTTCCCATATCATCAAAGCGTGTGATGGTATAGTTTTTATCCTTATATTTAACTTCATCTCCAACAATAAAGTTAGGTCTTTCAAGACTTACCTGCTTTAATAAGTCCTCATTATCTTCAAAGGCTACAATGGGGATTTGATGATTTCCACTTCTTGCCGGATCAATCCATAAATCATATCTTCCTGTGATTTGGTTTTTAGAAATCTCCCTTACAGTGTATTCTTCATGGTTGAAATATACGGTATCGCCTGTTTTAACTGCAAATTCATCTGCAAGGCTTTCCTCTTTTTCATTAAGCTCTACTTCTTCTCTTTCTTTGAGATAATCAAATAGTGTTCCCTGAACAGGTGTTGCAGCTATTCTTTCTTCTACTTCTTCAGGTACTTCAAGCTCTGTTTCTTCTTCAAAACTAAGTTCTCCGTTAAAGACTGACTGAAGCTCCTGCTCATCCATCTGCTTAACAAGTTCCGTATCTTTAAGTTCTCTAAAGGTCTTTGGAAAATCTTCTAAAATAAGCCTTTGGGCATTTAATTCTTTCAATTCTTCAAGATTGAAATATCCCCATTCAGGTTCAATACCAAGTACAAGTCCAAAGGCATCTCCACTTTCCCTATCGTATTCTGTCATATACCAAGTCCAATTACTTCTAAACGGAATGATATATGCAGCATGAACTTGCTTATCTGCTAAAGATACATCTTCCTGTGCATAAAGCTCAGGCACTCTTTCAAGCATTTCATCGGTAATTAAGTTTTCAGGATCATCTTTAGAATAATATTGTGGTGCTTTTGCTTCTTCTATCTCTGCCTTACTTTCTATTTTCTTTTCTTCATACAGATTTTTAGAAAGCAGCTCATCAATATGCTTTGCCACGCTTGACCAAGTAAGAAATACATCACTGCAATCTTTCTTTTGCAATTTAAGTCCCTTTGCATCGTGCCATTCATCGCTTCCCATTGCACCTGAAACAGCATGAGAGCTTCCACCTATGCCATACTCATCTTTTAAGAAATTTGCTTTTTCTTGAAGTGTATGGTTTTCTTTGAAAAATTTTGTAATTCGCTCTTTTCCCTTATCTATTCCGCTTCCTCTTGACAGGGTAGCAAGAACTTCGTCATCTGTAATAAATGGCTTTACTTTAGGAAGTTCTGTCAGATTGGTACTATATTCCTTTCGTGTCAGCTCAAGTTCCTGTAATCTCTGATAAAGGCTATCTACCTTGTGATAATGAAATCTTAGTACACCTCTGTTTTCTTTGTAGCCTGCTAAGAACCTACTGTATTCTTTAATTGTGTCCTTTAGGTATTCAGGATTTTTTAATGCCTCAGATAGTCTTTTCGTTTCTTCCGGAAAGCCACCACCTCTTTCTATAAAATCAAAATAACCCTGTGCTTTTCCTTCTTCGCTTAAATCATGGTATAGATACCATAATGACTCTGAAATTCTGTCCCTTTCATAATCATATGCTTCAGAAAGTTCTACATTTGTGGCAAACTCACCTCTGTCAAGAAGTTCATTTATCCTACTTGCTGCATCACTCCAGCTTAAAATTTGTGTATTATCTTCTCTTGCAGAAGTCCCGTAAGTCAAATGAATGCCTTTATCCGAATACCAGGAAGATACCTCTCTTTCACCAATGTAAAATCCGTTTCCTCCTCTAAAGGTATCTTGGAGGTATTCTCCCAATTCTTCATTTCTCTTTCCTTTAGAAAACTCAGCAATGATAGGAAGTCTGCCGCCATCATGGTTTCCTCCGTTAATAAGAACGGTATCTATATCCTTCTGAGTTAATGGAATGGTAAGCCTCATTTGTCCGTAAGTATTTTCGGGTAAAGAAAAAGAAGCCTTATCAGCTTCTTTTAACTCTACATTAGTATTATCTTTTAAATTTCCACTACTTCCTTGATTGTCATTTCCTTCAGAGCTGAAATCATCACCCCATACTGCGGATTGTTCTCGCCCTCTATCTTCCAAGCTGCCATCAGTTTCGGTTTTTCTGTTCTCATAAACTCTATCGCCTGTTTCTGAATATCCATCAGGTGTCCTGTCAGTTTCTTCTCCTTGTATAGGTCTACCAACATCTCGAAGTGCCTCTGCTCCTCGCTCTCTGAAAGGTAAGTGAGCCTCATCACTGCGTAAGTCGGATTCGGGAATTCTTTCATGAAGTCCACCTGTTCCTCCAAGTTGTTTAGCGTATTCTCCCTGATTTTCTCTATTATCTCGTCCGTACTCTCCATTTCGGAGAACTCGCTCGTTTTCATTTCTTTCCTGATCATCTCGTCGAAGTACATTTTCTTCTACCTCCTCAATTTCTTCTTTAATCCTATTATATCCTGCTTCTTTTCCTCTTAAAACTTCTTTGTCCAGCTCTTTGCTTTTTTGAATGGTTGCATCAATAATCTTTCCACTAATATCCGATACGGTTTCACCAAGACTCATAATAGATATGCTATCAAGTCTTTGAAAATTCTCTCTTAAAAGTTCGTTATCTATCGGATAATCTGCCTTAAATCTTGAAGCAACTGCATAGCTTATAGAGTCCCTCACAAACTTTGCAAAAGATATTCTATTCTCATCTGCTATTCTAAGCTCATTCATAAGGCTGTCTATCTTTTCATCTCCGTAAATCCTGCTTAAAGAAAAGATGTTTTCAAGTGTGCTTTCACTTTCCTCATAGCCCTCGTTTTTTATCATTTCCTTTAAGACATCTTGATGAGCTTCTTTGTCAAACTTCCAAAGATTTACTTCATTGACATCCCTGTTTCTTGAAACCGTCTGACCTATATCAAAGATATAGTCAACTTTCTTGTATGTGCCATAGTCCTCTAAGATAGGGATACCTTTCTGCCCTCTCATAACGGTCCTATTAAATCGTTCCCTCCAATAATCGAACTTGGCACAGGCTGTCGCTTCAGGATTTCTATCATAAATACTTAATTGACTTCTAAAGTCATATCTCTGATTGTTTCCGACAACCTTTAGGAGCTTCAGATATTCTGCTTCACTTTGCAAAATATCTTGTTTTACAAGCTCCAAAATGTTATGAAAATCATTTATTCGCATTTTTACCTCCTTCTTTTTTCCAAACAAAAAAGGTGGTTAGATTTTACTCTAATCACCTTTTGATTCTGTGTGCTGCAACTTACTGCAACTTAATTTTTCTGCTGCAAAACCTTATTGTATGACACTTTTAGAAATCAATTACCTACTAAAAATCATAGTTCTGCAACTTACTTTTATTCATTAAGTTCCCAGTGTCCGCTATTACCACTTCCTACATACTTCAGATTATCTATTTCCTTTATAGCTCTTTCAATAGTCTTTACGCTAACTCCAGCTTCATCTGCAATAGCCTTTCTTGTAATCCTATCATTGCTTCTCACTTTTTCTTTAATAAACTCTGCGAGGGCTATCTTATCGTGAGCGACATCGTGAACGACACCCTGAGCGACATCATGAGCGACATTGTCGCCCCCAACCTTTTGCGTCGCTATCTTCTTTAGAGGAATAATCGTTCTAAATATATCTCCCTCCTCAAATAACGGGTTTTCTCCTGAATAAAGCTGTGTGTACTTGTAGGTATTTCGCATTCCTGAACCAAGTTCATCTGCAAGACCTATTTCTCTAAACACCTTTGATATAGCAGGATTCTTAGGAAATGGCTCAAACTTCTGTAAATCTAAAGTTCCCATTCCATGAGCCAAGTTGCTGTTTTCAACAGTAATTTTCTCATCATCAATAATCATCTTTGCAGGATACCCACTTGAATAATCCCTATGAGCCAATGTATTGGAAACTATCTCTCTAAGTATCCTATCTCTTGCATTAACATTTACAATTCCGTCTAAGACAAATAAATCGTTCAAATGCTTCTGCCCAAACTCTATAAGCCTGTCATAGCTATCAATCAGATTTGTTATGACAACATCTCTATCATCATATCTATCCTTGTTTTCAACTCTGAATATTGCATCTGTTTTGTGTTGTGGAAGAACGGACATAATCGAGTTGTCTTTTCCAAATAACAGAATAGCAGCTAATGTAATTCCCTCACGCTTTGTTTCCGGATCTGTCAGAATGAGATTAGCACTTCTAAGAAGTTCTTCATTACTCATATTCTCCCAAACATGATTTTTATTTCGGGAAACAGCCATTTTCTTAGCTTTATCAATAACAGAAGCATCAAGAAAATCAATATCCAGATTCGGATATACTTTATTTACAAAATAGCTTCCTTGCTTTCTTGCATATAGCTTATATACAAGTTCGGAATGGTCTGTGATATTGATGTCTCCCTCATAAGACCTATCCCAAATTCTTCCGTTATGCCTGCACACCTGATAACCTTCCGGCACTCTGATGTAAATTACTTTTTTCTCATCTATATTAAAGACTTCAGGAAGCAAATAAAGTGGTGGATACATCTTTTGCGAGTTATTGATTGCCGTAGTAAATTCCTTAATCACTTTATCAACTTTGTCTTTACTAACACCGACAATCTCTCTTTTATCATTTACACCGAGTAAAATATGTCCGCCATTTCTATTATTGAAGGAGCATACTGTATCAAAGACATCTTTGGTTAAAGCATCTTTAGATTCTTTAAACTCAACATCTATCTTCTCTCCATTTTGAATTAACTTCTTTATTTCATCTATCGTCATCTGCTTTTTCACCATCTTTATTCCCCAATGTTTTCTTCAATAAAAACTTTGGAATTTTGAATTTCAACTTTATCTTTATTAACTACAAAAGTAACATAATCTCCATTTTCTAAATTCAAAAGTTCCCTTATCCTTTTCGGAATAGTAACCTGTCCTTTTGCCATAACTTTTGCAGTATCCATAAATATATCTTTCATACTTACTTCCTTTCGCCCTACTTTTCCTACAAAAGATTATAGCACTTTTAAGACATTTTTTCCACTCTAAAATTAGTAGCCACTTACTTTCTATATGTCAGAACAACCTCTTTTATCTCATTTTCAATCTCCTCTAAAAATTCTTCCTTTGAAGATTTCCCCTGTGCAATATCGGATAGCTCCATTTCCCACTTTGCGGTAGTTTCTGCTGACTTAAAGCTATCAGATACTATTGTTACAAGGCTAATTCCTTTATGCGTGGCTACAAGATTTTTCTTATCTCTTTCTACAAATCCCTTAAAGATTAGATTTTCAATAATCCCTGCCCTTGTTGCAGGCGTTCCAAGTCCTTTCCTTTCCACTTCTACACCTTTTTCTAAAGCATCATTTCCTGCAATCTCCATAGACTTTAAGAGCGTATCTTCAGTAAAGTGTTTCGGAGGTTGGGTAAATTTCTCTTTAATCTCTTTATCTTCAATGCTAATAACACCGCCAACGATTACATCCGGAAGTTCTGTATCCTCATTATTTTGGGACTTATATTCCTTCAAATACTTTGTAAATCCCTCGTTTTTTATAACCTTTCCTGAACTTGTAAATTCAAATCCGTCAAATTCAGCTACTATCTTCGTTATATTTTCAATGAGTGGATAACCTACACTTGCGTGAAATTTATCGGATATAAGGAAATAAACTTTTGCTTCGCTTGGAGGAAGCTCCGAAACATCTTCCTTTAATGAACTGATTGTCGGAATAATCGCATGATGATCCGTAACCTTTTTAGAGTTAAATACCGTCTTAATACGCCCTGTGTCAAAGTCATTCTTACCTAAAATGTTGTTGACTGTACTTACAATCATATCTTCCGTTAAACATCTGCTGTCTGTTCTTGGATAGGTGATGAGCTTTTTCTCATAAAGGCTTTGGGCATAATCAAGTGTCTGTTTAGCACTATATCCGAAATACTTATTGCACTCTCTTTGAAGTGTTGTAAGGTCAAAGGGTAAATCAGGTTTAGTAATCTTTTCTTTCTGAATGACATCGGTTATTTCAATCTTATCGCCTACTAAATTTAAGAGCTGTTCAGCAGCAACTTCATCATCAATTCTATCCGTTGATAGTGTAAACCCATTTGTTGACAGCTCCACTGTGTAATATTTTTCTTTCTGATAATTTGCTATCTCATCATCTCTTTTTACAATCATAGCAAGAGTAGGTGTCTGCACTCTTCCAACACTGTAGTTTTGCCGATAAAGACAAGAATAAAGTCTACTGATATTCATACCGACAAGCCAGTCTGCTACTGCTCTTGCCTGTGCCGATTCAAAGAGATTATCATAGTCCTTTCCGTCTTTTAGATTATCAAAACCCTCCTTAATGGCATTATCTTCCATTGAAGAAATCCAAAGGCGTTTCATCTTCTTTTTACAATTCACTTGATTATATACAAGTCTAAAAATACTTTCTCCCTCACGCCCTGCATCGCAGGCATTGATAACCATATCAATCTCTTTATTATTCATCAGTTTTTTAAGGATGTTAAACTGCTTCTTGGTTGCCTTTGCTACTTCATACTTGTAGTCGCTCGGAATAATCGGTAAATCAGCCATATTCCATTTAGCATATTTTTCATCATAAGAATCGGGATTTGCCATTTGAATTAAATGTCCAACACACCATGATACTTTATAGCCATTTCCCTCATAATATCCGTCTTTCTTTATATTTGCTCCGATAACCTTAGCAATGGAGATTGCAACACTTGGTTTCTCCGCAATGACTAACTTCATCTTTGTTTTCCTCCTGTTATAAATCAAAATAGGGCGAAAGATGTCACTCTCCCGCCCTAACTTTGCACCTAAAATAATATGTTTTTAGGTGCGTTTATTCTTCATCTTCTACTTCATCTGCATCATTTATTTCTTCCTCGCTTTCAGCTTCAGAAAAGAAATCATCATCTTCCTCCTCTAAGGCTTCAAGTTCTTTATCTTCTTTCTTTTTCACAACCTTAAAATAGTAGCCTGCCCCCAATGCCCCGCCTACTACAAGAAGCAAAATAATATAGGTTCCTAAATTACTCTTTTCGTCCTTCTTCTCAGGCTTTACTTCTTCCTTAACAGGTTCTTCTTTTACTACTTCCTGCTTTGGTGCTTCTTTTTTCTCCACCATGTTAAGCAAATCATCTTCAGATACTTCCGTAAGAAGCATTACATTCTCACTATCTTCATCATGATTGATGATTAAATAAAAGGTCTTACCATTTTTAGTCTGAAAGGTAATAAACTGTCTTGCATCAGCCGAATATTTATCAGTTTCTTTATTATCCTTATCATCGCTATGATGAATCGGATATTCCGTATTGGCATTATCCTTATTTTCCGTAACACTTCCTCTTGCCTTAGACGGTGCAGAAGCTACTCCCTTATTGGTATTTACACTCTTACTTGTGCCATCCATAGCTGAATCTTGGCTGTTATTGTTAGCAGGCGTTTTAGCTGTCAGCTTATTAGGATAACGAATTTCCTTTTCTTTATCTTTTGATTGTTTAGTATTTTCATCTTTTGTAGTATTTCCAAAACTTATCTTTGATTCACTTCCCTTACCTGTATTTACAGGTGGCTGAGAATTTCCTGCACTTGTTTTTATACTGCTATTTGGTGGAATTGGTGTAACAACATTAGATGATGCCGGAGCTTTATTCACTTCATTAGCCTTTTTTTCAAGATCTTTAATCTTTTCATTTAGCTTGTCCATTTCCTTTTTAATATCAGAAGATAAATCTTTGTTATCCTTTTCTTTTTTCAGTTTTTCTTTCAGACTTTCAATTTCATCTTCAAGAGCTTTGATTTTTTCCTTCTGCTTATCGCTTAACTTATCTTTATCCTTAATCTCACCATTTAGCTTATCAAGCTCCCCTTTAAGTTCTTTTGCCTGCTTTTCCATCTTGGAAATATCCTCTTTGGAAAGCTCTGTCTGCGTTGACTTATCTTTCGTCTTTTTATCTTCCGTCTGAGTGCTTTTGTCCTGCTGTGGCTTTTTTTCTTCCGTCTTAGTTTCTTTATCCTTAAGTTCAGCTTTTGCTACCTTACGGATAATCTCATCTTTTCCATCTCCCTTTACCTCATAAAACAGAAACTCATCAATGAATTTCATATCATCTGGGAGCATTGGAAGATCTCCGCTATCAATAAGTTGTCCTTTCTCAGCCTTTATCTTTTCTTCCTTAAAGACCTTTTCATCTTCAAAGATATACCTTACATTTACTTCAACTTCCGTTTGAACAGCTTCGTTTTTTGTTGGAGCTTCAGATTTTTGCTCCTGTGCATAAACAACCGTCCAAAGACCTAAAATACAACTAATACTTACAATTACCGCAAGTGCTACCGTCCAAAACTTATTATTCTTTTTCAAACTGGTTTTCATTTGTTTTCTCCTTTTTCATTTCTGCTTTTTGTCTGTTTACCTTTGCCATCAAATCGCTGATTGTGATGTTATTCTTTCTGCAAATGGCAATGATTTCTTCATTTTCAAGCTCTTCTTCACGAATGAATAAAGGCTCCAATTCTTCATCAATCAGAGCCTTTTTATCATTTAACTTCTTTATTCTGTTTTTTACTGCTATCAGTTCCTTTTTCAAATTGTTACCTCCTATTTCTTTACATTTGGCGGAAAACCGAATCCTACGGGATGGTGCTTACAAAATGTTGCTATCCAATCATCTAAGGTAGTTACTCTTATTCGACCGATGTTATCAATCACTTTTCCATCTCCAATGTAAATACCTACATGACCATAGGTAAGCCCTGCACTGCTTCCGCTACTGCTGCTTTCAACTGCCACAAGCATTCCCACTTTTAGCTTTGACCTGTCTGATGTAAAGGTATAGTTTCGGTACATATCACAGGCATTCCCGCCTATATATCCAAGTCCTGCATTTTGATAGACCTGTGATACCCACATGGCACACCAGCCTGCACCCGGAGATGGTGTAATGTATGCAGCATTAACAATCTTCTTTTGTACTTCCGTAGATGCCTCATACTCTTTTCCACCGCCGATACCTCCATTTGCACTGATAAGGTCAGAATTACCAAAGGCTTCTCTCATATTGCCTTGTGCAAGGAACAAGGCTTCATAGTGCTTTAGATTATCGGGATAGTTTGCAAAGACCTTTCGGATAATGCTGTCCATCTCTTTTTTATGAAGCGTTACGATGAGTTTTTTATACTCATAAGGTTCTTCGTGGCTTTCGGTATATTCATTACCATCTTCATCGGTATAGGTTTTTGTAACCGTCCTGTATCTGATTTCAATTTCTTCCCTATACTCAAGGTCATACATGGACTCAAATAATTCTTTTAATATGGATTCTACTTCCGATACACTCTTTACCTCTCCGCACCTTGATGTAATGTAGGATAAAAGCTCATGGACATTATGACCGATGTATTCTGTATTATTTAAGATATACTCATCATATCCGGGATAATTTTCTTTCACATGGTCAACTTCACTTTGAAGCTCACCCTCCATATCTGAAAATTTCTGATTGATTTCACTTAGGACATTTGGCTTTGATAAATAGCTTGTTGTAAGCACAGAGCTTGTAGAGTTCATAAAGCCTGTCATTCCCGTTCCTGCAAAGTTAATCACAAAAGTCCCTAAGATAATGATACCTATGAAAATAAGCATTAGTCCTTTTGCTTTTCGGATAATCATATCCTTTGAGCTTTTCAGTGTTCCGATAAGTCCCTCTTTAATTCGATCTCTAAGCCTTGACTTATTCTCACGAGAAATTGCTGCCTTTACCTGATTTTTCTTTTGAAATCTTTTATAGGCACTTGCTCTTTTATACTCATCTGTCTTTTTCAGCTCCTCTTTGGCATCCCGAAACTCTAACTTTGACTTACGCTTTCTGATTTTATAGTCCTTATTTGCAAGGTCATATCCTTTCTTCGCCTTTTTCTTATCAGAATATTTCTTTATGCCATGAATGAGTTTTGAGCTTGCATCTGCCGTCTTTTCTCCTGCTTCTACCCCTTTATTTTCATCGCTTCCATGAGAAAGGTAGTCTCTTACCGTTTCACTTCCTTTGGCAAGTCCTGAAAGGGCAGATACCTTTACCATGTCTTTTTTTAGCTTTTTCTTTTGGTCTTTTGATAGACTGCTATACTCTTTTTCGCCTGCAACATCTTTCCCTGTCTTTTTACCTTCAGATTTATTTTCCTTTGGCACATCTTCCTTTTTTCTTGTATAAAGGCTATCGGTGTAGTTTTTCCTCTTATATCTGCTCTTTTGAGCCTTATGATTTTTAGAGGAACTTCCAATAAACTCATCTTTTTTATGGAGATTGTCATCTACATCATAGGTTGATTCAAAGTAATCGCTATCCCTAAAGTCATTATCATACCTGTCTATGATTCCATCATTATCAAGGTCTTGTCCCAAAGGATCATAGATTTTCCCGTTCTTTACCTCAGTATCATAATCGGTTTTCCCAGTTTCATTTGAAGAATTTACGCTTCCTTTATCGGAAACCCTATACTTTGCATTTCTTTTAAATGCACCTCCATTTGGCTCAATTTCTGCATTTCTCTTACTGACCTTTTCATGCACCTTATCTTGAAATCTGTCTTTGTCATGGACAATTTTTCCTCTGTAATCATCGCTATGCTTTAGCTTACTTTCTTCAGGTATGGAGCTTGTTTCAGCTTTAAGCATCTCTCTTTCAAGACTTGCCTTATGCCTTTCCCTAAAATCTTTTTTCAGCTTCCTATCCATAAGCTACCTCACTTCTTCCGGCTTGGTAGTCATCTTCTGATATAAAATTGTATCTTTCGGAAACTTATCAAGGAAAGGCACAATGGTATTTCCAAAGAAAAGTAGTCCCTCACCCTCATTAGAGTTAGTAACATATCTGAGCTGTGGAAGTGAGATTTTAAGTTTTCTTGCAAGTATCTCCCTATCTCCTGATGCTTGATTAAGCATTAAGACAAAGTCTGTATTGTCAAAGATATTTTCTATCTCCTTACTCATAAGTAGGTCTTTGACATTCTGCGTAATACCTGTCGGGATACCTCCCCATTTACGAAATCTTTTCCAAATCTCTACGGAATACGATGCTGTCTGCTCATCTTTTAAAAGTAAATGAAACTCGTCGATATAGTATCTTGTTGCTTTGTTTCCTCTGTTTTGGGATACCTTGTTCCACACCTGATCCTGAATGACAAGCATTCCTATTTTCTTTAACTGGCTTCCAAGCTCCTTAATATCAAAGCACAGGAGCTTCTTATTCAAATCCACATTTGACCTGTGATTAAAGACATTAAGAGAACCTGATACATAGATTTCCATCTCTGTTGCCAGCTTCTTACCAACCTTTTCTTCCTGCCCTTTTAACATATCGTATAGGTCTTGAAGTATTGGCATATTATCAGGAGTCGGATTTTCAAAATACTTTTCATAGATTTTAGGAAGGCACCTATCTATAACGGACTTTTCTTCTGCTGTAAGACCACTACCGCCTACTACAAGCTCAAGCATACTCATAATAAAGTTTGCCTTGTCTTTCAGCGGTGCATCCCCATCACCGTAGTTCATGTTTATATCAAGGGGATTCAGGTAATCCTTTGACTTACTGCTGACCTTAATGACTTCTCCCTTAAACTGCCTTACGAGGTTTCCATACTCTCCTTCCGGATCGCAGATAATCACATCATCATCTGTTACTAAAATCGCATTTGCCATTTCTCTTTTGGCACTAAAGGATTTACCGCTGCCCGGAGTTCCGAGGATTAGACCGTTTGGGTTCTTTAATTTCTTTCTATCTGCCATAATCAGGTTATGGCTTAGGGCATTTAGTCCGTAGTAAAGACTATTACTTGAATTGATAAAAAGCTCCTCTGTGGTAAATGGCATAAATACTGCCGTTGATGAGCTTGTCAATCCTCTATCTATCTCAATCTTATTTACACCAAGAGGCAGCACGCTCACTAAACCTTGTTCCTGAGAATGGTCAAGTCTTTTCAGCTTACAGTTATGCTTGTTTGCAATAGAGCTTATCTGAGCAATGGTATTATCGAGCTTTTGCACTGTCCTTGCAAAGTTCATAAAGACAATACTTACCACAAACATTCTCTCATCTCTTGTCTGTAAGTCTTTTAATAGGCTCTTTACATCTTCTCCGTAAGTAATTAAATCACTTGGAAGAATGTCCATGTCATATCCTGACCTTACAGCCTTTTTGTTTTCTTCAATCCTCATCTTATCAATATCAGTGTTTTTTCGTTTTACCATCTTAATGGCTTCCGATTGGTCGATTGCCCTAATATGAAAGGAAATATTGATGTTATCGTCAATATCCAAAAACTCGGATAACATCCTATCTGAAAGCTCACTGGCAAGGATTTGAAAATGACTAGTTGCTCCGATGAATTTGCCGAACTTAAAGTATCTACTCGGTGTAAAGTTAAACTCATCAGGCACAATATATGTCTTTGTGCTTTCTCTTTTCTTTAGGTCTTTGTAGGAAAATTCAAATGTTTTATTTGGATTTAAAACATCATGAAGTATCTTTAGCCTTTCTTCTCCGTTTAGGCTTTCTGCTCTCACACCCATGCTCTTTAGATTAGATAATATATCTATCTCCAGTCTTTCAAGTTTTGAGGTTGCCTGCTCTAAATTATCTGCTTCCACTGTAAAGGTTACATACTTTGATTTTTTCAATCCGTTATTTCCCTTTACAATCTGGCTTTTAAGCATCTCTCTAAATTCAAAGCGTATATCGTCGAAACCGTCCTTTTTATCCGGTATCTGAATTGCCGACTTCATTTCTTCGTTTCGTCCGAGCTGATTGATATATGAAAACTCAATGCTGATGCTCGGATCAAAGGAATTTAGAAAGTTTGCAAACTGATTAAAAATCAAGTCCCTATCTTCATCTAAGGCAAGCTGATAGTTAATGTCCTGAAAGGCTATACTTTTACTGAAGTGCCTTTCATCAAGCTGGCATATTCCGCTTTTTAAAAGCCTTAGATAGGGAATGGTATCTTCTACCGTATATCTTTTCGGTTCTTTCTTAAAGATAAGGTCAAGGATTCCTCCCTTATCTTTTTTTGACTTGCAATTACTTTTCTTTAAGTCCCGCTTTTGACTTCTCAATGCCTTTTCGTTTTGCATGAGTTTTATTTGCTGAATTTTTCTTTTCTTGTTCAAGGTAAACCTCCTTTCTCACTCTCTTTTTTGGCTGATAAAACTTATGAAGGTAGATGTGCTTAAAATATTTCTCAAAGGTCAGTCCGTCCTTTTCAAATAATGTGATGAAAAAGATAGGAAGCGTGGACACGATAAGAAATATGACAGCTATGTCATTTGGCACAAACTTCCTCATAAATAAATAGACTGGTATTCCAACCAGTCCTGCAAGTGTGAAGCCTATGAGCTGCCTTTTAGTTAGGTTAAAAGCAACCTTTGTCTTTACCCTATTTAAGTCTTTAGGGATTGGTACATATGCCATATCTTACCTCCCATCTTCTTTACCCTTTGACAGCTCCTCAAAGTGTTCATATACAGAGCCGATTTCTTCCTGAATACTCTCTATCTGTTCATTCGTACTTTTGTTATATCTTTCCTGCATTAAGCAAAAATCATTATGGCAGTGACCGATGTCACCTGTTCTTTCTTCCAAATCCTCAAGCCTGTTATGAAGCCTGATTCTATCAATTATCGCCATAATACCTGCTCCAATTACTACTGCTGTAAATATTGTTTTTCTTTTATCCATACTATCTTTCCTTTCTTTTAGTGTGCATTTAATACGCTTTTGGCCAGTGTTCCGCTCTTTAGCATCATTAACCCCAGCAAAACCGCATAGCCAAGTATCGTCATTGTACTTGTGTGTATATCTGTTATCTTAATCGTCTTAACTAAAACTGCGTAAATTCCAAGACAAACCATTAAAAAGAGTCCTTGTAGTCCAAGTGCAAATAGTCCTTTGATGTAGTTTGTTCCAATCTGTCCCCACTCCTTGTTTCCCATTGTGGCAAAAGGAATAGCTGAAACCGATGAGTAAACATAAATCTCAAACATTCTTCCGTAAACTACAAGCATAATCACAACGGATATTACCTGTATAGCAACCTTGATGAGTGAGGTTTCAAAGAGAATCATGACAAGTTCTCCAAGCCCCTTTTCTTTTAGGGTATCCATCATTGCCACTATCTGATCTCCGGAAACGGTAGCAGAGGTGTTTATAACCCCTGCCGCCTTATTTACCATGTGCTGTGCCACATCAAAAACTGCCATTGAAAACTCAAAGGCATGGGATACTAACCATACAGCAATCCACATCTTGATGATGTACTTGAAAAATTCAAAGGTATCTGTATCGTGCATATTGTTCTTTTGCATTACCATATTGATAAGCTCGATACAAAGAACTGCTGTGATGATTAGTCCCGCTATTGGAATGATAACGGAATCGTTAATGCTTTTGATAAAGGCAAATACATCTCCGTTCCACCCCATAGGCGTTTTACCTACATCTGTTGCAACCGCACCAACTTTGTCGTTGATGTCAAGAAACATGGACTCTAAGTTTGCTTGGATACCGCCCAGTAGAAGTTCCTTAAAGAATTCTTTTATCTTGTCGAATATTCCAAACATCTAAGCTCTCCTTTTCTTCTTAATTGAGTACACCCGCAAGTAGTGGAATGAGCTTAAGTCCGATAAGAACGATACCTCCTCCAGCCATAAGCTGCTTAATACCTTGGCTCTTTACTGATGTGCGATAAAGAAGTAATAGAAGTGTAAAAAATTTTGCCGTTCCTATCCGGCACTTGCGCATTGTGTCGGATAGGTCGGGCGGTTATTCGGGCAAGTCCACCTTGCCAACAAAAGAATAATAAATCTCAATGTCCTGTCTGCGGGTCTTGTTCTCGTCATAGCTGCACTCATGCACAACGATTTTCTCTACAAACTCCCGCAGCAGAGTAGGGGTAAGTTCTTCAAAGCTGGTATGCCGCCGGACAACATTCATAAACTTTTCTGCGTTCACGGTGGCTTCCTGTGCTTTGGAAAGCTCCGCTTGAATAGCAGCGGCTCTTTCTTTCAGCTCCCGTTGCTCTGCTTCATAGTCTGCCGACAGCTCTGTGAAACGCTCGTCTGATATGCGCCCGGTCACGCTGTCCTCATACAGCCGCTTGAAGATAGCGGATAACTCGGCTATGCGTTTCTCGGAGGCTTCCAGTTCCTTTTTCTTGGCGGCGTTCCTGCGTTTGCCCCCGTCCTCGTTCTGCTCAATCAAGAGTTTCATAAACCGGGCTTCATGCTTTGCCGCATAGCTGGTCACTTTCCGCAGATTGGAGAGTACACCAGCGGTCAAGAGGTCGGTGCGGATAAAGTGCGCCGTACAGTCATGGGTGCGTTTCTTGTAGTTGCCGCAGATATAACAGTCCTGCTTGCGCTTGTCCGTCTGGTATCGCTGCTGATACATCACGCTGCCGCAGTCCGCACAGAACAGTATGCCGGAGAACAAACCCACTTCATCATAGCGGTTTGGGCGTTTGCGCTGTTTGCGAAGCTCCTGCACCCGTTCCCATGTTTGGGTGTCTATGATAGGCTCGTGGTGGTTCTCGAAAATCACTTGCTTTTCCGGGGGATTTTCTACACTGTGCTTGACTTTGTAAGAAAGTTTTTCTGTCTTGAAATTTACCAGACAGCCTGTGTATTCCCGGTTTTCAAGGATATGCACTACGGTATTGGTCGCCCACTTGCACTCATAGCCGGGGTGGTAGCGGCGGGTGCTGCCCGTCCTGCGGTATTCAAGCGTTCCCGGCGTGGGGATTTGCTGCTCTGTGAGCATACGGGCTATCTTGGTCGGACCATTCCCGGCAAGACAGAGGTTGTATATCTGCTTGACTACGGGTGCAGCTTCCTCGTCAATAATGAAATTTTCATCCTCGTCCATGAGGTAGCCATACACAGGCTTGCTTGTGATGGGCTTGCCATTCATGCCTTTTGAGCGTTTTACTGCTTTGATTTTCTTGCTCGTATCTCTCACCAGCCATTCGTTAAAGATATTCCGCAGCGGGGCAAAGTCATTGTCGCCCTGTGCGCTGTCCACTCCGTCATTGATAGCGATGAAGCGGACACCTTTCTGTGGGAAAATCATTTCCGTGTACATTCCCACTTGCAGGTAGTTTCGCCCTAACCTCGACATATCCTTTACGATAACTGTCCCGACTTTTCCGGCTTCAATGTCCGCAAGCATGGCTTGAAAACCGGGTCTTTGAAAGTTCGCACCAGAATAACCGTCGTCCGTGTACCAGCGCAGATTGGAAAAGCCGTTCTGCTTTGCATAGGTTTCAAGGATACGCTTCTGATTGGAAATGGAATTGCTTTCGCCTTGCAGCTCGTCCTCATGGGATAGTCTTGGGTAAAGGGCGGTAATTGGTTGTTGGTTGGTCTGTCTTAACATAAAATCCTCCGTTTCCGACAGCCAGCCCCACTATTCCGTACCTTGATTGTACCACATGGGGCGGCTGTCTGTATAGCGGCAAAAGCGTCAAATCTGCTTCTTTATGGTCGGTCAAATCGCCGTTTTTTGTGTAGCAGCTTCCGCTTCCAGCACTTTCATCATCTTGTCGGCTGCGGTGTCGGTTGCGCCCTGCTTGAAGAAGCCGGAAACGGTAAGGACGGAGTTGCCCATGCGGATTTCCGTCACACAGTCCGGGCGGCGGTCTGTTTTGGTGGTGCTTGTCTGTTTCGTTTCTGTCATAGGCTCTCCTTTCGCTGCTTCATCAGTTGCTTTAAGCGTTCCAGCTTTTCCTGTGCGGTTTCCTTTCGGAAGTTGCTGCCCGTGAAGCGGACGGGGGCGCACATGGAAGTCAGCCTGTCATAGATACGGGCGTGGGGCGTGTCCTGCGGGTGCTGCAATTCCTCCAGCGTGAGGTTGGTCGTGGCGATCAGCGGCTTGCCGCTTCGGTAACGGCTGTCAATCACGCTGTAAACCTGTTCCAGCCCGTATTCTGTTCCTCGCTCCATACCGAAATCATCAAGTATCAGCAGAGGGTAGCTGCAAAGGCGGGAAATATATTCGTTCCTGCCCTCAAAGCTGGCGGCAAGGTCACCCAGTATCGTTGCAAAGTTTGTCATGCAGACGGCAACCTCTTTTTCCATAAGGGCGTTGGCGATACAGGCGGCAAGGTAGCTTTTTCCCGTCCCCACGCCGCCCCAAAACAGGTAGCCGATATTTTCAGCCTGCATGGTTTCCCAGCTCTCCACATAAAAGCGGGCGGTTTCGGTCTGCGGGTTTCTGCCGTTGTCATGCTCAAATGTCCAGTTCCGCATAGCAGGGTCGGTAAAGCCCCGGCGTTTCAAGTCCTCCACTTTTTCAAGGTGCTTCTGTCGGCTTTCGGCGGCTTGCTGCTTTTCACGGGCTGCCCGCTGGCAGTCGCACTCTGCCGGGTGGCGGTCACGCCCGAAACAAGTCTTTCCCTCTGCAAAATAGGCTTCTTTGGGCGTATGGCACTTACCGCAGTATAAAAGCCCGTCCTCGCCTGTGTAGTCCTCCGCTTCGGCGGTAGTGGCTGTAATGTCCGTAATCATAGCTTCAATTCCGTTTTTCATAAGCTCTCGCCCTCCTTGCATGAATAATCGGGTATGCCCTGTTTCGGGGCAGCCTTGCCTTTGGCAGCGTCCTCCTGCGCCCACTTGTAAATGGTGGCTGCATGGCTGTGGTACTGTTTCCCGGTGGAAGCGATATGGCAGGAAAGCCGGTCAATATAATACTCCCACTTGTCGGGCAACTCTGTTTTTAGCCCGGAAAGCTCTGTATCGGTCAGTATCACATTGTTGTATCTGCCATAAGCGGCGGGGGCGGGGTGTCCCGTTTCTCCCTCTCTCTCTTTTTCTATCTCTATCTCTTTCTCTAACTCTATCTCTATCTCTGGTGGACGAATGTCGGACAAATGTCCGCCTTTTGTCCGGGGCGGTAAAAGTGCCTTGTTTTCCAGTCTTGCAGCCCGTTTCCGCTCGGCTTCGGTAGAGGACTGTCCTATCATCAGCTCAATGTCGGTCATATAGAAAGCCCCGCTGTCAAGCTGCTCCACAAGCCCCAACTGCCGGAAAATCTCTAAAGTCCTCTCAACCGTCCCTATCTGGTGGCGGGTCAGTGTCGCTATCATCTGCGCTGTGTAGGGGATATGCTCGTCAAGCTGCAATTTCCCGCCGTTTTTCAGCGATTTTAAGTACAGCTTCAAGAGGATATTGGAGTATAAAATCCCGTCTTTCATATCTTCCAGCAGCACAATGGAGTCGCTGTCAAAAAAGTTCTCTTTCAGCTTGAGGTAGTAATACTTGCGGTTATCTGCCATTGTCCCTGTCCTCCTTTTTCCGGCGTTTGGAGTAGTAGTGGGGGCAGAGTATGATAACCGCCCGGAAGCTCTGCTTGCAGCTATGGGTACAGCCCCGGCAGAGGTCATTGTATGTGATACGATCGCAGGTGGAATTCCCGACTTTCACTTGCCGCAGGAAAAAAGACCATTCCAGCCGCCGTTTCTTGCTCATTCTTGGCATGGGTGCGCTCCTTTCTGCCGTTTCCGCTGGTGTGGCGGTATCGGCGGTAATTCTGTATCATCTCGGTATCATTTTCGGGTTTTTTCTGCCCTATAAGCCCGTTAAAAAATCCTTTGGTATTTGCGGATAGGGTACGGGGCAGCCCCCTTGTTCTGTATAGGTTCGGGTACATTTTGGGGCGGTTTTTATCGTTCCTGTTCCTGCCTTTTCACAGGCTTGCGCTCCCGGTGTAAAATCTGGTCGATATTGCCCTTGACAGTCTGTAAGCGGCGGTATTCCTCCCGTTTTGCCCGGTAATCGTTGTAGCCGCTGTTTTTCTCTTGGATAAGGGTTTCAATCTCTGCTTGCAGGGCTTTATAGCTCGGCAGCTTGGAAATGCCGTTTTCCCTGAAATAGCGGGCGGCTGCGTCTGCTATGATAAAGTCGCTTTCGTACTTCTGACGGTAGGCTGCTTTTGCTTTGGCGTTTTTCTGCTGTTTCAGCCCGTCCCGGACAGGGCGGGTCTTGGAATAGGCAAGCACCTGCCGTTGCAGCTCCTTTTTCCCGTTCAGCGTCTTTTCCATCTGCTTCAGCTCTGTAAGGCTTTCCCGCATGGCGGTATAGGCGGCAGAACAGGCTTCGTCCAGTTCCTCCGGGGAAGAAAAGCCGTACTGCTGATAGGCGGTAACGGTAGCTGCCATTTGCTTTAGGTTGTGCTTTGCCGCCCAGCGGTCATAGCCCACGCCCTTGCCCTCGGCTCGCTTGGCTTCCCGGTCAACCATGCGCTGCAAGGTGTTGTCTGCCGGGGTGGTTTTTGTGGTTTTTTCCCCTTGTGACAGCTTTTTAACCGCGGCAGGGTATTCGAGTATGGCTTTGCTCTGTTCGGCGGCTCTGTGGGCGTTCTGCGTAAGCAGGACAAGGACAGCAGCCTTGTCAAAATCGTCCCCCAGCTTCCGGGCTGTGATAGGCTTTGTCCTGTCCGGCGTGAGGTAGGAAAGCCGCCCCCGGCTCTCCTTGACGGTCACACCCTCCCGCAGCAAAAGGGAAGAAAATTCGTCAAAGCTGCCAGCTTGGGAAAGTGCCTGCCGTATCGTCCGGCGCAGCTTCGCCTTGTCCGTTTCAAACTTGGTGGGCTTGGTCGGCTGTCCTGCGGCTTCTCTGACAGCGTTCTCTTTATCAAGGGCAAGCTGTCCTTTCTTTGCCGCCCAGTATTCCCGTTCGGTTATCCGTTCCTTGCTGCCGCTTAGGAGGTCGATTTGGTAAAGCCCCTCCCGGTGGCACATCTCCATGACTTCACTCTTGAAATATTCCATAGCGGCGTTGGTGCAGCGGTGCTTGCAGCCCTCCCGTGTGTCGGCTGGTCTGTCCATGTAGGGCAGAAGCGGGACTTCATAAATCCGCAGGGAGTTGATGACGATATGCACATGGATATTGCCGCTGTGGTTATGCCCGTCCGGGTGGGTGCAGACTAAGGCTTGGTGTCCGGGGAAATGCTCTTTACAGAACTGCTCGCCCAGCTCCTGCGCCCGGTCTACGGTCAAGCCGTTGTCTGTCCCGTCCCGTGGGTCAAAGCTGATGATATAGTGGTGGCTTTTCACATCTTCCCGTTTTTGGTTTTTCTCATAGCGGAGATTAGCCCGCATACAGGCAACAGCGAAATCCTCGCCCCCACAGTTGAGGGAAGAAATGCGGTAATCCTCCCTCGGTATCAGCCGCCCGTTTTCATCAAGGGTGGGCTTCATGGTAAACTCGTCATGCTCAAATGTGAGATAGGCTTCCGCTGCGCCATAGTCCGCATTTTTAGAGCTGATATGTTTGAATGTTGCCAACAGCGTCACCCACTTTCTGCAAGACTTCAAACTTTAGGGCAGCAAGGTCGGAAACCGCCGCCCGTACCTCCCCGGCAAGCTGCGGGTAGGGGCTGTGCCACTCGTTCAGCGTCCGGGCTATCTGGTTTAAGTTGCCGCCGATCCTGCCGTATTCGGCGGTCAGCTTCCCGACAGCGGCAAGCAACTCGTCATTGACGGGGGAAACGGTTATGATGGGGCGTATGGCTGCCCCGGTTATGGCTTGCCGGATAAACTCGGCTTGGCTCATGTTGTAAGCAGAAAGCCTTTCCGCAAACTCGGCGTATTCTTCCTCGGTCATGCGTGTCTTGACTACCCGGCTGCGGTGCGGCGTGTTATATCGTTTTCGCATGGTAAAACCTCCTTCGGCTGTGCGTGGTGTCCTCTCACTAATAGGAGAAAAACAGGGTGTAAAGCGGAACTGTTTTTGAAAAATCCGAAAAATTATTTTGAGGGATTTTCCAGCGGCGTAAGCCGCATAAGCAGGGTTTGGGGAAGGCACTCCCCAACAAGATTCCCGCAGGGGCAAAATGAGCGATAAGCGAATTTTGGTACTGCGGTAGAATCTTGCTCTGAAAAACTCCGGCGTTCCCCGGCTTCCGTACTTTCCGCTAACAAGACGTTTCAAAAGGGCTTTGCTACCCGCTATTCCGGCATATCTTGAAAATTTTCCTTTCACTACCTACAACACCACGCAAAGCAAAATGGACGGAGATTTTTAGAATTTCCCCTTATTCCCTACAACACCACGCAAGCCGAAAAAGGCGGACAATGGCAGTATTTTTTTCTTTGATACCCTCCACGGATAAGTAAGGGATTTTGCCAACTGCGGCGGCAATTTTCCCTTTTGTTTTTTCATACTGGGGATTTTCAAAAATGCCAAACAGGAACGAAAAAAAGCAGCAAATCTGTTGAATAGATTTACTGCTTTCTGGTTGCCGGCGAAGCGGCGGTTATTCAGTTGTAGGCGGTAGGGCTATCTCCCAAAGCGGAACTTGAAAATAGCTGTGAGAAGCGTCTGGGTGATGTAGTCCTCTGTATCTTGGTCTACCCGTCCATTCACACGGGCGGCACATTGTATGCGGCGGCGGTAATACTGCAATACAGTTCCCACCGCTTCCGGCTCCCCGCTGGTGGCTTGGACGATTGTTTCATAGGGGAGAAGCCTATTATTTCTCATATGCCATTCCCTCCATTTCCGCTTGGAGCTGCCGTAGGACTTTTCGGATATGGTAGCCCGCTGTGCTGCGGCTGCGCCCGTACTGTCTGCCAATTTCGTGCTGTGGAATACGCTTGAAAAAGGACAGGTAAATCATTTCCCGCTCCCGTTCGTCCAGCCGTGACAGGGCTTCCGCAAGTAAGCCGCTGCTGAAAATGACCGTATCGCCGCAAAGGGTAAGTATGTATTCCTCGTCCGGCTCCGGGGCTTGGAAATATTCATCTGTCGTGCCTAAAGGGTAGTGCTTTTCGTCTGTGAGGTATTCAAGGGATATTTCTCTTTTGTGCTTCCTGCTCCGTGTCCTCGCTGCGTTGATCGTTGCATTTCGGATAACGACTTTGCAAAAGGCATGGAAAGTGTACTCGATATGTTCCCGATATTCTTCTGTACAGGTCATGGAAAATCCCCCTTTCCTCCCAAAAGGGCTGTGGCTGGTTAGTAGTTGCTTTTTATGATAGTAAGGGGCGGCAGCACTTTAGGCTGTCGCTCCTTGACTGCCTAACTGCAAAACCGGGCGGGGCTGTCAACGGCGGGCGAAGCCCGTTCATCTTGACCGTTGACTGGCTCGGCCAGGTTTGCTATTTATCCGGCAAACTTGAATTTATTTTAAGCTATCACGTTTTACCTTTTTAAGCCTTACTATCATTACCATAGGAATTTCTTTGTTGTTTTTGAAACATTCTTCATAAAATCCATCAATGACAAATCCAGCTCTAAAACAAAGGTTAAAAATATCTTGTATGGAACGATGATAATAAATCTGCTCCTCCGGTTGCCCTTCAATCGCTATACCATAGTAACTGTGCGGTGTCATATATTTTTCAGTCAACGTGATAAAACAAGGGTGTTGCGTTGCAAAGACAAAAATTCCGCTTTCCTCCAACAGTTCATAAACAGCCATAAGAAGTGGTTCAATATCCGTAATATCCATAATTGCCATATTAGAAACTGCTTTCGTAAAGGCTCGATTTCTTTTTAATTCTAATATACTTTCTCTATTGGTCGCATCCGCTACACAAAATTCAATTTGTTTTGCATATTGTGATTGCCGTCTTTTAGCCAATTCTATCATTTTTTTGCTGTAATCAAAAGCGACAATCGAAGCGCCTCTTTGTGCAAGATACGAAGAATAATTTCCATTGCCACACGCAATATCCAAAATGTAATCCGCAGGATTAGGAGATAGAAGTTCCGTTACTTTGGGACGCACTACCTCTCTGTGAAATTCATTAGATTTGTCACCCATTGCATTATCCCAAAATTGTGCGTTTTTCTCCCAGATTTTTTTACTTTCCTCTGTTCCCATGTTCTCTCCCACTCCCAAAATTTGCCTTTTTGCTTCCATTAAATCTTCCTTACTATATTCCATTGTTACCCTCCATAACTTCTGATTGTTGCCGTCTTGACTATTATGTATCTTTTCTTTCCAAAATGGTATAGGCTTTTATTTTTATAATGCTGCAAAACTTTTCTTCTGTAAGGTATTCAAAGGATATTTCCCTTTGCCGCCGCTATTGGAAAGCCAAAAGCAGCGGCTTTTTTACGCGATATGACCGAAAAGTCTAGAAAGCAGGATATGTCATCATTTGTCATTTCTTCTCAATGTAATAACTGCATGGCATATCAAGCCAAATACAAGAGAAAAACAGCCACCGCCAAATAGTGATGCTCCCCACCCTGCACCCGACATTGTCATAAAACCGCCAACAAAGAAAATACCAATGCCAAGAAATATCCCGACACCATAAAAAAGTCCAATTGCCATATCATACTTATTAAATTGTCGTTTCTCTTTTTTTTCACATGTTTCCATTTTTGTTATTACCTCCTTCGCAAAATCGTCCATGTGGACTCCAAAAAGAAAACAAATTTTTTTCAACGTATTTAAATCGGGTTCATTAACATCTCTCTCCCAATTCGATAGCGCCTGCCGGGTAACATTCAATTCCCCAGCCAGTTCTTCCTGTGTCATTCCCGATTGTGTTCGCAGATGACGTATTTGCTTTCCTGTTGTAATATCCGTCTGTTTCTGGTTCAAAATGGTTCCTCCTCTCTGATGCTGATTTTATCAATGATATTTCGGAATAGCCAGCAATGAACGCTTGCATTGCGCAAGACGTTACATTATCTTCTGAAACATATGCCGGATCTTGTCTAAACGGCTGTTCGGGCGGCGTGGCTGAAATACAGGCTCGCCGGAAGTTTCCTGATACCCTTTTAATTCTGTAATGCAGACACTTCTTCCATTTGTATAAAAATTCAGATCATTCCTATATTCACCGATACAACGGGCAGGGATTTCACCCTTAAAAATAACTTCATCTTTTTCAAGTCTGGTTGATTCAATGATTGCGCAATACTTTGGTGCATCATTATAAGCCCGTGAAAGATATTCCTGCGGTGCAAAAAGGGTAAAGGAAAGGTATGGTTCCAACAGTTGTGTCCCTGCTTTTTTCAATGCCTGCTCCAACACGACAGGCGCAAGAAAACGAAAATCAGCGGGGGTGCTGACCGGGCTGTAATAAACTCCATAATCAAAACAAATTTGGCAGTCTGTCACTCCCCAGCCATATAAGCCCTGCTCCATTCCATAACGCACACCCTCCATGACGGCATTTTGAAAACTTTGGTTTAAATAGCCGAGAGATACCTCGCTTTTATATTGTGTTCCGCTTCCAACAGGAAGCGGTGTTACAGTCAAACCAATAGATGCCCAAAACGGATTCGGCGGCACTTCAATATGAATCGTGCAGCTCGCTTTTTTTTGCGGTCTTTCCAGATAAATAACCGAAGGCTCTTTCATAGCCACGCCCACATGATATTTTTCTTCTAATAGCGAACAAATAACTTCTAACTGTACTTTTCCCAAAAAAGATAACATAATCTCATGGGTAACAGTATCAATGTCAAAATGCAAAAGAGGGTCTGTATCAGCAATCTCTGCGAGGGCATTTAACAGGGCTTCCCTTTGCTCCGGCTTTTGCGGCTCTACCGTTGTCCGAAGTAATGGCATGGGATTATCAATCCGTGTTTTGTGAGGCAGGAGTTTTTCATTTCCCAGGATATCGTTCAGTTTCAAAGTATCATCAGCTAAAATAACAATTTCTCCCGGACAGGCATGGTCAGCCGGGACGATTTCACCATTTGACGGAATACACATTTCTGTAATCTTTATTTTTTCCTTTTTTGACAGCAGCAGGGTATCCCGTAAATGGAGCGTCCCATGATACAGGCGTAAATAAGAAAGCCGTTTTTTCCGCTCTGTATACTCAACCTTAAAAACATATCCACATAATTCAGACTGAATATCGTCCGTTTCTGTAATGAAAGTTTCTATAATCGCTTCAATCAGTTTTTCTGTTCCTAAATTGTCTTTTGCACTCCCATGATAAACAGGAAACAAAGAGCAGCATCTGGTTCTTTTGCACTTTTCATATTGTAATTCCTGTATATCCAAAGAATCCTCTGCAACATATCGTTCTAATAGTTCATCGCTTCCGGAAATAATCATATCCCATTTGTCTAAATCAGAAATATCGGTCATGGTTATCTTTGGCGACAGGGAAACCTCCTGCATGACAATCATATCACTGGTAAGTTTATCTTTAATGCTTTGGTAAACACACTGCAGGTCGATCCCATTTTGGTCTATCTTATTTATAAAGATAATTGTCGGAATGTCCATTTTCTGAAGCGCATGGAATAATATACGGGTTTGTGCCTGTACGCCGTCTTTTGCTGAAATGACTAAAACAGCTCCGTCAAGGACAGATAAAGAGCGGTATGCTTCGGTTAAAAAATCCATATGACCGGGAGTGTCCACGATATTGATTTTATAATCATTCCAATAAAAAGAAGTAACCGCTGTCTGAATGGTAATTCCCCGTTGCCGTTCCAAAATCATAGTGTCTGTTCTTGTGGTCCCTTTATCCACGTTTCCCTGTTCCGCAATCGCTCCACTGGTGTATAGCAGACTTTCTGTCAATGTAGTTTTTCCTGCGTCTACATGGGCCAGAATGCCGATATTGATTATTTTCATGTGATTGTCCTCCCTTTACAGCCCCAAAGGGCATAAAAATCCCCAGCAGTAAAATACTTTTACCACTGGGGATTCTAATTTGCGGACATACACATATACAGCATACACCTATTTGTGATTGCTGTTTTTTGAATATGTCAAAATTGATAAGGCAAAAGTATTCTTAAATTGGGTACAAAAAACCAAGCCCCCACAAAAGGAGCTATCATAATTCTTTGTTCCCACTATTTGATTATAGTTTTATTTAAGAATACCTTGCCGCATATTTTTTACTCCTTTTCTGGAATGAAGCTATTATATCACATCAGTTTTAGGAAAGAAAGTACTTAAAAGAAATTTTTCTTCCCCTTATATGTAACAATCATACCGGCTTCCTGGTGTTCAGAATGGTTTCTGCTGTCTGCTGTGGTGTTTGATTGGAATTGTCCAGCCAAAAGCCGATCCGTGGTGTTGTCTGCATAAATGTATCGTATAAGGTTTCAACCGTAAAGCCGGAATAGCCTGTTTTCTCCCTGTATCGTTCCCTTTCTTTTATTGTTTCCACATCTGGACAAAGAACGACAACCTCAACAGGGTATTTATGCAGATAATTTATCATTCGGTTTAATTCATCACCGTAGTAGTTATCTTGGATCACTACAGAAAAGCCGTTGTCAAAGTATGACCTTGCCGCATCAGCAGTCAATTTGTATCGAAGGTACAGCTGGCGGACTGCTTCCGCTGATGGGGTAGCTGACATATTTTCTCTGCCTGAAATAATCATTTTTCGGAACACATCACCACGAAGATGGACGCATTTTTCTATTGATTTTGCCAGTAAATCGGAAACTGTAGATTTTCCAGAAGCCATTAAGCCTGTAATGAGATAAATTTTTTGTTTCATTTCACTTCCTCCGGCACAAAAAATATGTACATGTAACTAATTCAACACATTTATAATTTGAATAGGGACATTATAGCATTTACTAAATACAAATTCAATGTATACGGAAAGAAAGATATAAGGAGTGGGAGGGATTCCGCCGTAGTCGGCATTGTAGGAAAATCCAAAAGTTTAGATTTTCCCACAATGCTTATCTTTTGGTCTTTGGTTCGGAATAGTGTAGTGCTGGCGGTCTATCTCTTGTTTTCGGTTGCTTGCTTCCTTACCGTACATGAGCATTAGCACCGGGATTGTCATTACCATATCCTTCCATCAGGTTGATAACGCCCCATGCTCCAAGTCCTGCACCTACTGCCATAACCAAAATCTTTAATACATTAACTGCCTGTGTAAAAAATGCCATAAGTTATTCCTCCTCGTTTTCTTCTTTCTTTTCAATCTTGTTATATGACTTCACTACAAAGTTTTTGTAAGTCTTTCCCTCTTTTTCACGCTTCTTAAAGTAGCCGAAGATATGAATCAAATCGCCTTTCTCAAAGGCTTTTGCTATTTCTGTCTTTTCTCCATAGGCTGCACAGTTAATATACTCCTTGCCTTTACCGTACTTTTTTACAAGCGTGAAGTTTGCAACTTCTACCATTTCTCCGTCTTTTTCAAAGTTTGAAAAAGTTGGTTCCGCCACTAAGTTGGCGTTGATGTTAATCATTTCTTGTTTCATCTTTTTAAATTTCTCCTTTTCATTTCAATAAAAAAAGCGACCAGAAGTATTACTTTTCCAATCGCTGATACTCTTACTATTTAGTTTTCTTTTAAGTGGGACTTCTGATCCTTATCATCTTGCCTCCTGATTTTGAATAAAAAAACAGCAAATCTTTTTAAGACTTACTGCATTCTTGTAATAACCGTTTCTCTATTTAATTTTGCTTTTCCTTTTCGCTTCATATAGCTTTCTATGTCAAACAAATTCTTCTTATCATAGTCCTCAAGTAATCTATAGTTCTTATGCTTTGTAATATCGTATTTATCTGAAAGAAAAGGTCTGACACCTCTAAGCTGAAAGATACATTTACCACCGTCCATTACGGTAATCTCATCTTGACTCATCAGTTCTTTGCCTGTCTTTTGATAGTTTAAACCAAAGCTCTTTTGATTTGACCTTGTTTCCGATGTGTTATATAAATCTATCGTTTCTTTTCCCAGTGTTTCAGACAATTCTTTTAGTGTCGTTTTCTCCTTGCCACCAAGAAACAAGGTACTATCACAGTTACCTACGATTGTATCGGCATTATCCTTATAGATTGCCTTTAACTGAGATTGTGCTTGAAGTATGATACTTGCTGATATTTCTCTGGAACGGATTGTTGCTATAAGTTTCTCAAACTTTGGAATTAAGCCGATGTTTGCAAATTCATCAAGCAAGCATCTCACATGGACAGGTAATCGTCCGCCATATACATCATCTGCCTTATCACATAAGAGATTAAAAAGTTGTGAGTACATAATGGAAACTACAAAGTTAAAAGTATCGTCTGTATCAGAGATGATAACAAATAGTGCTGTCTTTCTATCTCCGAGGGTATCAAGCTCAAGTTCATCTTCTTTCATCAAGTCCCTAAGCTCTTGAATATCAAACGGAGCAAGCCTTGCACCACATGAAATAAGAATAGACTTTGCTGTTTTTCCGGCAGCCAATTTGTACTTTTTATATTGCTTCACTGCAAAGTGTGTAGGTTCTTTCTTCTCCAGTGCTTCAAAGAGTCTGTCTATCGGATTCATATATGTTTCATCATCTTCTCTTACTTCTGAAGCATCTATCATATCAAGTAGAGTTGCAAAGTTCTTTTCTTCTCTTGGAGCTTCATAGAAGATATACCCGATAAGTGCTGTATAGTAGAGCTTCTCCGCTTTAACCCAAAAATCTTCACCCGCTTTTTCTCCCTCACCTTTGGTATTTGCAATGATTGTCTGAACCAGTTTCAAAATATCTTTTTCAGAACGAATATAGGCAAAGGGATTGTATTTCATGCTCTTTTTGAAGTTGATGGTATTTAGGATTTTTATCTCATAGCCATTATCTTCAAGCATCTTACCGCACTCAAGGACTATCGTTCCTTTCGGATCGGTTACGCAATAACTACTGTGCATCTGCATAAGGTTAGGTTTGACATAAAATCTTGTTTTCCCGCTTCCTGATCCACCTATAACAAGCACATTTTTGTTACGAGCATACTTTGGATTAGCCGGTCTGCCATTCATAGTTAATCGTTCTGTTTGCGTAAACAGGATATTGTTTTGAAACTTTTCATCCATATATGGCTCTATATCTTTTTTCATTCCCCATCTTGCTGAACCATACTCTTTCCCCTGTCTAAACTTTTTAGCATTTTTCCCTTTGGTATATACGATAAATTTGATTAAAACAGCTACTACCACGCCCATTATAATATCCGTAGGATGAATGCTTGGAAGAAAGCTCATCGTATTAAGCTCTAATATCCCTTGAAAAATTTTGTCAATAATATCGCCACCTATATAGGCTCTTACATGATGTGAAAAGATATTACCTATATAGAAAAATGCAAGATAGGGAATGTTCTGCTTTAGAAACTTTACCTTATCTTGCACCTTAAATAAGTATTTGATGTCCTTTAATATTTTATCTATCATAGGCTCTGCTCCTTTTGTTTATTCTTGATTTTATCTTTGGAAACAGAGTTTTTAGCCATCTCCTTGAACTTCTCAATATTCTTATGAATGGACTCCTTTCTTTCCGTTTTCTTTTCCGATTCTGCAAGAGCGTGTTTAAAGGCTCTATTCATCACTTTCATATCTTTGGCTTGAAAGAATACAGAGTATTTGCCTGTTTCCTTATCTTTCATCACTGAAAACTTTACGCCATACCGATTAAGTTCTTTTTTCAGTTCCTTAAGCTCTGCTTCTTCAACCGGAATTTCTTCAAGCTGTCCCTTTTTAACCATATCTTTTAGCTTTACTTCATTTCCGTTGCTATTTACAAGTTTTTCAAGTCCTCCAAGCTTTTCTGCTTCTTTCATCAGTTTCTTTAATAAGTTCAGAATTAGCTTTCCTGTTACTTTAGCAGCTCTAACTTCCATATTCAGCGTTTTTCTTGCTATTTCTTCATTGATCAACTTATCTCACCTCCATTCAGCAGTCTGTCCTTATTCCGATTCAGTTTGTCCTTTTGAATAACCTTTCTAAAATCTTCTCCTACAACCATAACAGGAATACACATCTCTATGATTCTTGAGTAGATTCTTTGATACTCTACGCTATCCTTACAATTTTGGATTGTGTCATAGGAAAGATTAGTGGTAAAGATAGTCGGTTTCTGTTTTAAGTACCTGTTATTCACGATGTTATATACTTGCTCTTTGGCATAGCTTGTATCTCTTTCTATTCCTAAGTCATCCAAGATAAGAACGGAAATATTTACAAGAGATTCAATATATGCGTTCTTGTCAAAATCAAATCCTCCCTTTTGCAGCTCATTGATAATCTGTGCAAAATTTCTTATCTTAACCCCTACCTGATATTGTTCAATTAGAGCATTGGCGATAGAACAAGCAAGGTATGTCTTTCCACTACCTACCGAACCATAAAACAAAAGTCCTATATTTTCCTTTTTCATTTCCTCATAATCTTTTACAAAATTCTTGGCAATAATAAGGCTTTGATTTTCTTCTCCCTGATAATTTTCAAATGTGTATGACCACTGAATAATCGAGTTAAAGCAGCTACTCTTTAATCGCTCTATATCCAGCTGCTTTTGTCTTTCTTTTTCTTTTGCTTCTCTATTTCTATCGCATTTACAAGCAGTCTTAAATATCATCTTGTTATCAAAGAACTCCATCACTTTTCCGTCTTTTCTTTCATGACAAACTTTACAAAATGCGTGTCCATTCTTGATATATTCTTTTTCAGGATCGTAAGAATACTCTACATCTTCTATCATTACTTTTTCTAATTCTTTCATCATAGGTGTTCTCCTTTATCATATTCTTCCCATGTCGGGATATTTGATGTTTTCACTTCTTTACTTCTTCCCTGATCTTTATAAAACCAAGAAAGGATTGTCGCTTTATGGTCTTTATAGGTCTTTCCGGTGCTTTTGATATATGCAGATAATCTCTCAATGTAATTATCAAGCTGTGAGTTCATTATGATTTGTAAATCGGATATATCTTCTGCCGTTAAAAAAACATTTTGAAATGTTCCAAGCCCGTTTTCACCAAAACTATATTCTCTCTTACTATACTTACTCTTATTATTCTCTATATAGTTAGAGTCAAGATTTTGAACTTCCTGAAGTTCATTTTCTTTACTTCTGAGGTTAAAATCTTTTACTTCTGAAGTTAAGTTTTTTGACTTCTGAAAGTCATTTTCTTTTACCGCTAATATGCTCATAAAGTCTTTAACATATATGACATTCGGCTTACCAAGCCCAAGCCTTACTCTTTCAATCAGTCCGATTCCTTTTTTCATATCGAGTTCATCTAATGTTTTTATAGCTGTCGGCTTTGAGATATTTCTTCTTCTCATAATTTCTTCAACAGTAAAATAGATAAATACCCTGCCTTCCTTGTCTATCCAGTTATTCTTAAAAGACATCCCTGTTCGTTTAAGAAGCATTGAATAGAGAATAATTGCTTCTGATGATAATCCCCGAAATTCTTCTCCATCAACCAATATCTCCGGTACTTTTAAGAAATTAAATCTTTCCGCTCCTCTGTTATAGAAATAGTCAAAGTCCATCGCTTCACCTCCCTCCTTAAAAATTGGCAAAGAAAAAGACGATAGTTTTTCTTCTATCGCCTTTGGTAACCATTTGTATGAATTTTTTTTAGATTGATTTTATTGCTTCATTGATTCCCTGAAGGAATGCTATAACAGCTGCTCCGACCATCGGTATTCCATAAGGACTTAACAAAAATCCTAATACCAATGCCTCAATGCCAAGTGATATATCTTTTTGCATAAATGATCCTATTGCAGCAACTATACACATCAGCATTAAGAAATACAGAATAGTTGTTCCTATGCCAAGTATAAATGTCAGAAAGGCAGTAAGGATACTCAGCAGCAAGCTGATTGGAAATAAGATTATTTTTATTATCCATCTCATCATTTCTTATTCCTCACTTCCCAATTCATACTTTGTATCTCCACACACCATATCAATGCAAACATTCACATCTATATAATTTTTTAGGACTTTTTTTCGTCCACCTTCGCCATCTTCTACAAATACATAATGCTTGTAAAACTGCTTAAAATGCAGGATTTTCACGATTTCACTCTTTGTATCAACGCTATGCACTCCACATGATGTGTCATTGGAAATAAATCCACGGGCTGAACTTTTGTGAGTTTATAGCCTAGTTCTTGATAGAGCTTGATGTCACGTGCCATAGTGGCTACATTACAAGATATATAGATGATTTTCTTTGGATTCATGCTGACACTTGATTTGATAAAACTTTCAGTCAAACCTTTACGTGGCGGATCAACCATGATGACACTAGGTTTTATACCTTGATTTAGCCATTTTTTGATAGCATTTTCTGCTGAATCACAAACATAATGGGCATTGCTAATACTGTTTAGCTCAGCATTCTTTTTGCTATTTTCAACTGCTTGAGGGATAACCTCTACGCCATAGACTTCTTTGACGTGTTTCGCAACTGACAATCCAATAGTGCCAATTCCCGAATAGGCATCCACTACAATATCCTCTGTACTCAACTCAGCGAAATCAATCGCCGTTTGATACAGTTTCTCTGCCATCTCTGTATTGACTTGGTAAAATGCTGGGGCAGCAATTTGAAAGTCATTATCCAGCATGCGGTCAGTAATATAATCTTGTCCATACAGTACATGAAATTCCTTCCCAAAAATCGCATTACCTGACTGGTCGTTAATATTCTGCATGATAGATTTAATATTCGGAAATCGCACAACTAACTGTTCAATTAACTGATTTACACGGAAAATCTTCGGACGAGTTGTCACTAAAATAACCATGATTTCACCAGAGTAATGTCCACGACGAACCACAATATTGCGCATCAAACCAGATTGCTCTTTCTCATCGTAAGGTTTTAGGTCAAAACGACGCAGCAAATCCCGCACTGCCAAAACGACTTGGTCAATAACTGTATCCTGAATATAAAAATCCTCAATTGGCATTAAATCGTGCGAATTTTTTCGGAAAAATCCCGTTTCTAGCTGTCCATTGACACGGCGAACAGGAACCTGCGCTTTGTTTCGATAATGTAGTGGGTGCTCCATACCAAGGGTTGGTGCCACTTCGATATCTGCAATTCCAGCAATCTTGTAAAGACTATCTCTAACTTTCTTGGTTTTAAATTTCAATTGCTCACTATATTTTAGATGCCCAAGGTCAGCAATACCTGTCCTCAGATAAGCCACATCAACATCTTCGTTTCGATAAGGGGATTTCGTCAGATAGGCTTCTACCTTGCCAAAACCAATTTTTTTATTGACTTTCAGTATGCGCATACGGATACGTTCCGTAGGCAGAGCATTCTCTACAAAGAAAACCAGCCCCTCTGCCTTAGCTACTCCTGCACCGTCATGGCTCAAATCCACAATTTCAACTTCTATCACATCATTCTTTTTTAACATATATTTCTCTTTCTATCAGCTCTGCCATTTCCCAAAAAAAGAAAGCGACAGAATTATCACTTTCTATTCTATCATTTATCTGAGTCCAAGTTGTGCCAATTTTTCTTTATAGGCTTCAAAATCAACTAACAGTCCTTGACCGCCATACATATCATAGGCATCTATCCAATCTCCATTTTCAGGAATGGTCACCTTTTCAACACCATTACGAGCATTGGTAAGAGAAGACAAGCCGTGCGTTAGTAAAAAACTATACGGAACGTTGGTCGAGGTTAAAGCAAATACTTTGCCAAGCGCTTCAGAGCCTGTAAAAAGCTTCGTTGGGTCTTTGATTTGCTGAATAATCGCGCTCATCACCTCTTGTTGGCGACGTGTGCGTCCAAAATCTCCTTCGTCATCTTTACGAAAACGCGCGTAATTCAAAAGCGTGCGACCGTCCATTCGCTGTTTGCCAACCTTAATCGTCTGCTCTGGAACCACGCCGTCTTTCATATTGAGGTCGTCCGGCACCTGTACTTCACTCACTTTTTCACCATTGATAGTTGAAAAATTCGCATTCATTTCAACACCATTTGGGAAAAGGGTATCGATAGCTGTCGCAAAGGTCGAAAAGTCAACCAACGCATAATACTTAATGTCAATATCAAAATTGTCTTTCAGCACTTGACGTACTAATTCAGCGCCTTGATTGTTATTTTGCTCTCCAATGGCATATGCTACATTTAACTTTTGATCATAACCAGAACCTTGACTGACTCCATCAATGTGAACGAGCGTGTCTCTCATGAAACTGACGAGTTTCATTTTTTTATTTTTTCCACCGACATTTAAGACCATAATCGAATCTGTCCGCGTTTCAGAAGAAGATTGACCAATTCGTCCATCTGTACCCAAAATAAGTATATTCACACCGTCTTTGGTATCTTTCCCATTAAAGACTTCTGTTTGGGCAGCTTTGGCATTTGGATTGCTTTTTGAAGTGTTCAAGCCTTTTATAAACATGAACAACATGCCCCCTACAATGAGAACCAAAATTAAAGCAAGCCAAGCTAGAATCCGCTTCACACGTATTTTTCTATGCCGTTTTTCCTTTTTAGGCTTGGGTATATTTTCTACAACACTTTCAGCCACATTAGTTGGTATGTGCTCTGATTTAGCTCGTTTATTACGGCGACTTCTCTCTGGATATTGAGGGAGTCCCTGCTCGGTGTAACCAAAATTCTCAGGTACTTGTTGGTCAGAAAAGGTACCTCTCGATTCACGAGCTGATTCTACTCTTTGGTCTCCTTCTTGCTTTCTCAGAAGATATTGATATTCTTTTTTCTCGCGTTCATTTAAATAATGGATATTTTTGTAAAGATAGTCCAGTCTCAACTGCTCATGGTGGCTGAGATTATCTGATTTTTTACCCATGATTGCTCCAATCTACTGTTCTGAAATAGTATAAACGGTATAATTTCCTAAAATTTTATAAGTAATGCCAATCGCTTCTAACTCTTTCATCGCAAATGACACTAAATCCTCTTTTTCATTATTGATGTCCACAATGAAAAAATATTCTCCCAAAGCGGTCTTCAACGGGCGGCTTTCAATCTTTGTCAAGTCAATTCCCCGCCAAGCAAAAGTTGCAAGAGCTTTGTATAAAGCACCGGGCAAATTGTCTGGCAAAGTCAAAGCAAGCGTTATTTTCTTTTCCTTAGGATATAATGACAAAGTCGGAATCGACTGTCCCAGCAACCAAAAACGGGTGAAATTCTCAGCCATTTCTTGAATATTCTCTGCAATAATCTGCAGACCGTATTCACTAGCTGCACTCCTTGGCGCAATGGCTGCATAATTTTCTTCTGGATGCTGAGCCACAAAACGAGCCGCATAAGCTGTGCTAGCTGTTATTTCGATTTTAGCTTGTGGATAATGCTGGCGAACATATTTTTTCCCCTGCGCAATTGCCTGCGGATGAGAAAAGATTTTTTCTACTGGCTTATCAGCTGCCGTTGCCAATAATTGTTGTTTGATTGGCTGGACGATTTCTGCCACAGCATGAATGGCTGCTTGATGAAAAAGGTAGTCCAATGTTTCATGAACGCTTCCTTCAATTGAATTTTCAACTGGCACTACAGAATAATCCACTTCGCCTGTCTCGTAGGCTTTGACAACTTCCGTGATATTTTCAAAAGCCACCAATGTATCTGTTGGAAATGCTTCTTGCGCCACATGATGAGAAAAAGACCCTTTCGGACCTAAAAATCCAACTCTCATTGCAACACCTCCACGATTTGTTTAGGCGTCAAAGTAGTCACATCAATAACTTTTGTAGCCACTTCTTCATACCAAGTCTGACGTTGCTCGAAAAGATTTTTCAAATCAGCTTTGCTATTGTTCAAATAAAGTGGGCGCTGGTGAGCTTGATCTTCTTCAAGACGCTGGTAAAGCGTTTCAAAATCTGTTTTTAAATAAATATTTTCAGCGTTCTGCTTTAACAACTCGCGGTTTTGAGCATTGCTGATGATGCCACCACCGGTTGAGATGACTTGTTCTGACTGTAGCAATTCTTTTAATAATTCACTTTCTTTTTGCCGAAAAGCTGCTTCGCCATACTGCTCAAAATATTCTTTAATCGGCATTTCCAGTTTCTCTGACAAAAGCTCATCCATATCGATAAAATTTTCATCTAGCAAGCTAGCAATCGTTGACTTTCCAGCCCCCATGAAACCAATCAAAATCTTAGCCATGAAGTAAGTCCTCCAAATCAGCAAAGAAATTTGGATAGCTCGTATTGATAGCTTCGGCGCGCTCCAACTCGACTTGACCGTCGTTTACCAAAAGAGCTGCAATAGCCGTCATCATGCCAATTCGGTGGTCGCCAAATGTATGAACTTTAGCACCGTGAAGAGACGTTTTCCCTTTGATAATCATGCCGTCTTCTGTCGGAGTAATATCAGCCCCCATGCTATTTAGTGCATCTGCCACAACTTGGATACGGTCTGTTTCTTTTACTTTTAGTTCCTCTGCATCACGAATCACCGTTTGCCCCTTAGCTTGCGTGGCAAGAAGTGCAATGATTGGCAATTCATCAATTAAACGTGGGATAATTTCTCCGCCAATTTCTGTGCCAACTAATTCAGACGTCTCTATCGTTATGGTAGCGGACTTAGCAACTCTGTCTATATTAGACAAGTTTATATTTCCACCCATAGCTTTAACAACATCCAAAATGCCAGTCCGTGTTTCATTGATACCAACATTTTCCAAAATAATCTTAGAATTGGGAATGATAAGTCCTGCTACTATCCAGAAAGCCGCACTAGAAATATCTCCTGGCACCAGCACATTCTGTCCAGTAAACTCTTGTCCGCCTTGAACGCGGATTTCCTTTCCATTGACAGAAATCTGACCGCCAAATTGTTTAATCATATCTTCTGTATGATTGCGGGTCATTTCTTTTTCCACAATGACAGACTCGCCCTGAGCTTGTAAAGCCGCAAATATCAAAGCAGATTTAACCTGAGCAGATGCCACAGGCAAGGTATAATGAATGGGCTGTAAGTTCTTATTCCCATGAATGGTGAGCGGTGGCAAATCACGATTGGTTCGTCCAGCGATTTGCACCCCCATTTGACGAAGAGGAATCGTTATGCGATCCATAGGACGTTTAGATAAACTATCATCGCCAAACATTTCCACCGCAAAATCTTGCCCAGCTAATACACCTGAAATCAAGCGAATGGAGGTTCCAGAATTTCCCATATTCAGTTTGTTTGTCGGCGCTTGAAGACCAGCAAAACCCACTCCATGAATCGTTACTACATTGCCGTCATCTTCAATTTGAACACCTAAATCACGAAAAACTTGCATGGTGGATAAGACGTCTTTACCACGCAAAATATCGTGAACCGTTGTCACTCCCTTGGCCAAACTACCAAACATAATCGATCGATGACTAATAGACTTATCACCTGGCACACGAATGCAACCAGCTAACCCCTTTGCATTTGTACGTAACTGCATAGAAAACCTCATACCTGATTCTTTTTACATATTGTACCATAAAAAAAGGAGGGAAACAAAAGAGAGCGGGGAAAAAGCTTCATTTCGTTGAATTCAGCTTTTCCTCACCCTCTTAGAATTATAAACTTTCTGCAAATTTTTGCTTGATGAATTGTGCAGAATACGCTAATTTTTCTTCCTCTTTTTCCGTTAAACTAAGTTTGACTTGCTCAAGAATTCCCTCACGTCCTACAATCGCTGGATAACTCAGGTAGGTGTCTAATGGCTGATAATAATTTGATACTGGCAATTCTTCATGCGAATCCGATACAAGGGCTACTGCTAAACGGATAGCTGCGCTCGCAATACCATAAGATGTGTATTTTTTGCCATAAAAGACGGTATGCCCTCCTTTAAGGGCTTCTAGAGCAATTTCATCCAACTCCTCGACCGAAGCAAATGTAGAAATCGGTTGCCCTTTTATCCGTACTTGGCTCCAAGCTGTAAATTGAGAATTTCCATGTTCTCCAAGATTGTAGCCATAAACGCTTCGAGGATCGACACCAAAGCGAACACCAACTGCACGTTTCATACGAGCTGTGTCCAGTAGCGTTCCCGTTCCAATAACACGCTCTTTAGGCAGACCAGTATAGTGTTGATAAAGACTAGTAATGACATCTACTGGATTACTAATAACAATGATAATCCCTGTAAATCCAACTTTTTTCAATTGTTCAGCGACAAAAGGAACTTCCTTGGATGTAAAGGGTAATTCAGCAAATCGATCGGCGTTGGGGTTATCTTGTAATTTGATATTGCCCAGTGCTGACACCACCACATCCGCATCTGCCAACGCCTGATAATCATTAACAATAATATTTGCGTGATGATTCAAATTGGCTGCGGCGTCCTGAAAGTCAAGTGCATCTGCTTTGACTTTCGCTTCATTTTTATCAATCAACACATAATCATCAAAGGTTCCTTGCGCAATCAGACCATGCGCGACTGCGGCACCAACATTTCCCATACCAATAATCGCAATTTTACGTGACATAAAGCACCTCCATAAAATACACCGTTCAGCTTCACCATTAAACTGAAAATCTGTCTAGTTGATACATTTCATTATACTCAGAAATTAGTAAAAAACAAGTATTTAGTGGAAATATTCAGAAAATTCTCGCTAATTTGTTGAATCCTTTCTTCTCCTATGGATTTCATGCACATAAAAAGCTGGGCTAATTTTGCACCAGCTTGAATCATAACCTTATTTCAACAGTTCTTGAACTGGATCAAAAATGATGCGTTCAATATCAGCCAAGTAAATAGATAATTGTTGTTGTTTATTGAAAAATTCAGTCAGGGCAGGATTGCCTTGAATCTTATCCCCAAACGACTTCATCTTGTCTTGCACTTCTTGCGTTGGCATTTGACCTGATTGCGCCATAGCTTGCAGTTCTTGTTGGAAAGCTAGATAGTCCTTTAAAAGGTTCTTTGCTTCACTATCAGCATCTACTGCTTTTTTGCTTTCGACAACGGCTTTGTACTCAGGAAGGTCACGTAGAGTACGGCTTAATTCATTCGCTAAATCATAAATATTTGACATAGTTTTCCTCCTTAATCTAAAAAGACTTGATAATGTGTCTTTTCTCTTATTATTTTAGCAGATTTTTCCAAATCTTCGCGATTTTTAAAGGTAATTTGCAAAATTCCGTTAATATCTTCGCGATTTTCTTCGTTAATGTGAATATTGACAATGGATGTTCCCCTTAGAAGTTCCAACACTCCTAAAACAGCATCTTCTTCATCGGGAACATTGATGAAAATGTCATAAAAGCTATCCACACCTGCTCGTTTATGAATTTCCATAGCTTTTCGCACTTGGCGACCATGCTGAAAGAAATTCCAAATCACATCTTCATTTTTATTCTGAATAGCAAGTGAAATAGTATCCAATCGCTTCTTAAAATCCTCTATCCTCTCTAAAATAGCATCTGGATTTGTCAATAAAATCGAAGTCCACATGCTCGGTTCACTTTCTGCAATCCGTGTCATATCACGAAATCCCCCAGCAGCGAAATGCTGCGTCATTTCGTGCTGTTGAATATAGGCAGCGGCTTGATCCATAAGACTAGAAGCGAGGATATGCGGAAAATGACTAATCTGGCTGGTGACCCGGTCATGCTCTTTGGCATCAATCTCGATAAAGCGAGCATGCAGACCAGATAAGAGATTCTTCATTTCTGCTATCGTGCCTTCTTTCGTCAAATGAGACGGAGTAAAAATATAATAGGCGTTTTCAAAGAGATTTATATCTGCTGCACTAGCACCTGACTTATGACTACCAGCCATCGGATGAGCACCTACAAATCGAATAGTTTTTTCCTTTAGAGCTTCTTCAGCAGCAGCTACAATTTCAGCTTTGGTAGAGCCTGCATCTGAGATAATCACATCTTTTTTCAAATCTAGAGTTGCTAATTGCCTGATAAACTCAATGGTTTGCTTGATAGGGACAGCAAGAATAATCACATCTGCCAGAGGAGCAAATTCAGCAAACTGATTGGTCACTTGATCTACCATGCCTTTTTCAAGGGCAATTTTTCGGGATTCTTCTCCACGATTGTAACCTAATATAGTATAGTCTAGATGATCACGTCGAATTCCAAGTGCGATTGAAGAACCAATCAAACCAAGACCCGCAATATAAATAACTTTCTTTACCATGCTTACTCCTTACTTTGGCTCAACGATAAATCCCAGAACAATCGATACTAAAATAATAACCATAACAATCGCTGTGAAAATCGTATACATTTTATCTTTTGTTTTGACAAAAATGATAAAAGTTGAAATCACTCGAAAAATCGGTGTCAAAATAAGCATAAAAGCCCCTAGTAACATAAACGTCACTGCATCAAAAATGGAATGGCTCTTCACATAGGCAACTGGATTAAACTGTTCCAAATTTTTTAAAGAAATGACCTGCTGACCACTAAAAAGGTAAAGAACCAAGCCAATAAACATAAAAAGAATGGAGAGAAAAATTCCTATGCGAAGAATTTTCCCCATGACCAAATCCAGCTCTTCTTTTTGCATTTTATCTGTCATTGCATACCTCGTATAAACATCTGCACACCCAGAGCTAATAAAGCGACTAGAAAAATCCAGCGCAATACTTTTACAGGTACATAAGGCATGATGCGGCTTCCGATGAAAGAACCTGCTAAAACACCCAAGGCGATTGGTGTAACCAATACCGGGTTGATTTGTCCTATAAAAAGGTAAAAGATAGCTGAAGCCGTTCCTGTCACTCCCATCATAAAGTTAGAAGTTGCTGAACTAGCTTTTAAAGGCATTTTCATAACAGTATCCATGGCCAATACTTTGAAAGCACCCGCACCAATTCCTAAAAGCGCCGACATAACACCTGCAAAGAACATGACAACAGAGCCACCGGGGACATTGGTCACTTGATACTTGATTGTTTGATTGAGACCTTTGTCAAAATATTCACCACCGAGATTTAATTTCTCTGCGATAGCATCATTGTGACTCACATTCTGATTGTCCTTTTTATCATGAATCTTCTGGTACATATTAAATGCTTGAAAGAGCATGAGAGCGCCATAAAGTAAGAAAAGGACTTGTGAATCTGTTATCACTGATAACATAGCGCCTACAAAAGCTCCTAAAGTCGTAAAAATTTCCAAAAACATGGCAATTCGCAGATTGAGCATATCATCTTTGAGATAGGCAATCGCAGACCCTGAACTAGTCGCTAAAACTGCAATAATAGAGGCTCCTACCGCATACTTAATGTCCACCCCAAATAAGAGAGTGAGTACAGGCGTGATAACAATTCCGCCTCCAAGTCCTAATAAAGCGCCCAAAATTCCTGCAAAAATTCCGACCAAAGTCATTGTAAAAATATAGGTGAGCATTAAAATCCTTTCACATAATCGCGGTGTTGTTGAACGGCTTCTTTTAATTCTTTCAGATTGTCTGAAGAGAATTTCTCCAAAACCTCAGTTGCAAGCACTGTTGCAACAACAGCTTCCATAACAACACCAGCAGCTGGAAGAGCTGTCGGATCGCTTCGCTCCACCGTTGCCTTATAAGGCTCATGTGTCTCAATATCAACGCTCATAAGTGGCTTGTAGAGAGTTGGAATCGGCTTCATCACTCCGCGCACTACAATAGGTTCTCCGTTGGTCATACCGCCCTCGAAACCGCCCAAATTGTTGGTGCGACGAGTAAATCCATCCTCTTTAGACCAGATTATTTCATCCATCACTTGACTGCCCTTAAGCCGCCCTGCTTCAAAACCAACTCCAAATTCCACACCTTTAAATGCATTGATAGAAACCACTCCTTGAGCAATTTTAGCATCTAGTTTTCTATCCCATTGAACATAGGAACCAAGCCCGACTGGCACACCACCGACAATGGTTTCAACAATTCCACCAATCGTGTCACCATCTTTCTTTATCTGATCAATATAGGCTTTAATTTCCTCTTCACATTCTGGATTGACAATCGAAACTTCTGACTGACGAGCACGTTTCTTGATTTCAGAAACGGTCAGATTTTCCGGAACCTCAATGTCAATGCCACCGAAAGTTACGATATGACTAGCTACCTCAACTCCGATTTCTTCTAAAAGACGCTTAGCAACAGCTCCCACCGCAACCCGCATGGTCGTTTCACGCGCAGAAGAGCGCTCCAATGAATTACGCAGATCATCAAAACGATATTTCATACCTCCGACCAAATCTGCATGACCCGGACGAGGTTTAGTAATCTTGCGCAGCTCTTTTTTCTTGTCCTCCACATCTGCTACATTCATGATGTCCAACCATTTTTGATGATCTAGATTGGCCACATTGAGTGTAATCGGTCCCCCTATGGTTCGCCCATGCCGAACACCAGAAGTAATTTCCACTTTGTCACTCTCTATTTTCATACGAGCTCCACGACCATATCCGCCCTGACGGCGTTTCAACTCTGCATTGATATAGTCAGCTGTCAAAGGAAGCCCAGCTGGCACTCCTTCAATGATAGCTGTCAAACGCGGTCCATGTGACTCCCCAGCAGTTAAATATCTCATTCCGTTACCTCATCTGTTGTTACTATTTAGCACTTACTTTTCTAAATAATCTTTCATCTCTTCTAAAGGAATCTGATGAATGGCAGTCCTGCCTAATTCTGGAACAATGACTAATTTGATTGTCTTTCTACGAGCTTTCTTATCATGAAGTAAGGCATGATAGAGCTCTTCTTGTCGCCAAGGTTGATAATCGGTCGGAAGACCAAACTTACAGCACATTTTTTCAATATCTGTGGTAATTCCTTTAGGCATCAGCCCCTTTTTTTCTGCTACGTATGCTACTTGAACCATGCCAATAGCCACGGCTTCTCCGTGCATGACTTTGCCATAACCAGCAGTCGCCTCCACTGCATGACCAATCGTATGTCCAAAATTTAGATAAAGGCGCACACCATTGTCAAGTTCGTCTTCCACTACTAGCTTTCGTTTGACATTGCAAGAATGATAGATGATACTTTCTGCATGCTCCAAAATGGATTCTGGACTACCATACATGTCAGACAGTTCCTGCCATAGCTCCACGTCCTCAATCAAACCATACTTGATGACCTCTCCCATGCCTTCAATCAATTCACGTTGTCCTAAAGTTTTTAAAACATCTGGGTCAATCAGAACTCCGTCCGGCTGAGTAAAAGTACCCACCATGTTCTTAGCCCACGGCGTATTGACTCCTGTTTTCCCACCAATCGAAGAATCTACCTGAGCCGTCAAACTCGTCGGTATCTGTACAAAATGAATGCCTCGCATATAAGTTGAAGCTGCAAAGCCAGCCAAATCACCGACCACACCGCCACCCAAGGCAACAATACCATCACTGCGGGTCATCCCTACTTTAGCGAGAAATTCATAAACTTTATTGACCGTTGTTAAATTTTTACTAGCTTCCCCTTCCAGAAAATCAAATACAAACACTTCAAAGCCAGCAACTTCTAAGCTGCGTTTAACTGTTTCAGCATACAGACTTGCCACATGATTATCTGTGATGACAACGACCTTTTGAGCTGACCATAAACTTGCCAACCATTCTCCAGCTTTAGCTAAAGTCCCTTTTTCAATGACAATATCGTAAGGATGATTGGGGATATTCACATTTAATTTCATAGGCAACTCCTTATTTGTATTTTTTTTCCAATGTCTGCCAAATTTCTTTAGTTGGCATTTCTTTTCCTGTCCACAATTTGAATGCTTCTGCTGCTTGATACAGCAACATTCCCAAGCCATTCACTACTTCAACTTCTTGTCCTTTTGCCCATTTTAAAAATGGGGTTTCAAACGGCTGGTAAATCACATCTGCCACAAGAAGTGAATGTGGTAAACGAATACTGCTTGGTATCGGTAAAGCCTTACCGTCCATACCTAAACTGGTCCCATTGACCAATAAAGCAGAAATGTTAATTTTTTCTTGCAATAATTCTTGATTTTCTAAAGGTAATACCCAAATCTTCGCTGCAGTCTTCTGCTGAATTTCCTTCATTTTCTGCGAAACGCGTTCAAAAGAAGAATGGCGCGTAAACACAAAAATCTCATCAACACCATCTAAAGCAGCCTGCACAATAATCGCTGTCGCTGCCCCACCAGCTCCAAGCATGACCATTTTCTTACCCTTGACGACAAAAGAAGGCAAGCTCATAAAAAATCCCTTGCCATCTGTGTTATAACCAATCAATTTTCCATTTTGATTCACGACAGTGTTCACCGCCCCAATCATCTGCGCAGCCGGCGTGAGCTCATCTAAAAAAGGAATCACAGCCTGTTTATAAGGCATAGACAAATTGATTCCAAACATATCGTAACGACGAATATTTTCAACAGTTGCTTTCAAGTCATCCTGTGAGATTTCCCAAGCCACATAAACTCCATTAACGCCCGTTTGCTCAAACGCTGCATTATGGATAAAAGGAGAAATACTGTGTTTGATTGGGTTGGCGACAACTGCCACTAAACGAGTATAGCCGTCAATTTTCATTCAAAATCTCCTGAATTTGCTTCATATTAATAAGAGAAATTTGACCTGGCGCACTGGATTCATCCAAGCTTGCAAATGACCAACTCGAGCCTGTTAAATCTGCTGTTATCCGCGAAATCTTTCCAATTTGACCCATGGAAATCGTTACAAAATCCTGATCTGGATTTAAGGTTTTAAAACCACGCGTATAGTTCATCAAGTCCAACACATCTTGCTCGCTACGTGCCATAACAGAAACTTTCACCACTTTTGGTGTCAAACTGGTCAATTCAGATAAAATTTCCATCATATTTTCAGGCGTTTCTTTAAAATTATGATAGCTCAAAACAAGATTTGGAAAATCCAACATTTCCTCAAATCTATTTTTGTGAGAAAAATATTCAAAATCAATATAGTCTGGCTGATAAATCGTTGAGATTTCCTTAATGGTAGAAATATATTCATCATCCGTCAATTCAATATTTCCACCTTCGCCAATTGTTCTCAAAGTGAAAATCAATTCACGACCAGCAAATTTTTCAAAAATAGCAGGTGCAACGGTCAAAATATCATCTTTTGCTAAAAAATCAGCACGCCATTCAATAATGTCCGCGTCATCATAACGCGAGCTATCAATATTCTGCGCTTCCTCTAAATTTTTCGGCATCACTGATACGACTAATTTCATTTGTTCACCTTAATGGTAAATACCTTGAGGTAATTACTTCTTTCATCTTTTTTATTATAAGTAAAATCTGCTGGTAAACCGTATTCTTTCAAATAACGGTGCTTTATTCCTGCAAAACCTTTTTCAATTTCTTTTTTAAACTTAGTACGTGAAACATTCGCAGCATTTGTACTAGCAATGATAATCCCTTGGGGATTTAAAATTTCTAAAGACTGAGCAATTAACTTATGATAATCCTTCGCCACAGAAAAAGTTTGTTTTTTATTTCTTGCAAAACTCGGCGGATCTAACACAATTACATCATAAGTCAAACCATGTCTCTTAGCATATCTAAAGTAGTCAAATACATCCATCACAAAAAATGTATGGTTGCTTAAGTCAAGATTATTCTCTCTAAAATGGGCTTCAGATAACTCACGACTTCGTTTTGCCAAATCAACGGAGGTTGTCTGACTGGCTCCTCCCATCGCTGCCGCAACCGAAAAAGCTGCCGTGTAGGAAAACATATTTAACAGCGACTTACCAGCTGCTAGACCGTCTACCAAGCTACCACGCACCTCATGCTGATCAAGGAAAATTCCTGTCATCAATCCATCATTTAGAAATACTTTATAACGAACGCCATTTTCCAAAATTGGGAAAAATGCTGGCGCTTCTTGCCCGTATAAATGAGCAGACTCAACATTCAAACCCTTGAAACGAATTTTCTCATACGCTCCTGTAACTTCTGGAAAAACCTGCTGAAATGCTTGAACAATAGTATCTTTAATCTCGTAAACAAAGAGATTATACCAAGAAAAAACAGCATATTCTTGATACAAATCTATTGTCAACCCACCAAATCCATCTCCTTCTTGATTAAAAAGGCGGTAAGCTGTTGTCTCTTTTGATTGTTGATAAACTTGTCGCTTTTCTTTCGCAGATTGGAATAACTGACAGAAAAACGAGACATCTAAAGTTACTTTCTTCTGTGAGACAAACCAGCCGATACCCTTATTTTGCTCTGATAAGTATGCGACGCCTACAAAATTTCCTTTTGCATTTACCAGTTCTACAACTTGATGATCAAAAGAAAGTGAAGGAAAATCTTGTTTTTCTAAAACAAATCGTCCTTTTTTTATGTTTTCTTCAGTATAAGAAGGAATCGTAAGCTGTTTCATAAGCTCTATTATATCAAATGTTATGAATTTTCTCAAAAAAATGTATTACTTATTACAAAATGATTGCAAAAAATGTGTTTATATGTAAAAATTCTATTTATTCTCAATGGATAAAAATCCTTTCTCTGTTTTTTATCTAGCAAAAGAAAATGCAACATTTTAAATTACCAACTTAAATCAAAAATATGTTATACTTAGTAGTGAAAATTTTAGGAAATAAGACAAGGAAGTATATATTTGTGAAAACTATGACTAGGAAGATGCTCAACTTCATGAGTACAAGACTAGGTTTTGTCTTGACCTTACTGACCCTTTATTGGCTAAAAACCATGTGGGCCTATTCTGTTGATTTTAATCTAGATATTCAAGGCGCCTATCAAGTCTTTCTCGCTATCATCAATCCTCTTCCATTAGGATTATTACTGATTGGACTAGCATTTTATATTAAAAAAACCAAGGTTTTCTATATTCTAGCAGTTGCGCTTTATATTTTATTATTTGTCTGGCTCATTTCAAACTCTATCTATTATCGCGAGTTTAGTGATTTTGTTACTGTCAATACCATGCTCGCTTCAAGTAGTGTTTCTGCTGGTCTGGGAGAAGCTGCTCTTGAGTTATTTAGACCTGGAGATTTGATTTACATCATTGATTTTCCAATCTTAGGTTTTCTTTTTTATAAAAAATGGATTCGTTTAGATGATCGGCCATTCAACAAGCGAGCTAGTTTTGCAATTACTGCTCTGTCTAGTATGCTATTTTCAGCCAACCTCTTTTTAGCAGAAGTTGACCGCCCAGAGTTATTGACACGCGGCTTCTCTAATTATTATGTTGTCCGCGCCCTAGGGTTGCCAGCCTTTCTTGGCTATAGTGCTAATCAGACTTATAGTGCCAACAAAGAACGCTCCAAAGCAAGTGCTGAAGATTTGAAACCAGTTGAAGAATACGTCAAGTCACACTATGCCGAGCCAAATAAAGAGTATTACGGAATTGCTAAAGGTAGAAATGTCATCTATCTTCATTTAGAAAGTTTCCAACAATTCCTGATTGATTATAAATTAAAGTCTGATGGCAAAGAATACGAAGTAACACCTTTCCTCAACTCACTATATCATTCCAACTCAACTTTTGCTTTTTCTAATATCTTTAATCAAGTAAAAGCCGGAAAAACATCTGATGCAGAAACCATGCTAGAAACTGGTTTATTTGGTCTCAATCAGGGGTCCTTTATGGTAAACTATGGTGGAACAAACACGCAGCAAGCTGCTCCGTATATTCTCTCAAAAAATGGATATAATTCTAGTGCTGTTTTCCACGGAAATGCTGGTAGTTTCTGGAATCGAAACACCACCTACAAACAATGGGGATATAACTATTTCTTCGATTCTTCTTACTTCTCTAAGCAAGACAAAACAAATTCATTCCAATATGGCTTGAATGATAAGATTATGTTCAAAGATTCTATTAAATATCTTGAACATTTGCAACAACCATTTTATGCAAAATATATCACCGTTTCTAATCACTATCCCTATACAACTAGCTTGATTGGAGACGAGACTGGTTTCCCACTTGCTTCGACTAAGGATGAAACAATCAATGGTTATTTTGCAACGGCCAATTATCTAGATTCTGCCGTTAAATCATTCTTTGACTACTTAAAAGCGTCTGGTCTTTATGAGAATTCAATCATCGTTCTTTATGGTGATCACTACGGTATCTCTAATTCACGGAATCCTTCGCTGGCACCACTACTAGGCAAAAACTCTGAAACTTGGTCTAGCTACGACAATGCCATGCTCCAAAGAGTTCCTTATATGGTTGTTATTCCTGGTATGACAAAAGGAAAAGTCATTAATACCTATGGCGGGCAAGTTGACCTTTTACCTACTCTGGAACATTTGCTCGGTATTGACTCTAAACAATACTTACAAGTTGGTCAAGATTTGCTCTCTCCAAAACATCAACAAACCGTTGCCTTCCGTTCATCAAACTATTTCGTAACTCCTAAGTATACTAGCTATAGTGGACGTACTTACTACACAGAAACAGGAGAAGAAATTACCAATCCAGATGAAACAACTAAGGCAGAATTGGAAAAAATCCGCAACACAACTAATGAGCAGTTGAAAATGAGTGACCTGATTCAAACCGGAGACTTGCTTCGCTTCTATACTGGAAATGATTTAGGGAAAGTGAATCCTAAGGACTATTCTTATACCAACTCACTTAAATCATTATTATCTATTGAAAAGAAAAAAGGTGATGAATCTACAAGTCTTTATAGCAAACGAGGTGGTAATTCAACTGTTGATCTGTTTAATTCCCCAAGCTATCGTGCTCTTCACCCTGAACAATTTGAATCAACAAGTAGCGGTTCTTCCTCATCAACAGAAGAATCCAGCTCTTCTTCTAAATAACCAAAAATCCCATACAAGTAAAATGAACTGTATGGGATTTTATAATGAAAGAAAGCACTCAATCTATCAATGTTTTGATGACTCGATTGACTTGATCAAAGAAAAATTGCTCCTCGTCATAAGTAATGCCTGTTGCTTTTGCCAACAAAATCAATATTTCCATAAAAAATTGAGAAGAAAAACCTGTAGTGGAATGCAATTCTTCTTCGTCAAAATGTTTAATTAAATGCGCTAATGGGTTCCGAACGGATTTCTCCAACTTTCGTAGTTCTTTGACCATGATTTTAACTTGCTCTGGTAAATCCAACAGTAAAATCAAGCTAGCCAGACTAGAAGAATGAACTGGACTTTCAGCATGGAAAGTACTCAAAATAGGATGAGCTGTATTTTTCATCTTTTCAAAATTCCAACGATCGTAACTCGCTTCTCTGGAATTATGAATGTAGGATTCAATATCAGGAATTTCCAGCTTGATTAAACGCATAAAAATCCGATAAATCGCCGGACTAACGGCACGAATAAAGTCAATCACTTGTTCGTTTTTAAGCTTTGCTTCTAAGTCATATAGATAATTCGCTAATTGCTCATCTTCCTCAGACTCATGACAAAAAAGTTGAAAATCATTTCTAATTTTCAACTGATATTCCATAGCAGGGCGAATATTTAACTCTCTCCGCTCTGCCATGATATACAAAAGTTCAACTAGCTTTGATTCTGCATCGTTCAGTCTTTGAGCCAATTTATAGGCATGAGCATAATCATAGCGAGAAATAGCATACACTATTTCTTCTTTTATATCTAAATTTCCAAGCATCACTCTGAAATAATCGTTTCTAAGCCGACTTTCATCATATCTGTGAAAGTCGTTTGACGTTCTTCTGCTGTTGTATCTTCGTCAAGATTAACCAAGCTATCTGAAATAGTCATAATGCCAAGTGCTTCGACATTATATTGAGCCGCTAGATAGTAAAGAGCTGCCGCTTCCATTTCCACAGCCAGAACTCCCATTTTACCAAGTTCAATATTTTTTTCACCATAGTTTGAGTAGAAAACATCTGATGATAAGACACTTCCAACGTGCGTAGTCATACCAAAATCCTTGGCAAGGTGATAAGCCTTATCTAAAAGACGAAAACTTGCAATTTGTGGAAAGTCATATTGAGGCCAATCATTACGAATGATATTTGAATTTGTCGCTGCTGCTTGCGCTAATACCAATTCACGTACATGAACGTCTTTATTCAACGAACCAGCCGTTCCTACACGAATTAAACGTTTCACGCCGTAGTTAACAATCAACTCATGTGCATAGATAGAAATAGACGGAATTCCCATTCCAGTTCCCATAACACTAACACGATGCCCCTTATAAGTTCCTGTATAGCCAAACATGTTGCGAACTTCATTGAAGCATATAGCGTCCTCTAAGAAGTTTTCAGCAATAAATTTGGCACGGAGTGGGTCTCCAGGTAGTAAAATTTTATCGGCAATTTCGCCTTGTTTTGCTGCAATATGGATTGACATAAGTAAGATACCAAGCCCGTCAAAAACCAAACTGAAAAGTACAAGCGCTAAAAAACTTTTCTTAGGAGCTTATTCATCTCAGAAAGGATTGCGTGTGGGTTTTATTCCTTTCGTTTTTAGTTGAGTTCAGAAAGAGATGTGATTGTACGCTCAATCTTCGACTCTTTTTACATTTATGTTTTTTATAGTTCTGCAAGGATTGCTTTTACAAGTCCTTTAAAGTTTTCCTTGATACGTTCTGTCACTTCTACGACT